>JAFQQU010000034.1 GCA_017410445.1 Clostridia bacterium | reverse complement strand
TAGGCCTTGGCCACGTCCACATATTCCACCTCGCCGATATCGCGGGCGATGTTGAGGCCGGTCATATGGGCGTCGGCTTCGTTGGCGCCGCACACCAGCGCGTTGATGCCCTTGAGGGAGGCGTCGAACACCACGCGCACATCCTTGCTGATGCCCTTGGGGCCGATGAAACCGGCGCACAGGGGGCTGTCTTCGGTGATTTCGGCGGGATGAATCTCGGCCTTGATGTGGTTGCGCAGCTTGGTTTCATTGGCGTCCAGATCGCCGCGGAGGAAGGCGACCACGTACTTGTCGGTCAGGTTCTCCTGATAGACAACCGCCTTGCAGGTCTGCTTGGGGCTGATCTTCAGGAAAGCAGCCAGATCCTCGATGGACTTGACGTCCGGAGTGTCAACCTTGGTCAGCTCGCCGATTTCGCCAGCCTCGTTCTCCACGATGCAGGGAGCCGCTTCCATGTTGGCGCGGTAGTCGCAGTCATGGCACAGAACGATGGTGTCCTCGCCGACGGGCGTGAGCAGCATATACTCATGAGAAACCTTGCCGCCCATCATGCCGCTGTCGGACGCAACCGCAACAACCTCGGGAACGCCGGCGCGGGCGAAAATGCGGTTATAGGCCTCGTAGCACTCCATGTAGTAGCTCTCCAGATCCTCCTGAGAGGTATGGAAGGAGTAAGCGTCCTTCATGGTGAACTCGCGCACGCGGATCAGACCGCCGCGGCAGCGGGGCTCGTCGCGGAACTTGGTCTGGATCTGATAGATCATGAAGGGATACTGGGTGTAGGAATCGGCAACGTCGCGGACGAAATGAACGGACGCTTCCTCATGCGTCATGCCCAGAACCATGTCGCCGCCGGAGCGGTCGGTAAATCTGAGCAGCTCGCTGCCGATGGCGTCATAGCGGCCGGACTCGCGCCAGATGGAGGCAGGCATCGCTACCGGGAACATGACTTCCTGGCCGCCGATCTTATCCATCTCCTCGCGGATGATCTTCTCGATCTTGGAGGTGATGCGCTTGGTCGCCGGGAACAGGGTGAAGATGCCGTTGCCGACGGGCTTGATGTAGCCGCCGCGCATCATCAGCGCCTGGCTGGCAATCTGGCAATCGGCCGGAGTTTCCTTGTAACGCTTGGAAATCAGATTCTTGACTTTCATGGCTGTATTCTCTCCTTCAATAATATATGAAGTATTGGAAACAAAAAACTTCGCCCCCGCATATCCGCAGGGGCGAAGACAATGCTTCGCGGTACCACCTTGCTTCGGCATGCATATTCCATGCCCTCGCCTGCCCTGTATCGGGAGCGCCCGGCGGAATTTCACATTGACCGATGCAATGCGCGTTCTTCCGCGTACTCAGGAGGCCGGAGCACGTCCGAAGCCGAATGCGAATCTTGCAGCCCAGGGATCCGCTCTCTGAAAATCGGCCGGTCGGAGGCTTTCTCCATCACCGTACGCCATTCATTGTACATGTTGATAAGGAAATATGCAAGTGAAACTTTCGAAAAGAAACGCCCGTTTCTTTCTTTTATCCCCTTCTTACCGGTAAACCGCCCTCATTTCTTTCTCAGCACGTCCCACGGCGTGATCATTCCCATCAAAGCCCCTTCCGCCGTTCCGCCCTTTGATACAAACAGCGCGGCCATTCGCTTTTTCTCCCGCCGGTCAAACGCCGCCTGCGCCTCGGGCAGCGTGGTTTCGGGTGTGATAAAGGCAAACTGCTCGAAGGTGTGATTCTCAATCGGCAGCAAGCGCGAAAAATCCCTGATCCGGGTTTTGTCGTCGATGCGCCCGCCATTCGAGAGCGAATCGCTGAAAATCGTGCTCACACTGAATACGCCGGTCATCCGGTCGCCCTGCATAACCGGAACATGCGAAAAACCGCGCTTCTGCATCGCCTTCATAATCGGAAGGGCGAAGTCCATCTGCGAGACCTTCAGAAGCTGCGCAGTCTTCGTCGCATAATCAAAGGCCAACGGCGGCTTTTTCACATATTCCAGAATTTTTCTCAGGATGTCCACTACGCCCTCCGCCGGAGTAACAATCGCTTCGCCCGCGATATCCGCCGTATGCGTCATCAGGTTCCTGATTTCCCGGCACATGTCCATCTTCTCCCGCCAGGGGTCGCCCTCCGGGGAGTTGATGAATTCCATAATTACGCTTGAATACCGCCGGCCCTGCCGGGTATAGCGCTCCTCCAGCGTATCCTCGATCATTTTATAAAGATTCAGAAACTCATGCGTGCGCTCAGGCATCTATTTCACCTCTCCGCGAAGGCCGGCTGCATACAAAATACCCGCAATCTCAAATGCGCTCATGTCCGCCGCCAGAATCGCAATTCTCTCCTCTTTAGCCCGGTCAGTCACCGCCTGCTCCGGTTCAACGCCCCTCGGAAAAATCAGGCAGGACGCGCCGGTCATGCAGGCGACCGCCAGCGCGTTCATGCTGCTCCTGACGGTAATCCACGCCATGTTCCGCCGCCCGCCTGCCAGCGCCATGCTCAGAACGTCGCAGACCATGCAGCTCTCAACCGCGCGCTCCGCCTCCCCGTCCGTCAATGCCCTTGCCCGCAGCAGCCGGGAAATCCCGCTCACCGTCATGCGCATCCACCCGCTTTCATCCTGTGCTTTCATATAATATATTGTATGCCACATCCCTCCCGCACGCAAGTGTTTTTTCCGTCACAGCCCGTTCATCAGTTCAATCTCCCGAACGGTGAATTCGATCTGAAAATGCTTGAGTCTGCTCGAAAGCTCCATCGCATCCGCGACGCCGCCAATCTCCTTCATCCGGCCGTTCATATCCGCCAGCAGTTCAAGATATCCCCCGATCACCGGATGCATTTTTCCTCCGCTCGCGTCGGTCAGCGTCCGCTGCGCCGCTTCTGTTCTGACAAGCTGCGTCCTGACGATTTCCGCCGCCTGCTTTGCGGATGTTTCACCTCTGTCAATTGAGAAGGACAATTGGCCAAGCAGCACGGCGCTTTCCGAAATCAGCTTCTCCGCCGCGGAAAACGCCTCGATCTGCCCGCTTCCCGCCGTTATTCTCAGGCGCACCTCCGGCGCGTTCAAGCCGATCACCGCGCATTTTATGCTCTCATTTTCCGAAAGATGCAGGCACGCCCGCTCTGCGTCCGCTTCATCCGCATATCCTGCCCCGATCACATAATACTTCTCTTTCTTAAGGACATATCCAGCCGCGCCCCGGGACACATACCGCGCCGCCTCCACATTGGCCTGACTGACGGAATCGTATCCTCCGAAAGAAACGAGAAAAATCCCGGTCTTCGCAAGCGCCGTCTCGCGGGTCGCGCGCTCCCCTGCCGCCCCGCGCGTCTCCCCTTCACTGCGCAGCCCGGCCAGCATCGGAAGCGACACCCGGACATACAGCGCCATCGCAATCATCAGAAAAACCATCGCCCGGATCAGTCCTCTCGGTCTTCTCCGCACCCGAACCAGTCTCGTCCGCATCACAATCCGCTCCTTCCGCCTTTCTACCGATTCTATGCGGTCCGCGCCCGCTTCATCCAATGGAGAATTCTTGTTAAAAGACAGTCCGTCAATAAAAACCACTTGACACTCAGGACGGGAGAGGGTATAATTAGCAGCGTTGTCAAGCTGATTGACTTTACAGGAGGTTCTCGTGGAGAAACGCGTTGAGCTGTCGCTGCTGATGGATTTCTACGGTCCGCTTCTGACCGAGCATCGCAGGCAGGTGCTTGAGATGTATCTGAATGAAGATATGGGGCTGCAGGAGATCGCAGACGCGCTGGGCATCAGCCGTCAGGGCGTGCATGAGGCGGTCAAAACCGCATCAAAGCAGCTGACCCGATACGAGGAAACCCTGGGGATCGCCCGCAGATACATGGGCATCCGCCGCGAAGTAGCCATCTGCCGCGAGGCGCTCGGAAGGATTCCGGAAGATGGAACAGATTCGGAGGCGCTGGCGGAGGCAAGGGCGGCGCTTGACAGAATTGATGGAATAGAGAGGTGACTGTGGCATGGCATTTGAAGGATTGACCGAAAAACTGTCGGCGGCGTTTCACAAGCTTCGAAGCAAGGGCAAGCTGACCGAGCAGGACGTCAAGACCGCAATGCGGGAAGTGCGGATGGCGCTTCTTGAGGCTGACGTAAACTATGCCGTGGTCAAGGATTTTGTTAAGAAGGTAACCGAGCGCGCCGTTGGCGAGGATATTCTCGAAAGCCTGACGCCCGGACAGCAGGTCATCAAAATCGTCAATGAAGAGCTGACCGCGCTGATCGGCGGAACCAACGCAAAGCTCACCTACTCCCCTCAGGCTCCCACCATTTACATGCTGTGCGGTCTGCAGGGCGCCGGTAAGACGACCATGGCCGGTAAGCTGGGCGGAATGCTCAAGAAGCAGGGCAAGAAGCCGCTTCTGGTCGCCTGCGACGTATACCGCCCTGCTGCGATCAAGCAGCTGCAGGTTGTCGGCGAGCAGGTCGGCGTCGAGGTCTTCGAAAAGGGCCAGATCGACCCGGTGGAAATCGCCAAGCAGGCGATCGAACATGCGCGCTATTACGGCCGTGATCCGGTCATTCTGGACACCGCCGGCCGGCTGCATATCGACGAGAACCTGATGCAGGAGCTCAGAAACGTCCGCGACACCGTAAAGCCGCAGGAAATCCTGCTGGTGGTCGACTCCATGACCGGTCAGGACGCGGTAAACGTTGCCGATACATTCAACAAGAACCTTGGCGTTGACGGCGTCATTCTGACCAAGCTGGACGGCGATACCCGAGGCGGCGCTGCGATTTCCGTAAAGGCCGTAACGGGCAAGCCCATCAAGTTCAGCGGCGTCGGCGAAAAGCTGACCGACATCGAGCCCTTCTACCCCGACCGCATGGCCAGCCGAATCCTCGGCATGGGCGACGTACTGAGCCTCATTGAAAAGGCGCAGGAAACGATCGACGAAAAGGCCGCGGCCGAGCTGGAACATAAAATCCGCACCCAGACCTTCACGCTGGACGATTACCTCGAGCAGATGCAGCAGATCAGCAAGATGGGCTCCATCACCGATATGCTCAAGATGATCCCCGGCATCGGCAGCAAGCTGGCCAGCGTCGAAATCGACGAATCGAAGGTTCAGAAGGAGCAGAAAAAGAACTGCGCGATCATCCAGTCCATGACCCGGATGGAGCGCCGCAATCCCGACATTCTGAATGCCAGCCGCCGCCGCCGCATCGCAGCCGGCAGCGGAACCACCGTTCAGGAAGTCAACCTGCTGCTCAAGCAGTATGAGCAGGCCCGTCAGATGATGAAACAGATGATGGGCGGCGGCAAGCGAGGCCGCATGCGCATGCCCTTCAAGGGCTTCAAGTAATTTAAGAATTAAGAATGCAAATTCTTTATTCATACACCACATCCAACAAGGATATCAGGGAGGAAAACAAACATGGTTAAGATTCGTCTGAAGAGAATGGGCATGAAGAAGGAGCCCTTCTACCGCATCGTTGTTACCGACAGCCGCAACGCCCGTGACGGCCGCGCCATCGAAGAGCTGGGTTACTACAACCCCGTTACCGAGCCGGCTCAGCTGAAGATCAATGAAGAGCGCGCTAAGTACTGGCTGAGCGTTGGCGCCCAGCCCACCGATACCACCCGCGGCCTGCTGAAGAAGGGCGGCGTGCTGTAAGGCACGACC
>JAFQQU010000033.1 GCA_017410445.1 Clostridia bacterium | reverse complement strand
TTGAGGTCCTCCGTCGCGGCGTCAGAGCGGAAGGCAATCGCATCGAAGTTACATGCGCCGATGCAGCGGCCGCAGCCCACGCAGCCGGCCTTATTCACGGTCATCTTCTTCGCTGCCTCATCAAAGATCAGGCCGTTATTGGCGCATTCCTTTGCGCACTTACGACAGCCGCGGCACAGATCCGCGTCGATATCGGGCTGGCCGTTGTTATGCTGATCCTTCTTGCCTGCGCGGGAGCCGCAGCCCATGCCGATATTCTTGATGGTGCCGCCGAAGCCGGTGGTCTCATGGCCCTTGAAGTGGGTCAGGCTGATGAAGATGTCCGCGTCCATGATCGCGCGGCCGATCTTCGCCTTTTCGATGTACTCGCCGCCCTCGACCGGCACTTCGACGTCGTCCGTGCCCTTCAGTCCGTCCGCGATGATGATCGGACAGCCCACGGTCAGCGGCGTGAATCCGTTCTGCCACGCGCACTCCATATGCTCCAGCGCATTTTTGCGGCTGCCGGGATAGAGGGTGTTGCAGTCGGTCAGGAAGGGCTTGCCGCCCAGCGCCTTGACGACGTCCACCACCGCGCGCGCATAGTTCGGGCGCAGATAGCTGATGTTGCCCAGCTCGCCGAAATGCAGCTTGATGGCGACGAACTTGTTTTCAAAATCGATCTCTTCGATGCCCGCCTTTTTGATCAGCTTCTGGAGCTTTCTGGGCAGGCCGTCGCCGTATGCGACCGTCCGGAAATCGGTGAAATATACCTTGGATTTGGACATAGTGCATTACATTCCTTTCATGGTGAATCGATATTCCCATTATATCGCCCGGAATGAATGTCTGTCAAGCCGGAGAAGAGGCGAAGAAGACGAAGAGGCGGGATGATAGGCCGGTCGCCGCCATAGGCTTCCCCTTGAGTGGAAGCTGGCGCCTGATGTCCGCGAAGCAGACCAGCGAGTGCAAATCGAAGATTTGCCGAGCGTACCCGGCGCACCGGAGGTGTGACGGGCGGTGAAAGGTGACTGATGAGGTCTCCCCATCGCAAAGGTGCTGTTATTTTGTCAGAAAACGGAGTTTGAGCTCTGTTCGAGAAGCGCAAACCCGGTATGGGACTGCCTATCCCGATCGCTTTGGCTGTAAATATGCCGCTGGTATATCCGCTTAACGCGCCGCACCCTTATGGGGGCAGACAAGGAGCGGTCAGCTCACAGGCTTCCGTGAAAAAACGGATGATAGGGACGGTTTGATGAAATCGCCGAAGCAATGCGCAATCGTCTGTGTGTGCTCCCCGTCGTGCGGAGACTTCTGACGATTTATCGGAAATAAATCTCAGAAGGTCTCCTTCGCCGGGCGCTGCTTTGCAGCGACGCACAGTTACTGCGCCGCCCCTTCCATCGCTCCCATGTATTCTGAGCGGAAATTCGTTCCGTGCGTTCCCATTGTTTTCTCTGAGTCGGGGCGGCGGAAGGAGAAACGGCGGGGCTGCGTCGGACTAAGCCTCCCTCCATGAGGGAGGTGGCGCGGCGAAGCCGTGACGGAGGGAGTCGGGGCGACATGCGAGTTCGGGGTTACGTGCCTCCGGCGGGCAAAGGGACTGAGTCCCTCTGCACTCCCCGCACGCTCACGCGGGTTATGTTCCTGCGCGGCAAACGGAGGCGCTCCATACATACGAAGACCCGGACGACCGATCTTTTTCGTCCGGGTCGGTTTGCATGCTGTTCGTTTCGTATACCGTGACCGCTGAAAGCCCCCGCCTTGCACCAACGCCGACGCGGACGGCCGGTCTTTGCCGGCTGCGTCGGTTTCAGCTGCCCGGCAGGCTATGGGTCCGGGCACTGCCCGGTCACTTTTCGTCGCCGAAGCGGATGCCGACGCGGCGGGCGGTTACGACCATCTGATGATGCTGCGGAACGAACTTGGTCAGGCCCGCGACCTCATTGAGCGGGTTGTGTACTACCTGATCGCCCATCATGGCGACGGTTACGCCGTAGATGCCGGCGCGCAGCAGCTCGGCAGCGTGTACGCCGAAGCGGGTAGACAGCGCGCGGTCGTATGCGGAGGGGCTGCCGCCTCTCTGCAGATGGCCCGGAACAACGGCGCGGGTCTCAAGGCCCGACTTCTTCTGAATCTGCTCGGCAACGCGGTGCGCAACCGTCTTGTACGGATTCTCCGCAATCAGCGCGGCGCGCTCCTTCTTCTTCATGCCGGCCTCGTCCTTGCTCATCGCGCCCTCGGCGACGGCGATGATGGAAAAGCTCTTGCCGCTCTTCATGCGTCCCTTCACCGCATCCACGACGCTGTCCATCGAATAGGGAATCTCAGGCAGCAGAATGATATCCGCGCCGCCCGCGAGGCCCGAATACAGCGTCAGCCAGCCGGCCTTGTTGCCCATGATTTCAATAACCATGACGCGGCCGTGGCTGTCGGCGGTGGTGTGAATGCGGTCAATGACGTCGGTTGCGATGTCAACGGCGGTATGGAAGCCGAAGGTGACGTCCGTGCCCCAGATATCGTTGTCGATCGTCTTCGGCAGGCCGATGACGTTCAAGCCCTCTTCGCTCAGCAGGTTGGCCGTCTTGTGCGTGCCGTTGCCGCCGAGGGTAATGAGGCAGTCCAGCTTCATCTTCTTGTAGTTTTCCTTCATCGCCTTGACCTTGTCCAGCTTGTCGTCGCCGATGACGCGCATATCGCGGAACGGGCGGCGGGAAGTGCCGAGGATGGTGCCGCCGCGAGTCAGGATACCGGAAAAGTCGCTCTGCTTCATTTCCTCGTATTCGCCGTCAATCAAGCCGGCATAGCCGTCTGCAATGCCGACGATCTCCAGATCATCGAACATCTCGTACGCCGCCTTCGCGACGCCTCGAATGGCCGCGTTCAGGCCCGGACAGTCTCCGCCGCTGGTCAGTATACCGATTCTGCGCTTCATTCCCATACACTCCCATCCAGTATTTTTTCTATGCTCAATGAATCAGCAGCGCTGCACGCTTCATCATGGCGTCCAGCTGCCGTTCAATCGATTCCGCAATGGTCTTTACCGTATTCTCCACCGGCTCGGTCGGCGGCTCAAGGTCCTTTCTCAGCTGCGCGCATACACCCGCCCTGATCTGATCCCTGCGCCGGTCGAGGCTCTTCATAAACATCCGCTCGGAAAACAGCCTTCTCATGCCCGAGGGCAGCTCGGCCTTTTTCATCATCCGCTCGGCCGCTTCCGTTCCGACCACACCGGCCAGTATGCCTACGATGAAGCCCACAATCAGGCCGGGCAGACCGCCCGCCAGAAGGGCCATGCCGCCTCCGCCCAGAATGCACGCAATGATGGCCGCGACGACCATGTCCACAACCGCTTTCAGCTCATCAATTCGGATCAGCTGACCCGGCGAGATCTTCAGCTGCGCCGGCTGAATAGCCAGCTTTACGGGCAGCCTCAGAGAGGTTCTCGGCAGGTCGAACTCATCGCAGATCGGGTCGGTCATGCGCTCGATGTTCGGACGCAGCGCGTCCACCCAGTCGCTCACAGCGGGGCGCAGCAGCTCCCGGATTTCGTCGCTCTCCAGTCGGCTTCTTCCGCGCCGCGCAATCTCATCCGAGATGTCGTTGATCGTCCTGATCCCGCCCGCGCGCCAGAGCCGGAATACCTCGGGCGCGATTTCGTCGAGCAGCACATTCGTCATTGGGCCGGAAACCGCGTCGTACAGCTCGCCCATCCGGTACATGACCAGGTTTTCCATATCGTCGGACTCGATCAGCTCGTGAACCGCTTCGGAAAAGCCCTGAATCCGCTGATCAATCCTCAGCGCATGGCACAGGCCGCGCGCAATGGCATACTCGGGCTCAAGGCCGCGCAGAACCTGCGCATCGGGGAAGATTTCCCGGCAGATCCGTTCGATCAGGGGCATTCGGGACGCGCCGCCGGTCAGGAGTATGCTCTCAGGCAGCGTGTCCTGAAGCTCTGCTTTCGCCCGGACCAGCGCCTCTCGGTATGCGCCCTCAAAGCTCCTGCCGCTCAATTCATTCAGCGGCTGAGCGAGGATTTCCTTCATATCTTCATCGGTCAGGCTGATGTCAAGCGTCACGGGCGTGCTGCCGACATACATCTTAAGCGCTGATTCGCACGGCATGCCGCTTTCCCGGCCCTGCCATGTGAAATACATTTCCTTGACCCGCCGCGCTTCATATTCGCACCGGGCCGCATAGGCCGGATGTCGGTCCAGAATTTCGGCGATCACTCCGGCCTCGGGGTGGCGCTTTACGTTTTTCTCCAGCACCAGCCGGTCAATGAGGCCGCCGCCCAGCGTTACCTCGCCAAAGTCGCTGGCTTTGAGGCTCTTTTCGTTGAGGTCGGCGACGAAGGTGAAGTCGGTCGTGGAAGAGCCCGCGTCGATGATCAGCGTGGGCCGGGTCAGAAGATCGTCAGATACCCGAAGTTCGCCCGATTCCCGCGCAAACATAAACGCCGCGCGCGATTCGCTGACGATTTCGCAGTTGACCATGCCCGCCGCCACAAAATGCTCGCGGTAGGCGTCGCGCACCGGCTTGCTCCATCCGGACGGACAGCCGACGAAAAAGCAGGCGGTTTCCACGCTGTCAAGACGCCCGTCCGCCTTCAGCCGGTCAAGGACGGCGCGCGCAAACTGCTCGATCAGCCTGCCAGATTCCTCTGTTTCCGTCAGATACCGGCTCTTGAAGCGCACGCTCAGGCTGTTCAGCCCGGACGCGCGGCAGGCCTCCTCGCCGATCAGAACGCCCTTTTTCGGATGCTCTCCGATCGCCGTCAGCGTGCTCTTTCTGCCCCACAGCTCGATCATCTGCGGCTCGGTTCTCCGCCCGGGCCGCATCCACCCGACCGCGCTCTCGCCGTCGCCCAGATCGAAGCCAAAATAATCCGTATATTGCTTTCGTTCGCTCATTTCACGCTCCAAAGCTCTGTAGTATTGTCAGCCCGAAGGCCGTCCGGAGATGAAGCCGAAGATTTACATCCATATAGTTCATCCCGCTCATTGCGCTCTCTGTTCTACCGTTAAGAGTTCCCGGATTAGCGGATGATCAAAAAAATCATACGCCGTCTGTTCAATTCCCGGCCTGATATACATCAAATCCGCGCCATGCCAAACCAGCAGTCGGAAAATTCTGCTCAGATCGGCTTCCAGTTCCTTTGTATAAATCCGATCCTGACTCAATTCTCCCGTTATCCTGTCCGCATGGGGCAGAATCTGCTGTGCCTGAGTGCAGGCCCGCCAGATCCCCGTATTTCCGAAGGAATCGGGCTTGTTAAGATCAGCGCCCATCTCAAGCATCCGCTCAAGCACCGCATACGCCCGGTCGGCCTCCTGCTCCGTGCTGAACACCTTAAAACCCATCAGTTCATTATTGACATTCCATCGGCTCTTCATAATTGCCGCATTGACCGCGTCCTGAATCACCGGCATCCGCCATTCATTTCCGCAGTCATCGGCTTCCATGAAATTGACATCCGCGCCCATATCAAGCAGATATTCCGCGATTCTGAAGCGCTCACACTTGAGCGCCACCTGAAGCAATGACTGTCCGGCGTCCTTCTTAGGCGGCGGCGTCGCCACACATTGAAGAAGCGCAGGCTTCTTTTCAAGAACGGTCTTCAGCGTTTCAAAATCATCCTTACGAACTGCAGTAAGCAGCTTCTTCATCACTGCACCTCCCCACGCCCGCTCTCCGGATACTTACTCCATTTCCTCCGTCGCCTGTCCGCGCGCAATTACCTTGCCGTCCTTCACAAGCGCAGGCCGGATGGTTATGCCCGCTTCCGTGCCGGGATACATATCGAAGTATTCCTCATTTTCCTCAGAATACTTCACAACCTCGATGCCCTGTCCCATCAGCGCCGCGGTCAGCGCGGGCACAGCCTTGAGCGCGTACTCGCCGTCGCGCGTATTCGCTGCCTCCAGCAGCATCTGAACCGGGCTCAACACGTCGCCGGTCAGGGCGGGCTGTTCATGGGATTGAAGCGCAGGTTTTTCTTCCTGCGCACTCATTTCAAGCGCATAGTCCATCGATTCCATCAGCCGGTCCAGCATCCTGAGCAGCTCATGCTGATCCACCTTGCTGAACGCCGCAATCGCCATCCTGCGGCGGTAGACCACCTGCGTCTCCAGCCAGGCAATCGCCGTCATCGCAACGGCCAGCGCGGCGGGTACGTTCATATCCTTTACCACCAGCCACACCGTCAGCACCGCGCCGATGACGATGGCCGCAACCGGCATCAGGGCGATCATCCGGTCGGCGGGCGTCTTAATGTTCTGCTCGTCCTTAATCACGTTGATGCCCGCGCCGGTCACCGACAGCATGCACTTGACCGACTGGCGCGACACCTCGAACAGCCTGTCCGCCTCGGCCCAGCGCCGCCGGTCCTGAATCGACGAGCAATACTGAAGCCGCATCCGCTCCAGCGACGCGCACACGCAGTCGGTCACTGCTTTGACGTCCTTGGCCAGAACCAGTTCCGTTTCAAGCCTGCTGCGTTCGCGGCTGTAGATTTCCATCATATCCGTCATTCGTTTCCTCCGAAGAGCCTTTTTATGGCAGATCCGGTACAATCTGCCGGAATCTGCGCTCAATCCGCCGCTCGACAAAGGGGCGGTACAGTCTGGCCGCCTCGGGCCAGTCCGGATGACCGTCCAGCTTCGGAACGACCGAATAGTCGGTCCGCGGCGCTTTGTAGATGATCCTCCGCGCGCCCTGAGAGATGCGCGGCGCGTCGGACGGACAGCGGTCGCAGACCACGCCGCCCAGCTCCTCGTCGAACCGGGCCGCTCCGTCCACAGGAGATCCGCAGACCACGCAGCGGTCCATCGAGGGCATGAAGCCCATCATCGGCATATAGCGCATTTCAAAGGAGGCGGTCAGCATTTCCGCCGGCAGCTCCGAATAGCACAGATGCGCCAGCGCCTTGAGCAGCAGCATAAATACATCCGGCGCACCCTGTCCAGGGAGCGCCGCCATGTCGGCCAGGCTGAGATAATACATACCGTGTATCAGCCGGTCGTAATCAAAGCGAAGATCATAGAAGCTGTCCTTGATCTCGCACTGTGTAATTGAATATCGTCCGCCTGCTTCATGCAGCGAAAACTGACCGGCGCAGAACACCTCCGAGGCGTTCATCAGCGCAGACTTCGGCCTTCTGCAGCCCCGCGCCACCGCGTCGATGCGGCCGTGTTCGGGCGAAAAGAGAGTCACCATCCGGTCATAATCGCGATAATCCGTCCTTCTCAGGACGATGGCGTCCGTTACAAACTGCATGCTTTAGTCCTCGTAGCCCTGCGCGCGCAGATCGCCCGTGCGGTTGCGCCAGTCCTCGCGCACCTTGACCCACAGCTTCAGCAGCACCTTGGTATCCAGCAGGCGCTCGATGTCATAGCGCGCCTGAGAGCCGATGCGCTGCAGCATGGCGCCCTGCTTGCCGATGATGATCGACTTGTGGGACGCGCGTTCGCAGTATACGTTGGCATGAATCTCGGTCAGCTTGTCGGAGAGCTTGGTGATGGCCAGCATCTCCACGCCGACGCCGTGCGGGATTTCCTCGCGCAGGTTCAGAAGCGCCTTTTCGCGGATGATTTCCGCGCAGATCAGACGCTCGGGCTGGTCGGTGATCATGTCGTCCGGGAAATACTTCGGACCCTCGGGCATCGCGCCGGAGAGCAGGTCCTTCAGCTTGTCCATATTGTCGCCGCGCAGCGCGGAAACGGCCACGATCTCGTCGAAGCCGATGGTCGCCAGCTGCTGAAGCTGCGGCATCAGACCCTCGGGCGTCGTGACGTCCACCTTATTGACGGCAAGGAACTTCGGGCAGTTCATCCGTGCAACGTCTTCCATGACCGCGCGGTCGCCCGGGCCGATGTGCTGGCCGTCTACCACGCACAGCACCGCGTCAACGCCCTCGCGGGCTTCGCTGGCCTGCTTCATCATGTATTCGCCCAGCTTGGTGCGCGGCTTGTGAAGACCGGGTGTATCCAGGAAAACAATCTGCCAGTCCTCGCCGTTGACAACGCCCATGATCTTGGTGCGGGTGGTCTGCGGCTTGTTGGAAACGATGGCGACCTTTTCGCCAACCAGCTTGTTCATAATACTGGACTTGCCAACATTGGGACGGCCGATGATCGCTACAAAACCCGAACGGAACTTCTTCTCTGCCATTTTCTTATATCCTCCATATCATCCCCGGGGAGTCGCACCCCGGACGTATTCAAACTTCTCCGAGCATCCTCTGCTCTTCTCTTTTATAAACTCTCCGGCCCGAAGCCCTTGGGGAGCAGGTCGGAAAGCGCCATCGCCTCATAGCCGTGTCCGGCATGACCGGCGATCACCCTCATGTGATCAGAAAACTCGTTGAGCACCTGCCGGCAGACGCCGCACGGCCAGGCATACGAGCCCGAGCCTACCACGGCGATCGCCGTAAAGCGCCTTGCTCCCTCGGAAACCGCCTTGCATACGGCGGCGCGCTCGGCGCAGATGGTCGCGCCGTAGGAAGCGTTTTCAATGTTGCAGCCGGTGAAGGTGCGGCCGTCCTCGCTCAAGAGACACGCGCCCACCCTGTAATTCGAATACGGCGCATAGGCCTTCTCCATGGCTTCGGTGGCCATCTCAACCAGCTGCTCGTCCGAAATCATATGATCCTCTCTCTGCAGGCCGACTTCGTTCATGATCTTTTCCTCCATCGCCCGCATGACGGGCTTGTCCTCGTCGGTCATGTGATCGTAGCCGAACAGATGAAGCATCGCGTGCGCCGTCAGATATCCCAGCTCTCGGGACAGGCTGTGGCCATATTCCCTCGCCTGCGCGCGCGCCCGGTCAATCGAAATCACGATATCGCCGATGAACGAGCGCCCGGTCTCCGGGTCGTATTCCCGGCGGATGCGGGCTGCATTGTCGCGGGCCGTTCCGCTCTTATAATTCACGGACGGATAGGACAACACATCCGTCGGCCGGTCCACGCCGCGCGTTTCGCGGTTGAGCACGTGAATCTGTTCGTCGTCCACGATGCGGACATACGCCATGACGCGCTCGACGCCCTCTTTCAGGCAGGCGGTTTCGGCCACCTTCTGCATCAGCGCCTCCGCTCCCTCCGGCACCGAATCGACCAGCCTCTCAATATCAAGCACCATGCTCTTCCTCCGCCGGTTCCTCGCCGGCCTCGTTCTTCTGATCTTCCGAAACGGCCGCTTCCGGGACAGCTTCTTCCTGAGGAGCCGCTTCGTCAGCCTGCTCCGGGGCAGCAGGTTCCGCGGCGGTTTCCTTCGGAGCCTCGGTCTCCGCTTCCTTTGCAGGGGCTTCGCCGGCCTTCTGGGCCTCAGCGGGCTTCGCAGTCGTCTCAGCCATGCCGCCCTTATGCGGAATCTCTACCTTCGGATATTCCACTCTCTGATGGAACACGCCGGTCAGTACGGTCAGGAACGCCTTGCAGATGCGGTCCAGATCCTTCATGGTCAGCGGGCTGTCGTCCAGCTGTCCGTCGTCCATCTTGGAGCGGACCAGCTTGCGGATCAGCTGATCCATCTTCTCCATGTTCGGATCGGGCATGGCGCGCGCCGCCGCCTCAACGGTATCCGCCAGCATGACGATGGCCGCTTCCCGCGTCTGCGGGCGCGGACCCGGATAGCGGAAGTCCTCGATGTTGACGTTCTCAATGCCGTTCTGCTTGATGCAGCGGTCGTAGAAATAGATAACGGGCGTATCGCCGTGATGCTGCTCGATGATCTCCAGAATCGGCTTGGGCATGCGGCTCTTCTGCGCAAGCGCAACGCCGTCCTTCGGATGGGCCGTCAGAATGGCGGCGGAGACCATCGGGTCGGTGCGGTCGTGCGGGTTGTCGCCCAGCTGATTCTCCTTGAAGTACATCGGCCGCTTGAGCTTGCCGACGTCGTGGTAATACGCGCCGACGCGGGCCAGCAGGCCGTTCGCGCCGATGCTGTCCGCCGCCGCCTCGGAGAGGTTGGCGACGATGATCGAATGATGATAGGTGCCGGACGCTTCCAGAATCAGGCGCCGGATCAGCGGCTGATTGGGATTTGACAGCTCCAGCAGCTTGGCCGGGGTGACCATGTTGAACATCCATTCAAGCGCCGGCTGAAGACCGATGCACAGAACCGCCGCCAGCAATCCGCTGCCCGCCGCCCACGCCATCCAGGTGTAGTCGGTCATCAGACCGGTGCTCGAGCTGATCAGGTTGACGGCGAAAACGGTCGCAATGTTGCTGGCCGCAACCGCCATGCCCGCCAGAAGCACCGCAGCTCTCTGCTGACGCTTGCGCATGATCGCGACGCACAGCGCGCCGGAGATGATCGAGGTCAGCATGACGGAGAACATGGACGCGGTGAATACGCCGTTTGCGCCGCTGGCCGCCAGGCCGCACATGACCGACAGCGCGATATTGACGATCAGGGCCAGCCGGTTCTTCAGCAGCACCGCCGTCAGCATAACGCCCAGCGTGACCGGCATGAGATATACGTTGATCTCCTGGCACAGGATGCACAGGCCGATCGTGATCAGGAAAATCGTGCCCAGCAGGCCCACCTTGCGCGCGTCGCCGAGCAGCTCCTTCTGGAAAATACTCAGGTAGATGATGATGACCATCATCAGAAGCGCCAGCAGCAGGCCGACGCCCGCCAGCATCAGTATATCCAGAGAGGTCTTGCTCTTGAGCATGCCGAGGCTCTCGAGCATGGTAATCTGCGCCTTGGTGACAATTTCGCCCGAGCGGACGATGTTGCGGCCCTTGATGTAGATCACGGGTTCAACCGCAGCGGCCGCGTCGGTCTTCTTCATCTCAAAGGCTTCCGCGTCGACCAGCAGATTGGGCTCCAGATAAGCCTTGAGCATCTGCTTGACCATGGCGACTGCATCATCATTGAAATTGAGGCCCTGCAGATCCTTGCCGATCTTGTTGATGGCCTCTTCCTCGCGGCCCTCGGCCAGCTTGTCGGTCAGCAGCAGATCCACCAGATCAACGGAAGTGCTTCTCAGCTCCCCCAGCTCGCCCGCGTCCGCCGTCAGCATCCAGCGGATGCTCTCGTCGGTCATTTTCATCGGGGTGAGCGTGTTCTGCGCCTGACGGACGAGCGCCTCGGTGATTTCTCCGTTCGGATCAATCGACCAGTTGCGCACAGCGTCCATGCGGTCAAACGCATTTTCGAGATTGCCGATCACCTTGGTATGCACTTCGTTGTCGGTGATATAGCTGGGCTGAACGGCGTCCATGGCCGCTTTCTTCAGCTGCTGCGTCGCCAGCGTATCCTCGACGTCACGGCTGGCCGTAATGGTGATGGGCGAAACCTGACCGACGCGCAGGTCATACTGATCCGGCGTGATGACCGCGACCAGCATGCCGAACAGCGCGATATAGGTCGCAAAGCCGATTAAAAGGCTGCTCAGCATCGGGCCGAAACGCGCCCTCACTCTCTTCAGTGTGCTCATCTTCTCTGTCATCCTCCTATAGGCCTTCTCCGCTCGGCCTGCTTGTCGTGCTTTTCATATGCCTTGACGATGGCCTGAACCAGCTCGTGACGGACGACGTCCTTATGGGACAGCGTCGCCATGCCGATATCCGGAACGCCCTTGAGCACCTCCAGCGCCTCGATCAGGCCGCTCCGCTTGCCGCCCGGCAGGTCAATCTGCGTCACGTCGCCGGTGATGATCATCTTCGAATTCATGCCCATTCGGGTGAGGAACATCTTCATCTGCTCGGAGGTGGTGTTCTGCGCCTCGTCCAGAATGATAAAGGCGTCGTTGAGCGTACGGCCGCGCATGTATGCAAGCGGCGCAACCTCGACCGCGCCCCGCTCGAACAGCCGCTGATAGGCCTCCATGCCCATCATGTCGCCCAGCGCGTCGTACAGGGGTCTCAGATACGGATCGACCTTCTGCTGCAGGTCGCCCGGCAGGAAGCCCAGCTTCTCGCCCGCTTCCACCGCCGGACGGGTCAGAATGATCTTCTCGACGTCCTTGTTCTTCAGCGCCACCACCGCCATGGCGATCGCCAGATACGTCTTGCCGGTACCCGCCGGGCCGACGGCAAACACGCAGGTGTTGTTCTTGATGGCGTCCACATAATTGCGTTGGCCCAGCGTCTTGCACTTGACCTGCTTGCCGCGGTAGGTGATCGCGATGACGTCGCGCATGATCTCGTCGATCCGGTCGGCATTGCCTTCGGACGCCAGCTCGATGGCGTAGCGGATGCGGGTGCGGTCGATGCTCTCGCCGCGCGCCAGAATGCCCAGCAGGCGGTCCAGCACCAGATGCGCCAGACGGACCTTCTCCTCGTCGCCGGACATCGTGATCTCATTGCCGCGGGCGAAGATTTCAACGCCCAACTCGCGGCGGATCAGATCCACATTCTCGTCTCTCACTCCGAACAGCGCCATGAACAGATCCACCGACGCCACCGTCATAACCTCTTTATACTGATTTTCCAACGAAGTTTTCCCTCCCAAAGACAATATCCGTATCTGTTTTGTTTTTTATTCATTCAGAACGCCCGTCAGTTCCGACCGGTCGGCCGCAATATTCATCTGCGCCTCAATCGTCGCCCGGGCGATGATCATGCCGTTTTTTTCTGTAAAATCGACCCAGCAGGCCGACTCCTCTGCGCCGTCCGGCAGCTTTGCGCGCGCCATTTCCAGCGCCCACGCCTCGCCCTCCGCCATGAGCTGCTCCCTGTTCAGCGGAGAGACGATCTCCTCCGCCTCCCAGCGGACAGTTCTCACGATCCTGACCGGCAGAAACAATCCTCCGACCGGCAGCATTTCGGTCTCCGTCTCCTGACAGGGATACTCCTCTCCGCGGGCAATCATCCATGCCCACCGGCCCAGCCGGATTTCGGAAGAAACGCTTCTCCGCCCGGTCCGGACCCGAAGGGTTTCCGTCGTCGGCAGCGTGCATTCGGCGGAAAACCATACCCGCCCGATCACCTTGCCCAGCGCGCGGATTCTCCGGACCTCTTCATCGCCGATCCGCTCTTCTCCTTTGATTAGCACCTGACCGCGCCGGACGGTATCCCCGGCCTTCACAGCCGCCTTTCCGGCCAGCGGCTCGGCGTACACGACAATCGCGTCCCGCGAGGCGAAAAGATCCCGCACATCGGAGGAATCATAAACTCCGGGGGCTCTCTCCTCCGAGGCAACCTCTACCCGGAGAAAAACGCCGCTTAGCCGGACGCTCACATGCGTCATTTCCGGCCACATGGCCTGAAGGTCCGCCGCCAGCTGTTCCCGGTCCACATGCATTCTCAGAATGCCGGGCCTTGCGCCCCATTCCTGCGCGCTCCTCTGGACGGCTTCCAGCGTATCCCGGTCCGCCGCGCCGTCCAGCGACACAGCCTCCACGCGCCAGATCCGTGAAGTGAAGGAGACCACCAGCAGCACGCCCATCAGAATTCCGAGCGCCAGCGAACCGCGCTCGCGCAGCCGTTCCCTGACATATGGCTTTCCGGCCGCGCCGATCACGCATGTCTCCATGCCGTATTCTTCGGCCATGGCCATGATACGGCCCGCATCCTTTTCGGAAGCGGCCAGCCGCATTTCGCCCGGACCCGTGCGCTCAACCGTCTGAAAGGCTATGCCTTCCCGGATCGCCCGGCCCACGAATTTTTCCAGCATCCGGCCGCGCAGCCTGAGCTCAACCCGGTCAGTCACGGCCGTCCGCCCCCTCTCGCCAATGCGGGAGGATGAGAGACTCTATCTGTCCTTCCACCGACAGCGCGCCCTCGCGCACATCGGTCAGCAGCAGATTCTGCCCGTGAACGGTCATAAGTCCGCCGCGCGTCGTCAGGGAAATGCTTTCCTGCCCGACGTCCGCGACGCCCAGATGGTTTTCGATCAGCGCGCGCCGTCCTCCTATAAGAATCACACGAACGCTGCCCCCTGAAACATCCGCCGGCAGCTCCAGCGCATCCATAACCGGCCTGCGCTGCCGCATCATCCGGGCCCTGTGTTCCCGGTCCGCCAGCTTTTCGGCGCGCTTCCTGCGAATCCGTATACTCAATCGCCACACCTCCCACCGGTTTAAAGGGTATGCGGCGAAACGGCCCCGCTTGCAAGCGCCTCAAGGGTATACTATCCCATCTTTTCCATATTATACTATATATGTCGATTCCCTGCAAGTTAGCCTTTTTGAAGAAAGGCCTCGAAAAATGCAAAGAATGAACCCCGCACCGCCGCATCCTGTCCAAAGAAATGTCATTTTGTTAATTCTAAAAAAACTCAGAAATACCCGTTGACAATTCAGACGGGGCGTTATATAATATACAGCGTTGTCACGGTTGATCGCTGACAGCACTAGCGTCTGGGTGTAGCGCAGCTTGGTAGCGTGCTTGAATGGGGTTCAAGAGGCCGGAGGTTCGAATCCTCTCACCCAGACCATTTTTTTATGGGGCATTAGCACAGTTGGTAGACCAAGCCAATCGTACTTTATCCCCGGCAGGGCTGGCAACCTGCACAAAAATAAGTGCCAGAATTTGGGGCATTAGCACAGTTGGTAGCGCGCAACGTTCGCATCGTTGAGGTCAGGGGTTCGAATCCCCTATGCTCCACCACATTAGAATTAACGGGTTGATTACTTTTATAGTAATTGATCCGTTTGTTTTATCCAGTTTACTTAAAACGAGGTAATTGCTATGATATTTCCGTTTATGACCCTCGATGATGGCACCGAAATCGTTCACTCAGAAATGCTTGCAGATCAGCGCGTAAAGGTGTATATTGAAAAACCGGATGCTACGGACGGCTTTCATGATGCAACCTGCTATCTCCCCGCGCTGGAATGGACGGAAATACACGGTTTCTCCGCTCAGGACATGGATCGGTATGATGAAGTTATCCGAAGCACCGCACATCTGATTATTGAGTTTTCTCAAAATGGAGGTTTTAGCGGTGCCTCAGGTCTTTCGAATTGAACGATATGTCATTTTCTTCTGGACAAATGAAGGAAAACCCTTAGAACCGATGCATGTCCATGTTTGCGAAGGTCTTCCGGCAGCAAATGCCACAAAAATATGGATCACAGATGACGGTCGTTGCCACCTGTGCCATAACAACTCCGGCATACCAGAAAGAGCCCTTCGCAACATCATACGGATCATCGAAGCCAGAAGCAGTGAAGTGATCACCAAATGGAAGAATTCCTTTTGTTAATCTTTCGATAAATCTTATTCTCCAAATACAAATTCAGCCCACATACCAATTTCCCCTATTAGTGAATATAGGGCTGAGTTTCCATATCTACTTCAAAAAGCACCTATTTCCCATACAGGGTAAAGGTGCTTTTTGCTGTTTCATCGGTCTTATATATGTTAATTCTTGAATAAATCACTTGGAACAGGAGACACGCACGCAATGAAAATCACCTTCGACTATGAACATTTCCAGTTCAACATCATCGCATCCGATGTCGAACTGGGACACATCACCCACGACATCGATGCGGTACTGAACACGTCCTTGTTTTCCAGCCATTGCGCCATGTATCGCGCGGCTTTTGAGAGCTTGTATTTCGACCTCAAATATGCCATCTACCGCAGAATCAAGAACATCAGGATGCCGTCTGATCTGCCCGATGCCTTCTGCTCCCTTCAAGTCTCATTGATCGAAGCTGGATTGCTCATCCGTATTCGTCAAGTCCTGCCTGCGGAACTCCCACTTTCCAGTCTTCTGGAATTCATTGATGGCTTTTACTCTTTCATCAGAAACTCCCTGTCGGATGGGATCATGGCCGACCTGAACAGTCTGTACATGCCGATAGAGCAGAAGGAGGAAAGCTACTTCTTCATCAAGCTGCTTTCCGATACCTTGCTGCACCAGACCCCTGAATGGGCCATCTGGACAATGATCGCCGCCGATCTGGAGAAGAACGCAGCATCCGACCCACAGCAGAATCTTTCTCAGTCCCAATGCTGCGAGCGAATCCACGCCATATTGACCAGCATCAATCGTCGATTCCCATATTCAAGCTATCGGGCTGTAGCCGATAAGCTCACCTATGAACTCGAATCGGATTTACCCTGTTATGACGAGATCGTAGGCGAGATTAATGAACTCTACGAATCCCCTGAGCGCCAGTAATTTCTACGCGCTCTCCGCATATCGCTCGCTGACCCGGCACACCCCGTTCGCGGTTTCCACCGGCAGCCAGCCCTCCGACTTCGCCACGATAAACTGTTCCCCCTTCTCTGCCACGCCAGCTATCCCATATCCTGTCCCCGGTCCCTTTCTAAGGTTGACCGTGCGCCCGGTAATCCGAATACGATCTTCCGTCAGGATGATCTCATCATCCTCCCTCCGTAGGCCCATCTGCCTCAGCATGGCCTGATCCGCAGCGCCGGTCTCCTCCAGTCCCTGTGCTTTCTGGTAGTCTCTGACCGCGCTCTGCGTCTTTTCTCCGAATTCGCCGTCCTCAGAGCCTGTTTAAAATCCATTGATAAGCGAGAGAAAACGGTGGATAATTAAGGAAAAAGACTGGAGCTGAGGATGGATGCCTAAATACCCAAGTGATATCAGTCGAGAAGAATACGGGCTGGTGCGAGAGGATTTGAAAGGAGCGCGAAAAAAAGGCACTCCTCAGAGAATACGATTTGTATGATGTGTTTTGTGCTGTACTATGAGATTCTCGTAGAAACTTATGGAATCTATGAGAATTCCTTAGATTCTCATTCTCTCATGCGACAACTCACATATCAAGCACACTGTTATTGAGCGCTTACTTAGATTCTCATTCTCTCATGGGACAACTCATATATCAAGGCACACTGTTATTGAGCGCTTACGTTAGAAACGCCTTCTTTCCGCAAAATCACGGAAAGAAGGCGCGAGGAAACTATGCAGATTTATTTCACGTCAGATATTG
>JAFQQU010000032.1 GCA_017410445.1 Clostridia bacterium | reverse complement strand
GGGTGGACAGGTAGACAGTGTCGATCTCGGTGTAGATCTCGATCAGGGTCTCCATGTCGGACACAGCAGCAGCCTCGTCGATCAGAGCGTCGATGTTCTCATCAGAGAAGCGGCCATAGTTGCGGGGGGTGTACTCGCCTTCCGGAGCGGCGGTGTACAGGACGTTGTAGGCGATGTTCCAGGGGTTCGCGACGGATCCGCCGGGCTGCGGGGAGGCCATCAGGATGTCAAAGTTGCCATACTGCTGGTCGTTGGTGTAAACGGAAGCCTCGGGGAAGTAGGTCACGATGTTCAGGCCGATCTTGGCAGCAGATTCGCACAGGATCTCGAGGGAGGCGTTCCAGTCGGACCAGCCGTCCGGGCACTCGGCCTTCCATTCGATCTTGGAGCCGTCAGGCATCTCGCGCATGCCGTCGCCGTCAACGTCGAGGTAGCCGGCTTCGTCGAGCAGCTTGTTGGCGGCAGCGATGTTGCCGTCCAGGTCAGTGGTATCCCAGCGCAGAGCCATGTACTCTTCGTTGGTGGTATCCAGATACTGGCCATAGATGTAGGTGTTGAACAGGGAGGGCACGATGTCCTCGGTGTAGCCGGACATAGCGTTGGTGCCGATGGCCTCATAGTCCAGGGACAGGGCGATAGCCTTACGGATCGCGTAGTCATCCAGGCCCGGACGGTTCAGGTTGAAGATGAGGGACGGCATGGAATAGCCGAGGTGATAGGGAGCTTCGTCATAGTAGGTCTTGACAAGGCTATTGCCTTCTTCGTCGACCATGCTGTCCATCAGGACCCAGACGGACTCCATGAACTGCTGGGCGTTGTCAACTTCGCCGTTCTGGAAGGCCAGGTTGCCGGCGGCGTTGTCAGCATACAGCATGTGAGCGAGATACTTCGGGGCCGGCAGCTTGCCGAACATGGACTCGTCCTGTCCCCAATAGTTGTCATCGCGGATGTTGACGACACGGGTGTCATCATAGTAGTAGGGCATGTAGGGGCCGGAAGCGGTGAGCCAGTGCTCGCCTGCATCGGTCACGCCAACATAGTCAACTTCCAGGCTGTCGGTGAACAGCTCGGCGATGGCCACGCCGTCGTTGCCCTTGGCTTCAAAGATGGGGGCCCAAACGTGCTCCGGCACGATGCCGATGGAGGAGAGCAGCTGGGGCAGCTTGTACAGGTTGTAGGGCTCCTTCACGATGGTGAAGCGAACGGTCAGTTCGTCAACCTTTTCAACCTTTTCGACCCAAGTCCAGAAATCAGACCAGCCGACAGTGACGAGCTTGGCAGACTCGAGAGTCCAGACGACATCGTCAGCAGTCAGGTCTTCGCCGTCATTCCAGTGGGCGGCTTCTTTGATCTTTACAACAGCATTGTACTCATCTTCCCAGACGAGTTCGCCGTCGGCGAGGAGGGGTTCGTTTTCATTGGTAAGAACGTTGTACATATACAGCGACTCGTAGATGACATGGCGGGTGCCGCCGGATGCCGGCCAGCCCTGTCCTGCGGTGTTGTAGATGTTGTAGCTGGTGGGCTTGCCCCACTGCTGACCGTTCTCGTAGAAGGTTTCATTGCGCGGGATAGTCAGCTCTACGGCAAACGCGGTAGAGGAGAGCATCAGCGCCAGAGCCAGTACGAGGACCAACAACTTCTTCATGGTTTCTGCCTCCTTTTTTATTTGAGCGATCATTTCGCCCTTGTTCCACAGCCTTTTCAACTGCGGATCACATCATTTATAATACGTTAAACGCGCTCGCTTGTCAACGATAAATTAACATGTAAAAAACGGTCGGTTTACATTTCGGACATGTACTATAAGTCTGTATTTTCAGCAAAAATCCGCCGTTTCTCCCCCATCACGCCGCTTTTGGGGTCATGTTTCTTAATATTACAATTCCATTAAATCATATCGTGTTATCACTTCGCGACCAGCAACTATGCTTTTGCCCTGCAGAAAGAAACGACTCTCGTATCCAACCCGCAACAATATCCCCCGCTGCCGCTCAGACAACGGGGGATGTTCTGTTATTTCATTTAAATGTGATACTCTTCCGTTCTCTTATCGCAGATGCGGCCGGCCCAGTTCAGACCGAAGCCGAAATCATAGGCATTACCGCAGGAATCGGTATAGGGAGTCATATCCAGCGGTTTGTCCTCGCAGTGCTGTTCCACGGTGTCCATATCTGCCGGCAGCTGCACGGGCAGAAGGCCGCTCGGCTCTGCCGCGCCGGTGATCAGATGCAGCACAGCTTGCTGCTGCACGCCGAAATCGACGAGAATGGCGTCTGCTGCCGCTTCCAGTTCCGCCAGCACGCAGGGATTATGCATGCGCACGACGACGATCACGGGCTTGTCCGGCATGGCGGCTCGCGTTTCCAGAACGATGTCCAGATCGCGCTCGTTCGCGGCGGTGTTCGTTTTGCCGAAATAGGTGCGGTCGGGATTATCCTTTTCGCGGATGTCGCCCTGGCCAATGGAATGCCTGCGCGCATTATCCGCCGTGTAGGGCCTGTACTGCAGCGAAATGGGCAGATAGCCCTTCGTGCTGCTGTAGCCGTCTGAAAGTGGGCTTTCGATGAAGACGATCGCAAGATCCGCCTCCTGCGGTGTTTCCGCCCAGTCGAAATACTTTTCCAACACAGCTCTGTCCGCACCGGGCAGTTCACAAGGCGGGATCACATTTCGGAAGAAGCCCTTCCTCTCCCCTATGCTCCTGCCGGGCACGTATACCTTTTTGCGGCCCTGCACGGGCAGAACGCCCATGTTCTTGACCATGACGACGGACTTAAGCTGCGCTTCAAATCCTGCGCTGCAGTGCTCTTCACAGCCGACGATCGCCTGGCTCTGCTCCGGATCGAGATACGGATTTTCAAACAGGCCGCAGCGGAAGGTATTGGTCAGCAGGCGCACGGCGCTGCGTTCAAACCTTGCGCGCATAGCCTCCTCTCCGTACTTTTCGCAACCGATGCGGTAGGCCTCCAGCACTGGGCCTATGGCATTGTTGCCGCCGAACTGATCCACGCCGTTTTCCAGAATCTTGAGATGCCTCTCGGCCTCGCTGAGTTCTTCCGCGCCGAAGCAGCGCCCGGCGAAGAAGGAATCCATTTCCGGCTTCGGGTCGCCCGTAATGCCCCAATCGGTACAGACAACGCCGTCATAGCCGTATTTTTCTCGAAGGAGATCGCCAATGATATATTTCGAATAGGAATTGCCTTCCACAATGCCGTCGGGATGCATATCGCAGGTAATAGCGTAATACGGCATGACGGAGGCCGCTTTGCCCGTAGGCCCGTTCAGACGGAACGCGCCGTTCAGGAAAGGCTTGAGATGCTCCTCCGCGCATCCGCCCGGATGCACCGCGAATTTTCCGAAGGCATAATGCGCGTCGCGTCCGGCCTCACAGGGACCGCCGCCGGGCCAATGCTTGGCCATAGCCGCAACGCTGAGCGGACCCCAGCCGTTTTCGGCGTCCGGATCAGTCTGCATGCCGTCGCAGTATGCACGGCCCATATCGGTCACCAGAGCCGGATTCGCGCCGAAAGTATCTTCCACGCGCATCCAGCGGGGTTCGGTGCCCAGATCCACCTGCGGCGAGAGCGCGGTCGTCAGACCCATCGCACGGTACTCGCGGCTGATGATCTGCGCATACCGTTCACACAGAGCAGGATCAAACGTAGCCGCAATGCCGAGCCCCTCGGGCCATTTGCTCGCCTGACCGCCGCCGGATTTGTATTCCGCGCCTGCGGAAGAAGCGCCGTTGCGCGGGTCGGTGCTCGTATTTACGGGTATGCCGAACGGAAGTTTTTCCACAAACGCCTGCATCTCGTTATTCCAGCCGGCAGCCGTGCGCGCATCTTTGATCATCGCTGCGAGCACATAGCGCACATGATCGTTTTCCAGAAACTTTTTCTGCTGATCGGTCAGATCCGTTTCCGCCGCACCGCTTTCCGCATGCGTCTTTCCGCCATAGGTACCGCCAAACGGCCCGCCCGGCAGCGAAGGAATACTCTGGTGACTGGAATACAGCATCAGCCCGGCGATCTCATCTATGCTCAGGCGCGAAGCGAGATCTTCCGCCCTTGTCTTCGGATCAAGCCGCCAGTCTTCATACGGAAGCAGGCTGCCTGTGCCTGCAAGGTCCTTGAAAAACAAGCCATCCGCCTCAATAATCGGAACTGACGCACTGCCCAGAACAGGACCGTTCGGATTTTTATAGTACGTTACTTTCACAGCCATTTCCCCTACCGCCTTTCTCATTGCCATCATTTAACACGGATATAACCATTATAGCGGATACTTCGGATCTGCGCAACCGTATGCCCGATTGTTCTTTACAAAAAGCCTTTTTCTGCCCATTATTGAGCAGTCTGCAGCCCTCTTTTCAGGAGCTTGTTTCATT
>JAFQQU010000031.1 GCA_017410445.1 Clostridia bacterium | reverse complement strand
TCCAGCACGATGAGATCGATATTCGCCGCGTACTTCGCCCGCGCATCACTGACACAGACCGCCGCCATCACCTCATATCCCTCGCGCTCGAAAAGTTCCGTAAGGCCTCCGCGCAGCACGGTATCATCCTCAACCAATAATATCGAAAAGGGCATTTTACGATCCTCCGTTTTGATTCTTGCTCCCGATTATAGCATAATTGATAAGGGCAGACAATCAGCAATTCAGACCTGAGCTGTATCCGGTTTTCAGCCGCTGTCATACTAAACCCGACTTATGTGTTCTGCTCTTCTCACTGTTCGCCGAAAAGATTCAGACAGCGATCAAATCCACTATCCAAATAAAACTCCAAGCGGCCTTGCCACATCGGGAGATCTAAAGGTGTAATCTGCCATCAGCCACCATTTATCCTTTGCTAAGCATGGCTTTCCAAGTACCGTTTCCAGTATTGTGCATATCGTGTTCCCCAGCTTACAGATGTAATTTGTGAATAGCGGATTTCCAGACCATCCTCGTCCCATACGCCATTCGCATCAAATTGCCTGAAGTATATTCTGTCTTTCAGGATCTTTTCTACGACCCCGATGGCAAATTGCTCATTGAATGCATCTTCAATCTGAATATAGGTATCCACCTGTGATAAAGACTCGAAAATGCTGCACCAGCTGCTGATGTCAATACCAGGATGAGCAACTTGGCCTGCAATACCGAACAGCCTATTAATCTCGTGACATTTGTCATCCTTTATTTCTACTTTTTTGAGATGCGTAATCCTCCGGATAGAATACCCGTCCAGAAGAAAATCATCTTCTTCCTGCCCCAGCACGAACTTATCATTCACGGCATTCGGATAGTAATAAAAGTAATTCTGATCGTATGAAAAATAGCATCGGCAGATCGAAGTCTCTTCGATGCCCTTGAGGAGCACGTCAATTTTGTCTTGTTTTTTCACGCCACTCACTCCTTTTTTGTCTTCATTTCTTCTGATTATAGCATACTCCCATAGAACAGACAACTGCCGCGCTGCACCCGTCAAGCGGATGCTGCGCGGCAGTTGATGATATTATCCTGTGATCTGACTGAGTATCGACGGATCCTTGATCTTCTGATCCTCCGAAAGCAGCAGAATCTTCGACATGATCTCCGCCGTCTTGGGATCGTCATCCGCAAAGGGCAGGAAGATGCGTCCCCTCGCCTGTGAATGCACCGGCAGAATCATCAGCATGCCCACGCCCTCTGCATGAACAACGCCCGAACCCATGTGAACGGAGTAGTTTGCAAGCGTCCCGTGAATCTTCGCATGCGACCCGATCCACGATACATTCGTGAGCCGGAGCAGCCTGACCAGCTCGCCCGCAATCGCCGTACGCATTTCCACCGTGGAATGGCTGGCCTCGGGATCAACGCCGCCCACATGCGCCACGCTGACCACCAGGTCTATGTCGCGCATGGTTTCGGAGAACAGAATCGGCGGCACATCCTCCAGCGGCACGTTCTTTCCCGTCTTCCGGTCGAAGAACTCGACCGTTTCCAGCGTCGGCGCTTCGATATCCGCCGGAGAGAACCAGTCCGCCATGGCAAACATGCGGACAATCAGGTTTTCCTTATAGAATACCTTCTGAAGGCCCTCTTCATAGTCCACCGTCCAACCGCGGCTCTTGAGCAGAGCCACGGTGCGCTTGGGCTGAACCTGATGTCCGGCATACCGGCGTGAAATCGTTTTTTCCTGCCGCTCGTCTGCGGTCATCGGGTAATACTCGCGGAACACCTGCTTGAAGGGCTGAATCAATTGCTTTTCATACAGCAGGCGCATGTACTCCGCCCATTCCCCTGCTTCTCTCAAGTCATGCGGATGGGCAACGCGCAGCGTATTGGCAGATACATACTCGCCGTCCAGTTTGAGCAGCGCAAGGCCGTTCTCCGTCTGCCGGAGGAAGCCATTGCTCTTTTCATCCGTCCAGACCAGATTCAGAATCATTGGCGCAAGCACAGGATTATTGCAGATATTGCCAAGCTCCTCCGCGCCGAAGGCAGTGCATTCCATCATGGCACGCTCAAGACTCTCGCGGGACCGGCTCTTCAGATCCTTCAGTTCCTTCGCCGCAGACTTCAATTCCAGATAGGCTTCATTCTTCGCAAGCGGCTTGGGCAGAGTCTTGACCGGCTTTCCGTTCTTCTCCATGACGATTCCAGCGTCGCCCGCCTCGTCAATCTCCAGTCGTACCGATACGCCCTCCAGCTCGACCGGCTCCATCATCGGCCTGATCTGATCGATTTTCTTACTCTCCATCTGCCATGTCAAGCGGTTAACGTCCATAAGTCCGGTGGTGATTGCCAGATTCTCCATCGCCTTATGGCAGGCTTTCTTTTCGCTTTCCCTTCGCTGAGCGCCGAACTGCTTGCTTTCCTTGAGGAACCGCTGAATGAACTCATATCTTCTCAGCGCCTCCTGCTCGTCGCCCTCGGCGATGGGAATCAGCGGATAACAGCGCAGCTTCTCCTGATTGCGCTTTTCTGTGATCTCCTGCATCAGCTCATTTGCATCCATTCTGCCCAGAACGGCGTCCGAATACAACTGGGAGCGCCGGTGCTGATTGCTGCCGGCGGTAATGTACTTGGCCGCGTTGTACAGAATCTGGAACTTTTCCTCGCCCAGCTGATCATACGCCTCAAAGAACCAGTGCTTATCAAACGCACCGTCGTTGAACTGCTGCGGGCTGATCGGCGAATAGATGGCCGCTTCTGTCTCCTTCTCCGCTGTGAATGTTTCGTTGATGTGGGCATGGAAGAACCATACGCCGCACTTAAGCCCCGGCCAGTTCAGAACCTCCTCGGCAAATCCGGCCCACTGAGGCGCATACATAACCGCCTCCACCAGCCGCTTACCGCTGATATCGGTCTTTTTCAGCATCTCGCGCAATTTCTGAGGCGTATCATCCTTCGCCGGATAGCACCGCTTCAAGAGCATGCTGAGGGTGCCTTTTTTGGTATCGTTCGAAGAATACTCATATCCCCGGAAGAAGCTTTCCTTGCCCAGCGCGGCCAAAATGTTGCAGAAATGCCCCGCGCCCTCAAACCGTTCCAGGGCAAGGCAATGGGCGGTCAGCTCGGTCGGCAGCTCGCCGCGCTTCTCCTCTACATCGACAATCCGTTCAAACACCTTCGGCATGATTTCCTGCGCGAACGGGTATTTTTCATAGATCGCGCGTCCGTCCGGCCATTTTGCCGGATTGGACAGCCGCTTGATCTTCTCAGGCATACAGGCTTTGTTCATCAGGAACGCAGTCAGGCAGTCATCGGAAATCAGCCCATCCCGATGCGCACGGAAGAACTCCTCCGTTTGGAGCGGATCAGTTACAGCGTTTTTCACCAGCTGCTCCAACCGGTATTCGAACATAAACCACTCGGCGAAATCCTCTTTGTTCAGATCAAGCTTATGAATCATCGTCCGCCAGATCAGGAACATGCGATGATTCAATCCGATCGGGCCGCGATTGACGCCGTGCACGATCACCCGGTCGCTTGTCTTCAGCCTGTAATATGGCTCGCCCAGCCTCTCCTCGCCCCAAATGGCAACCAAGCTCCGGTAAAGCCGGATCGCCTCAACGAACACCTCATGCGGATCGAACAGCTGAAACAGCACATTCAGAATCTCTATCAGCAGATGCGACCGTTTATGGTTAAAATGAAACTCCTGCCCTGCCCGGGGCGCCAGCTTCATTTCCCTGATCGGCAGATACCACGGGCTGAATTCAAGCTGCGAATCATGATACATTGGATCATAAATCCGTGTCGTCATGCAGAAAAGCCCCAGCATTTTGTGGACATCCTTTGCGAATTCGCCAATGGCTTCCTTAAACTCCTCCCAGAACGGAATCATCTCAATCCGGGCGCCTGCGCTCTCCAAATTGCGGCATGCGCTCGCCGCAGGCAGAGGAATACCATACTGAAGATCTCCAAACAAAACTTTATGGCGCGAACCATCATACCATTCTACTTCATATTCATAATCCGCATGACGCTCAAACACCTCGCCCATGCGGTTCAGCATTTCGTTCAGTTCCTTCTGCGAGGGCAGCAAAGACCCAATCTGCTCCGCCGTCAGCAGTTCTCCATCATAGGCGTCCTTCAGTCCGGCGGCAAAGCCGTTCACAGCGGCAGGATCATAGAGCCCGTATCCGTTTTCAGCGGAATACACAACTTCTTCCGTTTCGTCTGCAAGCAGCTGATCGATCAGGATCTGCGTCTGCGTAGAAATCTTCTTTTTCTGCAGTTCCGCAATCGCCGACCGGTTATCGGACAGCATATCAGGATGCTCGTCCTTCAATTCAGAGATCAGCTCAATCGCCGCCTGATTCTGATATTCCTCCTTGGCCTTGAGCATCGTGGGCAGGACGCCTGCAAGCAGCTCTTTTTTCTGCTTCTTGAATACTGCCATGATCATCGCGCGCAGACTGCTGCTCTTGGATTTCAGTCCGGCCGCCAGCGCTTTCATATCTTCATGCTCCAGTGCACATGCCGCCAGCCGTTCAATCGCCGTCTCCTTAACCATGACGCTCTTGTCATTCAGGCAGCTCCTGAGATACTTCCTGTCTGCTCCATCGGTATCCGGGCGCAGGAAGGTATTGATGATCGTTTCCCGCTGATCAACGGTCATGTTCTGCGCAAGGGCTTTAAGTTCGCTGATCAGTTCCTTATCCATATCATAGGCCGCAGCAGCCATCATGCAGCTGTAGACCGGTTCGCTTTCCAGCGATATGCTGACAAACTCAAAAGGATTACCGGTAAACGTCTGCTTCTTGTTACCAATGGTCAGCGCCATATCGCGCAGGCTGTAAAACAGCTTCCTGCGTTCTCCTTTTTCAGGCGGAAGATCGGGCTCCGGCACACCGTCCTGAATCGGTCTGTATTTCCACCTGAACTGCCGAGCCCGCCAGTTGCTCACCAGATTCCGCGTAATCCACGCCATCAGCTCCGGATCCCGCTCATGAAGATACATAGACGCCAGCTTCATCTGATAATGACTGCTGTCCGCGCGGCTTACAAACATCCAGCCCAGCACGCGGCGGTAGTGCCGCTCATCCTCGAGCAGCTGAGGCAGTATTTTGATGGTCTCTTCCATCTCATAGCAGCCCTGCGCCCACAGCGCGAAATAGCATTCTGTATTGCTGTCGCTCCGGAGGTATTCCTGCCGCTTGGCCTCGTCCGTCAGGCATTCATAGGCGCACTGCGCATATTTTCTGATCGCAGCGGGTTTGTTATCGCCATAGCCCATGCCTGTCCACGTATCGAACGCGCGGATCACCGCACTGTAGCGGAACATGTCCTCATCAATGCAGACCTTGAGGAAACGGCTCAGCGTTTCCGCCGAACCCTTGTCCGCCGCTTCAAGAATCTGCTGTCTGAGACCCTCCTGAAGCCGCGCAGCCAGAAGGAGCTTTTCAAGGTCGTCCAAAAGGCCCTCATGCCCGCTGATGACAATCGCCTCGATCATCGTGCGGGTCAGAAGGATTTCGGAGTTATCGCCCATCATGGCCTCATGCAGAAGGGAAATGATCTCCTCATCGCCCTTTCTGATTTTCACAGCCAGAACAAACTCATATTCTGTTGAAGAGAAGGACACCACGTGCATCCTCTCCGCCGTCGTGCCCTGACAGCAGCTCTGAAAAATCAACCTTGACACCAGTCTCTCCAGCCTGCCGGTATAAAAGGCAATATTCTTGCTGGCATAGCTCCTTCTGAATGCAGAGCTTGAATACTGTCCCGCCATGCACAGATCGACAATCTGCGGGAAATCCTCCGCCAGCTCGCCGCCTCCTAGCGTCCTGACTGCTTCAATCATCTCTTTGCAGAGAAAATCGTCCTTCGTCAGCTGCTCAACCGGCTTCCTATGAATCTTTGAAAGCTCCTTCCACACGGAGCCGACGTTATCATACGAATACTGCTGATACGCATGGATTGACAGCGCGCGGACCAATCCCTCGCCATTCTCCGCATAGCGCCGAAGGTTCTCCAGTTTCTGCTTATCTATCTGAAGCCTGTTATCTTCCATCTCCATTTTCCTCCGTTACCACATAACGCCGGTCAGAAAAGTCAGCCGTATAAATGTAAATACCGCATTTACAGAGATTTGAATCGGCACGTCCAGCTCCGTCAGCTCATCGTCGTTCATAAAGACACGGATCAGCCCGTCCTTCCAGCATTGAACGGCGTTGTCCTGCGCCTTCTTTAGATTCGCCTTCTTGTCGGAATATACCGTTCCGAAGGAAACCTTGCCCGCTTCCGCCTGATCATTAAGTTCTTCCTTCGTCAAAAATGGAATGATCTGCGCGCCGTTTTCCTTTGCGTTGTACTTCTCAACTTCAGTCCGCACGATCTCTGTCAGCAGCTGCCTAAGCGTTAATACACCGCCCGCAATCTCATACGGCGTCGGAGGCAGTATATCCTTCTTCTTTCCAATCGCTTTTACCCGTACATAAACCTGCACTGAATTCACCTCATTCCATCAGAAGTGTCTTTTATCTTAACTCCAGTATAACACATGAGAATAGTGTGATCAAGCATCGACCAATTACTTAGATTCCTGTGAACGTACAGGCATCAAGGATAGGTAACAAAAGAAGGCCGAGGGAAGGGTGGAGATTTGCGAAGCAAATACAACCCGACCTTGACTTTCGAAGGAACAGAAGAATAAAATCATAGGGGCTGTTGCACAACGGCCCCAGAAAAAAAACAGTGAGCAAGACCCTGAGAAGGGGTAGCTTGCTCACTGTTTTTGTTGTAAGATGTAGCTGCTAATGAAACACCAACAACGAGAAGAGTATATCGAAATCGTGCAGGG
>JAFQQU010000030.1 GCA_017410445.1 Clostridia bacterium | reverse complement strand
CCTTTCCACTGTCGCAGACGCAGGCGGCGCCGTTTACTCAGGCCATGTGCATCCGCACCTCATTTCTGTACAGTGATGCGCTGATGCGGCGGAGCTTCCAAAGATGTACCATGCTCACATAGCCGCACCGTCTGAGCATATCGTTGGGTACCTTATGATAGTTGGAACAGGAATTCCATTTGCCTGTGAACACATGCCGGATATGATCCTTCACGAACTCATCCAGCATACGGATATCCGATTCAACTGTCACAGTGCCGAAGAAGTATTCGCCCCAGCCGAACTCCCTGTCGTTTTGCAGATGCGCCACATACAGCTTGTGGTTGATCTGGCGGATGATGCGTTTCAGCACGTCCTCGCTGCGCTTGTCCTGTCCTTTGCGGGTTTTGGTCATGCACTTGATCTCCTTCTTGACGCGGCTTATGCTGGATTTGGAGAAGGTGATGTCACTGCCGCAAATATCGAAGCCGAGGAAGGTAAAGCGTGTATCGGCGTCGATGGGCGTGACCTTCTTGGGGTTGATCGTCAGTCCTTTGGCGGCAAGCCCTTCATAGAGGATGGTTCGTGCCTTTTCAAAGTCCGGCCCCAAAAGAAGGATATCGTCCGAGTAGCGGTAGTACACGACGTTCAGCTTGGCGATGGCCTCGTCAATATCATGAAGCAGATAGTTGGCGAGAAAGGGTGAGACGGCGAAGCCCTGCGCGATTCCCTTGTAGACCCGCTGCACCTGACCATGCTCGTCCAGAATCACGTCGTCATGCAGGTAATTCCATACGATGCGGTCAATGCAGCTTCCGCTGTCCAGTTCGTGAAGCGCCTGATCCAGAGATTCCCGCGAGATTTCGTCAAAGTAGTGGTGAATGTCGAACTTCGCGCCCTTCAGACCCGGATGAGTGGCGAGGTAATTGGAGATTCTGCGGACGATATGCGGAACGCCCACGCCCTTCTGATAGGAAACACAGCAGGGGTGAATCCTGTCCTGATACATCCTTGTGTAGACGCTGCCCAGCTGAGTGCAGATGACGCGATCCATGGGGTTATTGCAGTAGACCTTGCGCATTTCAGTGGAGTCCGGCTTGGGGATCAGGATGATGTGCGGCGGCGCGATCCGATATTTGTCGGCCAGCATGAGCTTTGCCAGCTGGATGCGGAACTCAGGTTCGGTGAACTGACGGACTTCAGGAATGGCGATCCGCTTGAGGATGCAGTGGTCAATGGTCATTTGAAGTGTATCCTTGTCCATGAATAGGGCCAGCTTGTCGTCAAAGGCCGCGAGGTCGGGCTGCGGATGGGTGGCGAGGTTTTCATTCATGAGGTCAGACTCCTCTCTCTTGTGACTGTGGGTTTTGATGGTCACAGGCAATCATTTGCTACAGCGTTTTGTAGAGCGCGAACATGAAAGCGGCCATTTCTCGGTCACTGGTTATGTAGTCGCCGCGACACCATGCAAAATTTCTGACAAAAGAGCCGTGCGTTTCAAGGAAGCCTTCGGCTGCTTCCAGCATGACCCTGTAGCCGAGGATATTGTCGTTGTGTTCATACAGCAGCTTATATTCCTCGTTGAACCGTTTTACAAGCCGCTTCATATCAACACGAATAACCTCCATCTGCTGCAGCTCCAGCGTCTGCTGCTGCATGTGTTCAATATTGGACTGAAGCTCCTTTAACGGTCTGTACCGGACGAATTCCTGAACGATATGCTGATGCGCAAAATATGTCAGGAGGCCGCAGGCCTTGCCCATGAGTTCCATAGCATCCAGATCACGCCGGAGGGTTTTGAGCGTGCCGATGCGATGGATTCCGCTTTCGCCGGATTCGTTGAATCTGCCGTCGATAAAGGCGTCAATATAGATGCCCTCGCTGCCGCCGTAATTGGTGCAAAATCTGGTGTCAAACTCATAGTTGCTGAGTTCATGCTCATGATGCGAGTCCAAGGCATAGTTGAGGATGGAGTCAATCTCAGCAAAACGCCCGGATTCACGGGCCAAACGAAGCGCCGCATTGAACAAATCAGCAGTGGTTTCGCGGATGATTTCTGTTCCGTCAATGATGATCGTGCTCATTTTTCTGCCTTCCTTTTGTCGTGTAGGGAGCCAGCAGTCTTTCGGTTCGCTCCAGATCAACAAATTGCGTCCAGTTGGCGCGGCAAAGTTCTTCTGCGGCCTGCCGCATGGTGATATTGCCGCAGACCACATCTGCGGCAAGACTTTCGTGGATGGTTGGGATATTGTACGGAGCTCGCTTATTTCGCATATCTTTTCTCCAGAAATTTGGCAGTGAACTTGCTTGCTGTTACAGCATATCGTTTGCGGAATAGAAGCTGACGCCAATGCCGTCATAGACCTCCATCACATCATAGTGGGCAAAATTTCCGCTCCGGATGAAGCGGACAATGGCTTCGGCGGTGCTCTTCGACCAAGTTGCTCCTTTCCATCCGAAGCCATAGCGGATGTAGAGGGACTTGTCGGTGCTCATGATTTTCTCGATAATCTTCTCCATAAAACTATCCTCCTGTCTTTTTCAGCTATCAGGCAGAGAGCTTGCCAACCGTTGCGTGGCTATCGAGATACATATCGCGTTCAACGCCCAAGCCAAATGGTGGGAATTTCAGGTTTTCAATCTCGGAGAGGAAAGCATATCCCCATTCCCAATCAAAACCGGTAGTTGCCTTGCCGTACAGATGCCAATCGCCGTTTTTCATCCGCTGGCCTTCGGTGACGAGGAAGGTGTAGGAGCTGCCGCCAAAGAACTTGACCAGCACCTGAGCGTTATCGCCCTTGCTTGCCTGAGAGCCAAAAGGATGCTTCTCCAGCTTGCGAATGACTTCAGCGGTGAGTAATTTCATGCCGCGGATGGGCTTGATGGGTGATTGAGGTTTTTCTTTGGGAACGGGCTTCGGAAGAACCTTGGGTACCGGCAGCTTGACAGCATTGGGGAAGAATTCTTCCGGCATGTCGCAGAAAATGCCGTATTCCTGTTCACACCACTTCATGAGCTTGGGCGCTGCTTCGGCAGCAAGCGTACAGGCGATACTCTTTTGCTTGTCGGACTGACGATTGACTTCCAGCAGAATAGCCTTGACGCCGGTGCCGATAGCGAAGCTGATTGTGCTGTAGGCGTCGCGTTTGTTCCGCTCGACAGGCGTAGCGGTCAGATAATAGCCGCGAGGGCTGATCGCACCGGTAAAGCAGTTCGTGCCGCCAAGGGAATAGCTGACTTCCAGCTCAAGCTCGTTGGGCGTTCCGATGCGAGCTTGGGACTCCTTGGCCTGATCGGGACTGATTTCGCGGATGGGGATGTACTGAAGAATGCGCTTGTTCATGGATGTTCCTCCTTGCGTGATCTTACATATCGTTCTGTTTGCTGTTGACCAAAAGGGCGGTGACTCGCTTACAGAGGGCGTTCAGTTCGCGTTTGGGTCTCATGTTCCATTTTGAAAGCTGGACGATTGTGTTGCCGCACCAATGAGCATCCCGTGCTGCGGGCTTTCCTTTCTCCAGTTTGTCAAGGGTTTCCAAAAGGAGTTTGTGACGTTGAATCATGGGCATCCTCCCCGATCAGGTATGTATGGAGTATTTGAGCTGAGGTTGGAGACCGGATTTGGTACGGATGAAGCTGGAGTGAAGGATCAGGCCGCCGCGAATCGGGAATTCGCTATTGGTGCGGAAGGAAAAGTCTGCGTCACCGTCTGCATACAGGTGAACGACTTTATCCCTCCAATTGAAGCAGTCGCGCATCGCTTTGCTAAATGCGCGCTTTCTGATCGGAACATCCAGAATTTTCCGCATGTCTTCATGGCTGGCATGAGATTCGATCTTTGTTCTGCTCCTGTTGGGAATATGCAGATGGTGAGTGGCGCCATCCGTTAGATAGAGGGCTGCATAGATATTGATTTCAGGAATCTCGAATCTCTGCTCATATCCAGAGATCCTGTTGCCCATTTTAGACAGCCAATAGATCGTGAACTGGAGCGTCTCGCCTTTGGCTTGGATAGTCAGGACATGACCGCAGTCCATTTCGATGAATTCGCTCTGCCTGTCGCTGCGAATCCATTCTTCCAGATGGTCACGGATGATGAGGAAGCGCCCGCACCGTCCGATTTCCCGGCTGTAGG
>JAFQQU010000001.1 GCA_017410445.1 Clostridia bacterium | reverse complement strand
CGGCGCAATCTCCCGGATTACGCGGTCGGGCGGGCAGGTCTGAGGATCGAAATGCTCCGGTTCAAATCCGCTCAGATACACCTCCGCCTCCTCCGGCGGCTTATGAAAGAGCCGCGTGTCCCAGATTTCGCCCAGGAACAGATTGCTCTTCACGATCGGATAGACATATGCCTGCTCAGTACCGTCGGTGGAGATCACCTGCTCAGTTCCGTCCGCCCGAGAAACCGTGATGTCGAACACCGCGGTCAGCCGGTCGGAGAAGGAGCATCTCCCCTCGCCGATGCGCTCGTTCTGCCGGTACCAGCCGTTGCCCACGATCACCTCGGCCGAGTTTTCGCCCTCATGAAGATACCCCGTGATATCATAGGAGCGGTACAGCACGCGGTGCGTGAATTGATCGTGAATGGGATAATAGAACGAGGCAGTGTCCCGCGGGCTGTAGTCGGTCAGCGCGGGAACAAACAGCTCGTCCGACACGCGCCGCCCGTTGATGTACAGCGCGAAAAAGCCAAGGCCCGAAATGTCGATCCGGGCGGAGGTGAACGCCCCGACCGTGAACTTTTTCCTGAACAGCGGCGTCTCCACATCGGGCCGCGTGCAGATCCATTTTCCTCTCATCCTGATCAGCTCCCCGTAAGTCGAATTTGCTTCCGTTTACGATCATTGTACATCGCCCGTTTGCACCCTGTCAACGATAAAGAAAAGAGACCGCCCCGAAGGACGATCCCGGATAATCAGTTCTGATCGCGGTTTCTCACCGCCGTATCGAGGCTATTGATCCACATTTCAAGCACGTCGATCCGACCGATGGCCGCGCCCAGCGCGTAAATCACCGCCGTCAGCACGCCGCCGACCAGCCAGATTCCGCCGGTCACCAGCCACCTGACAAGCTCTGCGTTCTCCGCGATCATGCCGCCGGCCAGATACAGCCCGCGCGCCGTCACGCCGGCCGCGTTGCCCGCGCCGACAAAAACCATGCCGCAGATGCCCGCCAGCCACTTGACCGTCAGGCTGCGCCGTCCGCCGCCCATGATACCGCCTCCGTTTTCCTCAGCATTTCCGCCTTCAGTATACCCGGATGCGGCGCATCCGTCAATACGGAGAATCCTCGGGCGCGAGGTCGGGCACGGAAATCTCGCCGATATCCGCCCGGTACCAGTACTGCGCGGCGATATCGAGGTTCCTGTCCGCCAACTGACTGATCGACAGCCACACCTTCATTTCCGGCGCGGGACGCCCGGGCAGGAGAATGAAATCCGCAGAGCCCTCAATCGTTCCGTCCGGCAGCGCCAGTCCGCTCTCCGCGCTGATCTGGCAGGAGCCGTCCGTTTCCGGCTCGATCACCATCTGAACGCGCGCAGGCCGGCGCGTCTTGACCGTTCCCGTGACTTTGACCCGCAGCACCATGTCGTCCGTCAGCCGGTCCACGCCGTTCTTATGCAGATACCGCGCCGCCGCGATGGCCGTGTATTCCCGCTCGCTCATACCGCTCGCCGAGCGGACCTGCGAGGTGAAATCGTCCTCCGGATAATCGTCCAGCATCCGGTTGACATCGTCAATCCATGCGTTTCCGAGGCTTCCCATGACTCCGCGCTGCACGTCCGCATGCGTGGTGGCGCTGATCAGCTCCTGACCGCTGATCCAGCAGCCCGCACCGAAATTGATCAGCGCGGCGGCGGCAATCGCCCACCAGATCACGCGCACCCAGCGCGCATATTCGTTCAGCGCGTCGAACCGGGCGCACCAGTCCATGAACCGCCCGACCGGCTTCACAAAGAACAGAAGAACTGCCAGCAGCGCGCCGCCCATGAATACGGTTACGGACATCGTCTGCCACTCGGCGACGGTCATATCCGCGCAGAGCGATTTCCATATCCACGGAAGCAGCATGACCGCCATTCCGGCGAAAAACGCCGGTTTCGGCCTGCGCAGCCGCGGATAGCAGACGATCATTGAGGCCAGCAGCGCATACGCCGTCAGATACCATGAAAACGCCGCGCCCATCGCGCCCTCAGTCGACGTATCGGTCGGCCAGATGGTCACATAGTCCAGCCCCATCCAGTGCCCGATGCTCAAGAGCCCGACGACATACGCCGCGAAGCCCAGCTCGCTCAGGAGCATGTGGGGAAGCTCCCCGCTCCGCCTCGCAAGCCCCAGCCGGAGCGCCAGCCAGAAAATGAGCACATACACGAGGATATATCCGGGCTTTCCGAGGCCCTCCTGCCATCTGCCAAGCGCTTCGCCTGCCGCAGCCATGGCCTGATCAACCCGGAACCGCCATGTATCGACATTCACGCCCCGCGCGTCCACCTGCATCATTTCAGCCGTTTTCCGGTCCATGACGCGGAACAGGCCGTTCTCCCGGATTTCGATGGTCAGATACGTTCCCGGCTCGAATACCCAGTTTCCTTCCGAATCGATCACGCCCCGGCCTTTATCGGTCGTGACGACGAGGTATCCGTCCTTCTCCATGCCGACATGCCCGAAGCGCGTGCCGTCCATCAGGATTTCGCCGTTCAGGTCCATCAGGCAGTACCAGCTCTCGCCCGGCAGCCGGACGCTCAGCCACTTGTCAAAATACAGCCCGCCGAGGTCCTGCGCACGGACAATGACCCGCCCGGTCAGGTCCATAATATCAAATTCGCCGTTCAGCTCCTGCGTGTCATGGCCCATCAGAAGCCGATTTTCGCCCGAGCGCATGGTGCCGATGATCTCGTAATCGCGCGACAGCCGCGCGCCGTCGGCCGTGCTGATCAGATACATGGGATCGGGTTCGGTCTCGTCCTCGTCCCGGTTGGCGACGATGGCGGTCCCCCCGCCCGCATATTCGAAGCTGGAATACGCCCCGTCAAAGAATTCCCTGTTTTTGTCCACCAGCATGAGCCCCTGTCCGTTTCCGAGCTGCACAAGCCCGGTTTCTGTCTTCGGGAAATAGGCATATGCCTGCCAGAACCGGCCCGGGATGACCTCTTCCCCGGTCTCCTTATCGAGGAACGCAAACAGCCGGTCCGCGTCGTTCAACTTCCGGATAACGACGCCGCCGAACTCCGCCTCATCGGGCAGCGCGCTGTGCGCGTAATCCGGGCTGTAGTGCTGATAGGAAGACAGATCTTCCGGCTCCTCCACCCGGACGGTGTTCGCCGCGCCCTGTCCGTCGCTTCCCCGCGACGCCGCCTGCAGCATTCCCTTAAGCCCGCTGCCCTCGGGCGTCTTTCCGATCAGCGCGCCCAGCACGGCCACGATCAGCAGACACGCCGCAGCCGCCGTCAGCGCCCGGGCGGGATACCGCGCCCTCTTCCCCTGCGCCATCGCCCGGTCCAGCAGCCCCTCGTCCGGCTGAATCATGGGAATCCGTTCGTCCATTGCCTCCTTCAGCCTGTTCAGATCGTATTTCACAGCTCCGCCTCCTCTCCCAGCGTCATTCTGAGCATATCCCTCGCGCGCATCAGCCGCGTGCGGAAGGCCGCATGGGTCAGCCCCATGACCTCCGCCGCCTGCTGGTTTGTAAGCTCATGATAATACGTAAGCAGCACCGGCTCCCGGTATTTGACCGGCAGCGCCATCACCGCGCGGATGAGCCTTGCGTCCCGGTCGTGCTGTCCGGCCTCCTCGTCGGGCTGACTGTCCGGCGAAGGCATGTCGAACCAGTCGGGCATACGCGTTTCCCGGCGTCTTTTCGCCTTGCGCAGGAAATCCCGGCAGATGTTTCCGGTAACCGCCAGCAGCCACGCCTTTTCATGGTTTTCATCGCGCAGCTGAGGATTGAGCCGGATGACGCGGATCAGCGCTTCCTGAACCGCATCCTCGGCCAGCGAATCCTGACCCATGAGCAGCTGCGCATGGCGGAGCATCAGCCCGCCGTATCGGTGAAATACCCGTTCCGCATCCATTCCGGCACCTCCTTTGTACAGAATAAACGCTTGAGAGAAGGGGTTTGTTGCGGGAATTTCGAAAAATTCTGCCTCAATCAGAGAATTCCAATGCCTTTTCCCTGTACACCGGTATCCCGGCGACCGTCAAGGCGTCTTTTCTGAGCCATTCGACGTCGTAGTCCATCCATGTTGAATATGCGCTGTCGTTCAGCGAAATGCACTCCTGCCTTCTCAGCCGTCCGATCAATCCATTCACGCCCGCGCCGCTTTCCCGGATTTCAAGGTACAGATCTCCACCCAACGCGCCGCTGTCCAGATAAACCGTATAGGCTTCCTCGGTTCCGTCCGGCGAGGGAACCGGTTCGGAAACAGATATTGCACCGAAGCCAACAAATATCAGCGAGAAGAAAAGAAAAATCGCCAAGACCGGAGCTATAGCGGCAGCCAGGCAGCCGGAAGCGATTTTCCATCCGGATTTTCGGGCGTATCGAAAAAATATAAACGCTGCCATTACGCATTCGGCGAAAATGCACAGCGAGTCCTCCGCACCGGCAATGCGTTCCTGCTCATGCATCAGAGGGATTATCGAAAGGAACCCGCAAACGAAGGTCACAGGAAGCAGGCAGGCGGCGCATATTCCGGCCGTATCGCTCCGGCGGTCATGCAGTTGGCAGACCAAAATCGTCAGCACCAGCATAAGAAGCGCACGGATTTCATGCTCCCATTCGGGCCGGTACAGATACAGCGTCCGTCCGGTCATCGCACCCAGCCTTGCCAGAACCGGAACAGTCAGCTGCACGGCAATCATCATGAAACAGACGGCCTCCGAAAATGCCCTTTCCCGTTTCCCGCGCATCACGACGCGCCTTCTTCGCTGCCGATGATCTCCGCGCGTGCAAAGCTGCCGAATTTCTGCGTTTTGCCCTGCGCCGCCTGTGTCAGGTCAAAGCCGGATGCTCTGCTGCCGGTCAGCTCAAACGAACAGCTCTCGCCATACGCAGCCGTCCATTCCCACGCATCTCCGGCAGGAAGCTCGCTGCCGTCTTCAAGAATAACGCCCGGAAGAAGAAAAAACGGTCCGTCCTCCGGCCCGAATCCTTCCTGAAAATCCTGCCGAAGAAAGTCAAAGTTAATTATTTCGCCCGCAGGGAGAGGAACCGCCATTCCCTGAGCATTTGTGCAGACCTGACTGCCGATGATTGTCCGGTTCACGCCATAATCCATGCAGACGCCGTATACGCCGTCCGCCTCCACCTCAATGGAAACCCGAATTCGTTCGTCCTCCTCCTGCGGGGCCGCAGTCAGCTTCAAGCCGACCCGATCCGCAGCAATCAGCGCGGCGACCAGCAGACACAGCCATGCCAGCGTGAGCATCTGGTTTTTGCGGGTGTTGTAGGGATTCTTCTTCTCTTCCTCCGGGAGAACAGTCGTCTGACCGCCCAGCTCGACATATTCCCCGTCGCCCTCTTCCTCTTCACCGTCATAGAGATTCCCGGTCTCTTTGGGATCCAGATCATTCATAGCCTTTACTCCTTTCGGAACGTTTTTTCCGGCCGATCAGCTCTGCCGCCGGACAGATCAGCACATACGCCGCAATCAGAAACCACCAATCCAAAAAGAACAGCGGCAGCATGACCAGCGCGTTCAGCGCAGAAACAGCAAACCGGCGAAGTTCTCGTCTTCCGGCGCAAAATCCCGCCGTAAAGCAGAACATCGGCTCAATCAGCAGCGCTGTATACAGCCGCAGCGCGGCGGCAATCGTTGGATCAAGCCGGTTTGCAAGCGCGAAATAGTGAAGCCCTGCCCCAGCGAGATTTTCCTTGACATAGCTGCGCATATCTGTCCTTCCTTTCAGGTATCCACCGCCAGATAGTAGAGGATATTTGCATCTGCGTCATAGACGGCGGCGGTGTAGTTCTGCGAATACCGCGCCGTGTCATTCAATCCCGCAGGATCGAAGATGTCGGCTGCCCTGTCGTGCCGGTCGAGGAAGAAATAGAAGCCGTTTTTCACCTCCGGGACGAACAGATTCCCCTCGCTGTCCCGGAACCAGCCGCCCTCGTCGTATATCTCCTCCGCCAGCGCGTCGGGCATGGGCAGCGGCTTCCAGTTGGGATTCCCCGCCATGGCGCCCGGCATGGAGCCGTCCTTCAGCTGCAGGCTGACCATCGCCGTCCCGTCTCCTAAGAATCCACCGTGCGAATCGTGTTCGGAAAGAACCGCCGCATCCTGCACGTTGATGTGCAGCTCGTTCGAGATATACTGCTGCCAGAATCCGTCCCTTCTGGGCGTGTCTCTGCTATCTCCCACTGCAGAAAACAGGCCCAGCAGCAGAAGGATGCTCACGCCCAGCCACACAATCAGCGCACCCGCGACGCCGCCCACGGCAATTCCCAGCCATTTAAGCGCCTTTTTGAGCATCCTTTATTCCTCCTCCCGAAATTCCAGAATGTCGCCCGGCTGACACTCCAGCACCTCGCAGATTCTCTCGAGCGTGCTGAAGCGCACCGCCTTGGCATGTCCGTTTTTGAGGATGGAGAGGTTCGCCATCGTCAGGCCCACCTGCTCCGAAAGTTCGGTCATGCTCATTTTTCGTCTGGCCAGCATGACGTCGAGGTTCACGATGATCGGCATATCCGTTCCCTCCTCACACGGTCAGCTCGTTCTCTTCCCGGATGTCGTTTGCCTTGACCACCAGCCCCGCCAGCGACAGCGCGAGAATGCCGACGCCGCAGCCGAACAGAATGAGCGTCATGGCGAGCAGAATGATGCCCGGATGCATCAGCCCCGCTATGCTCCAGCCGACCGCGCCCGCGGCGATATAAGCGCATTCGAGAAAAGCCATCGCCGCAATGCCGCGCATCCATTTCGCGTTTCTCATCGTGAACGCGCGGCCCTGACCGATTTCATAGATCACCGCCGCCAACATGCCGACCGCCAGCGCGCACGGAACCGCCGCGCCGAAGATATACAGATACACCGCGCCCGCCAGCTGCGCGATGTTCTCATTCCCCGAGATCATCTCCTGCGCAATCAGCATCAGCCACAGAAACACCACCGCGCACGCCAATGAAATCATGCCGCACGCCCAGTACATAAGCCTCGTTTTCTTTCCGTTTCCTTTCATGGTTCATCTCCCCTTTCGCCTGTATTATAGCCCCTGTCCGCATCGCGTGTCAATATATTTTTATCGAATTTCGATAAATTCATACCGTCCGTGCAAAATCCGCTTGACAGATCGGGCCGATCGGCATATCCTATATATCAGAAAAGCAGAATACCCGTGAAAACGTGCATCTTCAGGGCGGGGTGGAATTCCCCACCGGCGGTCAAGCCCGCGAGCCGAAAGGCTGATCCGGTGAAACTCCGGAGCCGACAGTACAGTCTGGATGAGAGAAGAAGCAGCGTGTGTCTCCCGAGAGATATGACTGCCCCTGATGCGTGATGTCAGGGGCAGTTTCTGCATGAAAGGGAGGTTCTTATGTCCGTATTTTCGAAGTACTCCAAATGGATTCTGGCCGCGCTCCTGCTCCTTTCGATGCTCTGCTTCGCCCTGCCGTTCTCCTCGTTTCCGGCGGAGGGCGGTGCGCTCACCGGATTTGCGCTTCTCGACGGAGCGGAAAACGCACATTTCTATGCGCTGACCCTGCTGGCCGCCATCCTCGGCCTGTGCGCCGCTCTGTTCGAGCCGGACGGTAGAAAGAAACACGGCGAATCGATGCTGCTTTCGCTGATCGCCGCAGCGCTTTCGGCCTACCTCATGCGGCTTGAAAAGGAATCGGCCGCGATCGGAATCGGCCTGAAGCTGACCTTCGTGATGCTGGCGGCCGCTTTCGCCGCATCCGCGCTGGGCCTGTACGCCCATAAAAAATACGCCCCCGCTCCGGCGAAGAAGCCGGTCAAGGGCATATCCTACATCGCGCGCGTCGCGGTGCTGGGCGCAGTGTCGGCGGTGCTTTACTACTTTGAGGTTCCGGTGATCCCGCCGATTTACAAGCTGGACCTGAGCGCGGTGCCCGCCCTGATCGCAGGCTTTGCAATGGGCCCGGGCGCGTCTTTGGGCGTCATGGCGGTGAAAGACCTGATCGGCCTTCTGCACACCTCCTCGATGGGCGTGGGCGAGCTGGCGGACTTCCTGATGTCCGGCTCGATGACTGTGGTCGCCTCGATGATTTACCTCCGGCGTCACACCCTCAAGGGCGCGCTGCTGGGCCTCTCGCTGGGCACGCTGGCCATGGGCGTCGTCGGCGGACTGGCCAACTACTTCATCATGATCCCGTTCTATGTACAGGTCATGAACATGCCGCTCGAGGTCATTCTATCGCTGATTGCGAAGACCGTTCCCGCGGTCGACAGCCTGTGGAAGATGATTCTTCTGGCGGTGGTTCCCTTCAACCTGCTGAAGGGCGTGGTCCTGTCGGCGGTGACGATGCTGCTGTACAAGCGGATTGCGCCGTTTCTGAAAAATTTGTAATTACATAAAAACGGGCCTGTGCGGGCGACTGAATTCCCCTGCACAGGCTCGTTTTTATTATATTCAATCCTCATGAATCAGCGTCGGGTCGTTGTCCGGGTTGCCCTCGGGCATCTGCGTGAGCGCCATGACCAGCGCGTCCTCGTTGTTGTCGGAATAGTAGCGCTTGCGGAAGCCGACGTCGATGAAGCCCGCGCCGTGATAGAGGTTCTGCGCGACCACGTTCGACCGGCGGCATTCGAGCGACATGAAGGTCATGCCCGAATCGGCGGCCAGCTGAATAAGGTCTTTAACAATCCGCTTGCCGTATCCCAGCCCTCGCTTCGCAGGATGCACGGCGATGTTGGTGATCTGGCCCTCGTCGAGCACGAACCACACGCCCGCATATGCGACCGGCACGCCATCCTCGCACAGCACGAGATAGCGCGCGCAGTTATTCTCCGCTTCTCTGGCGAAAGCGTCGCGCGTCCACGGAATGGCGAAGCTGGCCAGATCGATTTCATGAACCGCGTCCACATCAGCGGCAGTCATCAGCCGGGTAATGATCTCTGCCATTTACTTCGCCCCCTCTGACATGAGCCGTGCGTTGCGCTCGCGCTCGGCCTGCGGCGCGCGCAGGTAGATGGGCATGAGCTCCATGAAGTTTCCGCCTTCTTCCGCACGCTGAAGCGCGATTTCGCAGGCGGCTGCCGGGCGGATATACGCCATATGAGCGGGCGCGGCAACGGCTCTGTCGCCCATCGCGGCGGACACGGCCGGGAAATGCACCTTCAGGCCGTCGCCGAGGAAGAGGCACTTTTCATTTTCGGGGAGTTTTTTGAGGAAATCGGTGAGCGCCATGGCCTCGTCGTCCAGAATGCGCACGGGCAGCTTTCCTTCCTCGAACCGGAACGCCGCGCAGTAGACCTGACCGCGCCTTGCGTCCAGAATCGGGCAGATCACGCCGCGGAAGCCGAAGCCGTTCATCGCCAGCGTTTCGAGCGAATCGACCGGCAGCGCGGGCTTGTTCCATGCATGGGCCAATGCTCGGACAGCGCACACGCCGATACGCACGCCCGTAAAGGAGCCGGGGCCGGCGACCGCCGCGAACAGGTCGATATCCTTTGCGGTAATCCCGGCGGCGGAGAGGCACTGATCGACCATGGGCATGGCAGTCTGGCTGTGGGTGAGCCCATGGCTGGCCATGACCTCATGGGTGATAACGCCGTCCTCCATCAGCGCCGCGCCCGCGACCGGGCCGGACGTATCAAGGGCAAGAATTTTCATTCGTTTATCCTCCATTTTTCGCCCGCAGCGGAGATTTCATCGGTGCGGGCAGTCATATCGCCCATGAGCGCGATCATGATCCGGCGTTCGTCGTCCGATGCGCCGCGGCTGATTTCCACTTCAAAGCAATGATCGGGCATGAGATCGGCGCAGTCCGGCCATTCGATGACGGCAGCGCCGGTTCCGAAGGCGAATTCATCCAGCCCCGCCTCGTAAAACTCCTCCGGATCATCCAGCCGGTACAGGTCGAAATGATAAAAGGGGATGCGGCCCTCATAGGGCTGCATGAGGGTAAAGGTCGGGCTGGGCATGGGGCAGTCGATGCCGAGGCCCCGCGCAAGGCCGCGCGCCAGCACGGATTTTCCCGCGCCCAGATCGCCGCGCAGGAGTATAATATCGCCGGGCTGCAGCATCTGACCGATGCACCTGCCCAGTTCGAACGTTTCGTCTGCGGAATGCGTGGCAAAGACCAGCATAAGTCTCCTCCTTCATGAATATGCCGCGGGCATATCAATCCGTTTAATATACTACACCAAAACCCACGCCCTGTCAAAAAAATATAGGCTAAATACGCGCAAACAAAACCCGCGTGAGCGAAGAAGGGAGTGCAGAGGGCCAATGGCCCTTTGCCCGCCGGAGGCACGTACCCCTCTCATTGCCCGCCGCACAAACATAGCTGCGTCTGAACCCCTTTCAGCCGCCGCGCATAAAACCACTTACGAGACGGAGCGCACAAATCCGCACTCTGGTCGCATGGGAGCAATAACGCGGCGGCCAGTAATCGCGCGTCGTGCGAAGCACGCTCTCCGTGCGGGTACTTTTCGGAATTGATCGAAGAGAAATTCACGAAAATACCCGCGCGGAGAGGAGCGCACACGGGCGGCCGCAATCCGCTTTGGCGATTTCATGATATCCACCAGCCAAGAGCCGCGCCCGGTCAAAGGTATTCCCCTTCGGCGATTTCACCATACCCGACAACAGCCGCGCCCGTTCCGACTCATTTGCCTTCGGCATTTTCACCATACGCGCCCGACAAAAACTGCGCCCGATCCGCGGTATTCCACAGATCGGACGCAGAGGCTGTCATCTATTGATGTTCAGCAAGGCGGAAAGCGTTTCCATTTCTTCCTCATCCGGATAATATTCCGTCGAGTGCCCGGCGCAGTCGAAGATGATCTTTTTGTCGCCGTTTTCATCCGTCTGAAGCGTGCACTGCAATCTGCTGCGCGGAATTGCCCTGTTGTTTACCCATACATACTTTCTGGCAACCGCAAACCCCATCCGCGCGTACTGCGGATCGTTCAGATCATTGAGAATCTCGTCGGGATTTCCCGCAGCATTCATCCGCCGCCAGAATTTCGTCGTCATGAGTCCCTTCTTCGTAAACAGCAGCCACGCAGCGGAGGCGATGCCCGCCAGAGTGATCACCGCGCAGACCACGACAAATCCCATTCCCTCTTCCTTTTCCAGCAGGAACACATAAGCCGGACATCCTACCGAGGAATACTCATCCTCCAGTTCTTTCCGGTCGGATTCGGTCAGCCACTCGATCACGCTGTCCATCCTGACGCTGCCCGAGGGCACTTCATCCCGGTTCGTAAACAGAATCGCGGTGAATCCATCCGCATTCAGCGCCCAGACACGGTATTCCTCTTCGCTCGTCACCTGCCGGCCGGGAACCGCGCCGACCGCGCCGCCCATCATAAAGCTGACTTCGCCCTGACGGACGGTTTCCAGCACAACGCTTCCAATCAGCGCTATATCTGCATATTCAACCTCTGCAACCCAGCCTTCCGCCTGCGCTGCGGCTGCTTCTGCCGCCGTCGAAACCGGATGTACGCGCAGCCCGTCCCGCAGCGAATTCATCGCAGCCAGAATGAGGAAGATCAGAAAAACCAGCGTTCCTCCGATAATCAGCCCCGCTTTGCCCGTCATCAGCTCCTGTTTCATCTGCCTGCTCGCCCACATATTCATATTGCAAAGCTCCTTTCGGTTGATTTGGATAAATTATACCACAGCAGCCTGAAAAAGCAATCTCTTCGCCCGGTATGCCCATGATGCGTCCTCTCTTTCTTCTCATCCCCTCTGAATGCATTTTAGATGTTTCGAATTCTTATCTATCGTCTGCATCTTGAACGCTCTGACTTCTTTTCCGCCGTCTGACTGCAGCTTGGATACTTTCGCTTCTTATCTATCGTCTGCGCCTTACCCATCTTGTCTGTGTGCGCGTTCCTCCGCCTGCGAACTGCGTTCTCCGGCAGTCGGAGCCATGAATTGTCCGTCCCGACAATTCATGGACGCGCAGTTTGTGCGCCGCCCCTCTATCGCCCGTTCGCAAACTGTTTATGAACAAGAATCCGCCGCTCTCCCACGATTTCCGTGAGGGGCGGCGGAAATTATTGAGTTCAGACGCAGAAGGCTTAGTGCAGCGATGCAATGAGTTTGGGTTACGTGCCTCCGGCGGCTTAAGGGATTCATCCCTTAAGAATCCCGCACGCTCACGCGGGTTTTGGTGGTGCGGATTCGGATCAATTCTCGAACTGCGCGGCGTAGAGCTGCTTATAGAAGCCGCCCTTGGCCATCAGCTCGGTATGCGTGCCCTGCTCGACGATGTCGCCGTCGCGCACGACGAGGATGTTATCGGCGTTCTGAATCGTCGAAAGACGATGCGCGATGATGAAGCAGGTCTTATTCTTCATCAGCTCGATCATCGCGTCCTGAATCTTCCGCTCGGTCTGCGTATCGACGTTCGAGGTCGCCTCATCCAAAATCAGCATGTGGGCGTCCATCAGCATGGCGCGCGCGATGGTCATCAGCTGCTTCTGTCCCTTGGAGATATTGCCGCCGTTCTCCAGCAGCACCGTGTCATAGCCCTGCGGCAGCTGCTCGATGAAATGGTCGATCTTCGCCATCTTCGCAACCCTTTTTACATCCTCCAGCGTCGCGCCCGGCGTGCCGTAGGCAATGTTCTCATACACCGTGCCTTCAAACAGCCACGTATCCTGCAGCACCATCGCATAGGCCTTGCGCAGGCTCTTTCGGGTGATCTTGTCGATCAGGTGCCCGTCTACACGGATGACGCCGTCGTTCCGGTCATAGAAGCGCATCAGCAGGTTGATGATCGTCGTCTTGCCTGCGCCGGTCGGGCCGACAATGGCGGTCACGGAGCCCGGCTTTGCGTGCAGCGACAGATCCTTCAGAACGATCTGATCCTTCACATAGCCGAACGCAACGTTCTTCATCTCAACGTCGCCGTCCACCTTGTTAAGCTCGATCGCGCGCACGTCGTCCAGCGGCTCGGGGCTCTCGTCGATCAGATGGAACACGCGGTCGCCCGCCGCAAAGGCCGACTGCAGCTCCGCGATGATGTTCGCCATCTCGTTGATCGGGCCGGAGAACCGACGGGAATACAGCACAAAGGAAGAAATATTGCCCAGCGACATCTTCCCCAGCAGGAACAGCACCGCGCCGAACATGCTGACCAGCGACATGGCCAGATTATTGACAAAGTTGACCGACGGGCCGGTGATGCTTCCGTAGTATTCGGCCTTGTAATAGGCCTGTACAGCCTCTTCGTTCTTCTCGTCGAAGCGACCGATCATGGTCTCCTCCTGATGATATGCCTTTGTGGTCTTCAGGCCCGATACCATCTCCTCGACAAAGCCGTTCAGCTCGCCCAGCTTCTTGCTGCGGGCATGGAAGAGCGGACGGGTGCGGGAGGTGATGTATTTGGTCAGGAAGATCGACATCGGAATCGTCACGACGAACACCAGCACCAGCAGGGGCGACAGGCGGATCATCATGTACAGCGAGCCGACCACCGTGACCACGGAGGAGAGAATCTGCACGACGTCGTGCGAAAGAGACGTGTTGATCGTATCAATGTCGTAGGTCAGGCGGCTCAGGATATCGCCAATGGGGTGCGAATCCGTAAAGCTGATGGGCAGGCGCGATACGCTCTCAAACGCATCCTGACGCATCCGGTAGACGATCTTCTGCGT
>JAFQQU010000331.1 GCA_017410445.1 Clostridia bacterium | reverse complement strand
CGTTACCCGCAGTGCGCTGCTGGAGGGTACCGTCATCGAGGAGGCGCTGCTGAACATGGAGGACACGGGCCGCTATGTGTGGGATATCCTGTTTGATTATTTCGCACGCTATGGCATTGAACTGCTCGGTGATCCAGTCCTTCCGGGAACCGCTGCCGATGAACTGGTCGCCGGAAGCGATGGTTCCGATGACGCCGGATACTCCGTCCATATCGCTGACGATTTCATGAATCAGTTCAACGGCGCGGGGGTCGCATTCGAAATAGATCTTGTTGATCGTGGAAACCAGACCGACCGGGTCACCCAGCGCGCTGGTGTCGACGTCGTGCTGAACGAGATTCTTCGCAATGGCGATATCGCCGAACGTGAGGTCCTTCGAAAGGCTGCCGCCTACGCCGCTGTTGATGATGAGGTCAGGCTGATAGGTCAGGATCATGGTCTGGGTGCATATGGCTGCATTGACTTTTCCGATGCCGCACTTCGCCGCGACAACCTTCTGTCCGCACAGCATGCCGGAAATAAACGTATTTCCGCCGATGACGCGCGTTTCTGCCTGCTCGATGCGAGCCTGAATGCCTTCGATTTCTACGCTCATTGCGCCAATGATACCGATCATTTTATTCTCCTCCTGTCAGTTGCCGGTGGGATAGTCCAGCTGCTCTGCGGTCCAGTTTTCGATCTGCTTAAGGTATCGGATGCACTCCCTGTGAGCGCAAGCAAGATCAAGAGACAAGTAATTGCCGCATTCTTTCTGAGAGGCGCCGAATACGGGCCCATTGTATTCGATGGTATTTCTGAGGGCATCCCGGATGGCGTTCAGGACGCGGGTATGATCTTCGCCGCGCACCAGCAGGTAAAAGCCTGTCTGGCAGCCCATCGGGCCGAAATAGATGATCTGATCCGCCATATCGGAATTTCTAAGGAAAGTGGCCATCATGTGCTCAACGGTGTGCATGGTCACGTTGTCCATATAGTCGCCGCAGTTGGGGCGGCGGGTCCTGAGGTCATAGGTGACGACATCACCGTCGATGCGGGACAGGTATACGCCCGGAACGATGTAATCATGATCGACGGAAAAGCTGGTAATTCTCTTCATAACGGTGCATTCTCCTTTAGGACAGCGCTTCGGAAGGAATGAGCATGACGACCGCCTGAGCGGAAATTCCAAGACCTTCTCCCTCGAAGCCCATTCCCTCTGTGGTTGTTGCTTTGATGTTGACGCGGTCTTCCGGAAGTGACAAAGCTTCACAGATATTATTTTTCATCTCATCCATATAGTTCTTGAGTTTCGGACGCTGAGCAACGATTGTAACATCGGCATTTGCCGCAGCGAGTCCGTTTGTTTCAAGCAGCGCAACGACATGATTCAGCAGTTTTATGGAAGAGATGCCTCTATACTGCGGATCGCTGTCCGGGAAATGACGACCGATATCTCCCATTGCGGCAGCGCCGAGCATAGCGTCCATCAGCGCATGGACGGCAACGTCTGCATCGGAATGACCGAGAAGGCCCTTTTCATAAGGGATTTTTACGCCGCAAAGAATCAGGTCGCGGCCTTCGGTAAGGCGATGAGCATCGTATCCATGGCCCGCTCTCGGAATAATGAAATGGCCCGGGCGGCGGATATCCTGCTGGGTGGTTACCTTGATGTTATCGGCACACTCGGGCGTCATCACTACTTTCACTCTCCCGATAAAGCGCTCATACAGAGACGCGTCGTCCGTGGCAGGCACTCCGGCATTCAGTGCCATGGAATGCGCCTGCAGGAGTTTTTCGCGGTTGAATATCTGAGGAGTCTGCACGGCGCAGAGAGTACTGCGGTCAGGTGTTTCGACAGAAAACACCTCTCTGTCCATGATTTTGACGGTATCCGTCATGGGCGTTCCGGGAATTGCTGCGCCATATTCTGCCGCCGCATTGACCAGTGCATGAATCACCGAATGAGCCGTAAACGGCCGGGCGGCGTCGTGTACAGCTACATATCGGACGGATTCGGGCAGCGCGCGCAGGCCGTTCATAACGGATTCCTGACGGGTAGCGCCTCCGTATACGACGGATCTGACAAGCGGACATACTCCCTCGCGCGCCGTCAATTCCGCATAGGGCGCTTCGTCCTGTTCGGAAATCACCAGAATAATCCCATCAAATGCGTTGGACGAAGATAGATTCGTCAGGCATCGCGTAAGAATACTCTGGCCGTCAATGAGATGAAAAACCTTGTTGTATGGTTTTCCGAATCTCTCTCCTCTGCCTGCGGCAACAACGATTGCCCAGACCTGATTGCTGTTCATTGGTTCATCACTCCACAATTCGATACATTCCGGCAGCGTCGGCCTTGAGGACATGCTCGGACAAGGTGACAACCTCATACTTGGTGGACTTTTCACCGAAGCGGACCTCGATGATGTCGCCGACCTTGACTTCCAGTCCGGCTTTAGCTACCTTTCCGTTTACAGTTACGCGGCCGCCGTCGCACGCCTCGTTGGCAACCGTGCGGCGCTTG
>JAFQQU010000330.1 GCA_017410445.1 Clostridia bacterium | reverse complement strand
TAGGTGTTGATGTAGAAATGCCAGGTATTGATATCGGTCTCGACATGATCCCAGTAGCAGGGAGAGTTGTCCTCGACGATGCGGGTGGGGTCGTTTTCCTTGGCGGCGTGATAGACGCTGCGGACCCATTCCTGCGTCTCCTTCAGGTATTCGCGGTAATGGCGGTCCTTGTCAAGGCCGCTTCTCAGGCCCCAGCTTTCGTTGAACATGACCCATGCGAAGATACAGGGATGGTTGTAGTCCCGATCGAACTCATGCGGCCATTCCGCCTCGTAGGCAGCGCGCGCCTCTTCGTTCGGCTCGCCCCAGAAGCAGGGGATGTCCTGCATGATGAGGATGCCCAGCTTGTCCATCCAGTAGAGCTTTCTGGGCTCTTCACACTTGATGTGAATGCGCGCCATGTTGAGGCCCAGCCGCTTCAGGCGCCATGCCTCGTCGTGCATGTCCTGATCGGTGGGATAGGTGAAGTGGCCCTGCGGATGGAAGGCCTGATCGAGCGTGCCGTTGATGTAGATGGGCGCGCCGTTGAGCAGGATGCGGCCGTCCTTTGCCTCGATTTCGCGGATGCCGAAATAGGTGTGAACGGTGTCTGCGCCGAGGGCGAGGGTGCCTTCGTACAGATTCGGCTCTTCGGGAGACCAGAGCAGCGGCTTATCAAACTGCATGGAGAGAACGGCCTTGCCGCCTTCAACTTCGGAGGTGAAGGTCTGTCCGCCGAAGCAGGCGGTCAGCGTTTCGCCGTCCGCGGCTTCGACCTTTGCGGTCAGCTCGACCTGTCCGCTGATTTTGGTTACGAAGCGGAAGGAATCGATATAGCTTGCGCCGCGGTTTTCAAGCCATACGGTCTGCCAGATGCCCTGAATGTCGCCGTAGCCCTGTTTGCCGTAGGTCTGGGTTTCTTTGCGGAAGTCTTCCGCGCGCACGACGATTTCGTTTGCGCCTTCGTGCCAGACGGAGGTGACGTCCACATCAAACTGATTGTAGCCGCCCTGATGATGGCATACATGCGTGCCGTTCACGTATACGTCGGCCAGATAATCAACCGCGCCGAAGCAGAGGAACAGCTTCTCGCCTGCCGGGAATTCAACGAAGCGGCGGTACCAGCCGATGCCCTTTTCATTTACGCCCACGCCGGACAGCGGGCTGACCCAGGAGAAGGGGACGATAATTTTCCGGTCGAATCCCTCGACGCTGTTTTCATCGGCGCCTTCGGGGATCAGGCGGAAATCCCACTCGCCGTTCAGATTGAGCCAGTTTTTTCTTTCGCGGTCAGGACGCGGAAATTCAGGCTTCGGAATCATATATACACAACCTTTCTGGTAGTATGGTTTCATTGTAGCATACGGATTGTGCGGTTTCAAGAAAGATTTGTGGAATGAGCGGAAGAAATGTTAAGAATGCGCTTGTCTACCGGGCGAACAGGCGGTATAATGAAAGAAAAAACGCAAAGGGTGAACCGGATGAGCAGACATGTAATTGTTATCTCTGAAGATGCAATGGTATTTGAGGATGTAGAAACGCTGAAGACGCTGCCGACCTTTAAAAAGATATGGAGTCAGTGCGCGCGGGTCAATAAAGTCCGGTCGATCTACCCGACGCTGACCTATCCGGCGCACGCCACAATGATGACCGGCGTGTATCCCGGACGGCACGGCATCGTCAATAACGAAGTGGCGAAGATGGGCGAGCGCTCGTCCGACTGGGAATGGTTTGCGGACGCGCTGAAGGTTCCGACGGTGTTCGATGCGGCGCATGAAGCCGGGCTGACCACCGCCGATGTATTCTGGCCGGTGACGGGCAATCTCAAATCCGTCGATTATCTGATCGCCGAATACTGGCCGCAGTCTCCGGATGAGACGATGCGCCAGTGCTTCATCAATGCAGGCACCAGCGAGGACGTCGCGGAAAAGGTGCTGGATCCGAATCTTCATCTGCAGGTCAACCGCACCCATCCCTACTGTGATAACTTCATCAATGCCTGCGCCTGCTCGATCATCCGCGAATACAAGCCGAATCTGCTCATGATCCACCCGGCGAATGTGGACGCCTACAGGCACGGAACGGGTCTCTTCTCCGAGAAGGTAACGCACGGTCTTCACGAAGTGGACGGATGGCTGGACGAGATCATCCGGGCAACCAAGGATGCGGGCATTTATGAGGAGACCGATTTCTTCATCGTCAGCGACCATGGCCAGCTCAACATCACAAGGGGCATCGCGCTCAACTGCCTGCTGAAGGAGATGGGCCTGATTCAGGTGGATGAGAACGGAAATGTCACCGACTGGGACGCCTTCATCAAGTCCTCTGCGCTGTCCGCGCAGGTGTATCTGAAGGATCCGGAGGATGAGGCGCTGAAGGAACAGATCAAGGGCATTCTCGATCACTGGTGTGAGGAGGGCATTTACGGCATCAGCCGAGTGTACACCGCTGAAGAGGCATGGGAAGAGGAGCGTCTCAAAGGCGGCTTCTCATTCGTGATCGAAACCGACGGCTTCACGACCTTCAACAACGACTGGAACCGTCCGCTGGTGCGTCCGCTCGACATCAGCGATTACCGCTTCGGAAAGGCGACGCACGGCCATCATCCCGACAAGGGACCGCAGCCCACGCTGATTGCCTTCGGCCCGGACATTCAGCCGGGCGTCGTGATCGAACAGGCGAGGCTGATCGATGAAGCGCCGACCTTTGCAAAGGCGCTCGGCATTGAAATGAAGGACACCGACGGCGCCGCTCTGAGCGGGCTGTTCAGGGATGATTGCGAATAACTTCAATGATCAGTATGGGGGAGATATTATGAAGATTTATATTTCGGTGGATCTTGAGGGAATCTGCGGCGTCAATACGAGCGAGCATACGGCCCGGGACGGACGGCTCTACGGCGAAGCGCGCAGGATGATGACCGAGGATATCAACGCGGCCGTTCGCGGCGCGTTTGCCGGCGGTGCGGACGAGGTGATCGTAGCGGATAAGCACGGCGGTTCCAATAATCTTCTGCCTGAGCTGCTGGATGAGCGTGCGCTGCTGCTCATCGGCGTTCCCTGTGCGCCGAGATTCCCCTTCCTGGACGACGCCGACGGCATGTTTTTGCTGGGATACCATGCAAAATCCGGCACCGAACGTGCGGTGCTTGAGCATACGATGAGCTCGAAGACGTGGCATAAATATCAGGTAAACGGGGTCCCGTATGGGGAAGTGGGCATTGATGCGGATGTCGCCGGATGGGAAGGCGTGCCTGTCGTGCTGGTTTCCGGCGATGACAAGGTTTGCGATGAAGCAAAAGAATTCCTGGGCGAACAGGTAGAGTGCGTCTGCGTCAAGCAGGGCGTGGGCAGGCAGTGCGCGCTGGCGTTCTCTCCGGCGGAGGGCAGAAAGCGGATTGAGCAGCATGCCGAGCGCGCCGTCCGCAGGCTGGCTGCGGGCGAGAAGTTCCCGCTGTTCTGCGCCGGATCGCCGGTGACGGTGGCGATAACCTATAAGTTTGTTCCCGATGCGGATTCGGCCATGAATCAGTTCGGCTCGCGCAGGATTGACGGATTCACGGTCGAGCGTGACTGGAACCGTCTGTGCGACGCGTACGGCGGGCTCTGGAGCGAACTGGGCGAGAAGCAGCGTATTCATATGGGTCAGGACGAATTCAACTGAACACCGGAAGGAGAAAACAGATGAAGGCGTATATGGAATGGCAGGCGCGCGCGGTGCGCAAAAACGGCCCGACCGAGTGGTTCCCCGCAGAAGTACCCGGAAATGTACAGCATGATTACGGTAAGATGATGGGCTGGGGCGACATCAGCTATAATGACAACGTCACCCGGTTCCGCGAGACCGAGGATTACACCTGGGAATACCGCACCTGGCTGTCCTTCGAGGAGAGGGAGGGAGCGAAGGCGTTTTTCGTCAGCGAAGGCATCGACTACCGTTTCGATATCCTGATCGACGGTCAGAAGCTGATTTCTCACGAGGGTATGTTCACCCGCGTGGAGCTGGATGTGACCGGCCGGAGCGGACAGGAAATGATCATCCGCATTCATCCGCATCCCAAGAGCGAGTTTGCCCGCTTTGAGGACCGCGATCAGGCGAATCAGTCGGTCAAGCCGCCGGTCTGCTACGAGTGGGACTGGCATCCGAGAATGCTGGTGTCCGGCCTGTGGCAGGATACCTATATCGAGCTGCGCTCGGACGACTACATCCGCCGCTGCGAGCCGTTTTATGCCCTGAATGATGACTATACCCGCGCCGAACTGCGCTTCGACGTGGACTGCGACGTGCGCCCCGAGATCACGCTGTACGATCCGGACGGAAACGTCGCCGGCAGCGGGCGGAGCATTACCGTGCTCAATCCGCGCCTGTGGTGGTGCAACGGACAGGGCGAGCCTGCGCTGTACCGCTATATCGCCAGAACGCCCGGCCATGAGGTCAGCGGAACGATCGGCTTCCGCCGGGTTCAGCTGGTCATGAACGAGGGCGCATGGGTCGAACCGACCGGCTTCCCGAAGGGCCGCAGCGTCGCGCCCATTCAGCTGGAGCTCAATGGCAGGCGCGTGTTTGCCAAGGGCAGCAACTGGGTCAATCCGGACATCTACAACGGCAAAATCGACGAGAAACGCTATGAGCAGCTCATCACGCTGGCCAGAGATGCGAATATGAACATCTTCCGCTGCTGGGGCGGCTCGGGTGTCAACAAAAAGGCGTTTTATGACATCTGCGACCGGCTGGGCATCATGGTCTGGGTCGAGTTCCCGCTGGCCTGCACCAACTATATCGGTACCGATAAGTATCTGAAGGTGCTTGAGCAGGAAGCGACGGAGATCATCATGAATCTTCGTTCGCATGCCTCCGTCGTGCTCTGGTGCGGCGGAAACGAGCTGTTCAACAACTGGTCCGGCATGACCGATCAGTCTCTGGCGCTGCGCCTTTTGAACAGCCTCTGCTATCAGATGGACCGCGACCGTCCCTTCATCATGACCTCCCCGATTTTCGGCATGGGTCACGGCGGATACACCTTCTATGATCCGGACAAGCAGTGCGACGTTTTCGAGCTGTTCCAGAAGAGCGACTGCACGGCCTACACCGAGTTCGGCGTGCCGGGCATGCCGGATGTGGACTACCTCAGGCAGTTCATCCCGGAGGATGAGCTCTTCCCGATGAAGAAGGACGGCGTATGGAAGCTGCATCATGCGTTCGGCGCATGGGGCGAGGAGAGATGGGCCTGTCTGGATGTGCTGAACCGCTATGCGCAGGAAGAGCTCGACAGCATCGACAAGGTGGTTGAGATGAGCCAGTGGCTGCAGACCGAGGGCTACAAGGCCATCTTCGAGGAAGCGCGCAGGCAGGCGCCGTACTGCAGCATGGCGATCAACTGGTGTTACTGCGAACCGTGGAAGACGGCGGCCAACAACAGCCTCATCGCCTATCCGGTCGTTCCGAAGAAGGCGTACGCGGCGGTTCAGTCGGCCCTTCGTCCGGTCATGCCCAGCGCAAGGATTCCGAAGTTCGACTGGAAGGCCGGCGAGAAGTTCTCGGCCGAGCTGTGGCTGCTGAACGATTCTCCCGAAGCGGCGGAGGAAGCGATCGAAGCCGAAATCGAGCTGGGCGGAAATGTGTATAAGATGATTTCGTGGGAGAGCGGCTGCGTCTCTGCCAATGAAAACCGCATCGGCCCGACGGTCAACTGGATTCTGCCGGACGCCGCTGCGGACCGCATGACCCTGACGCTCAGAACGGCCAGCGGCAAGGAGAGCAGCTACACGCTTTCCTACCGTCCGAGAATGGCGAAGAAGGTTTCCCGTCAGATGAACGTTTAATATATCATGCCGGCGGGGGAAGCTTCGGATTCTCCCGCCAGTTTTTCAGGAGGAGCGGTATGGAACGTCATATTGTCAGTTCGTTCGGCCCGGACGGCCAGTATACACGGCACAGCGAAGGCGCGTTTCTCAGAATGAAGGACGGCGGCATATACTTCGCTTACAGCCGCTTTACCGGAAGCGGCAGCGACGCCGCGCCGTCGAATATTGCAGCCATGGTCTCCTATGACGAGGGCGAAACGTGGACCGAACCGGAAACGGTGATTGATGCCCGGATACATGGCGTCCGGAATGTGATGAGCGTATCAATGATGCGCATGCAGGATGGCGAAATGGGTCTTTTCTACATCGTCAAGGCCACCCGGAGCATCAACCGGATTATTCTTGCGCGTTCGAAAGATGAGGGAAAGAGCTTTTACAGCCACACGGTCTGCACGCTCGGCGACCGGGAAGGGTATTATGTGCTCAACAACGACCGGGTGGAGCGGCTCATGAGCGGACGGCTCATCATGCCGCTGGCCTTTCACAGAGGGGGATACGACGAGGGCAGCGCATATTTTGATGGACGGGCATACGACTGCTTCCTCTGTTCGGATGACGACGGCAGGACGTGGTTTGAAAGCCGGGACGCGGTGTTCCCGCCGTTTGCCCATTCGAATACGGGCCTGCAGGAGCCGGGAATCATCGAACTGAAGAACGGTATGCTCTGGGGCTATGCGCGCACCGATCAGATGGCGCAGTATGAATTCTTCTCGATGGACAGCGGCAATACGTGGACGGCGGCGCAGCCGTCGCGCTTCACAAGTCCGCCTTCTCCCATGAAGATCAAGCGCAATCCTGCGACCGGGGATCTTTACGCGGTGTGGAATCCGGTTCCGAACTATAACGGAAAGTATACAAGCAGAGCAGGCTGGGGCAGGACGCCGCTGGTCTGGTCGGTGAGCCGGGACGACGGAAAGTCATGGAGCGGGCCTCAGGAGATTGAAGGAGGTCCCGAGCACGGATACTGCTATCCGGCGATCTTCTTTACCGATGACAACGCTATGCTGGCGGCTTACTGCGCGGGCGGGCCGGAGGACGGCGCGTGCCTGTGCCGGCTGAGCATTCAGAAGATCCCGATTTGATGAATACATACATTCCGGAGCCGCAGAAGATCGGTTCCGGAATATTTCTTTGCGGATTATTCCTTTCGGATGAACCTTTCCGGAGTTTTCCGCGTCCTTTTGGGTGAGCCGGACGGAAGCAATGCCGGCCGGACCGGAGATGTGCGCGCATCGATCGGAAATATATGAGAAAGGAGGCGGGCGGATGGATGAGTTTTCATCTCTTCTGAGCCGGTACCGCCGTCCTGTCGAGCGGTATGTGCGCTTCCGGATTGCGTCCGCCGCCGATGCGGAGGATGTTCTGCAGGAGGTTTACCTGACAGCGTACCGCCGGTTCGGCGATTTGCGGGACAGGCAGGCGTTTCTTGCCTGGGTTCTGGCCATTGCCCGCAGCAAATGCCTTGATTATTTCCGTGCAAAGGCGCGTCAGATGGAGATTCCCGTAGAAATCCGGGAAGAGATTCTACCGGTGAGAACGCGGCACGGAAGGACGCCGGTAGCTGCGGTCAGAGAGACATTGTCGTCTATGGCGGGCCGGGAGAAGGAGATTCTCTGGCTGTACTACTTTGAGAACCTGCCGCAGGCGGATATTGCGAAGAAGCTGAATATTCCTTTGGGCACGGTGAAGAGCCGTCTTCATGCGGCGAAGGAGAAATTCCGTTCAGTCTATCCGTATCCGCCGGGAATTCCGAAAGGAGAGAGTGAGATGCCTGAACTGTTTGAGAAACTGCCGGATTACACGATTACCCCTGCTGCCGGAGAGGTATTTGAGGTGCGCTGCGAGGAAATGCCGGGCTGGATGATGGTGCCGCGCATCGGTGAGAAGCTGAAGTGGGGGCTTTACGAGCAGCCCGGCGGCGTCCGCACAGAGTGGTGCGAAATGGAGGCGATTGGAAGAGCCGAGGTACATGGCATCGAGGGCGTGGAAATCCGCGCGGTGCAGTACAATACGGAGAATTATTATCGCACGGGTGCGATTGACAGGGCGGAGCGGACCTTTGTCGTTCAGCTGACTGACACGCACTGTCGGACGCTGGCCGAGAGCCATGTGGAGGACAGCGTGCGCAGGGTATATACCTTTCTGGACGGAGATCCCTTCCTCAACAACTGGGGTTTTGGCGAGGACAACTGCGGAAGAGAGGTGTCCGTGCGGCGGAGGGGCGTTCTGAAGCGGGAGGGGAATATAATAACCTGCGAATCGGACACGATGGATGCGGTCGGCCGGTATGATGTGACGATCGGCGGGAAGACCTATGATACCATCTGCCTGATGGATGTGGAGACGTTCAACGATCAGATTGTGTCCGAGGCCTATATTGATGCCGAGGGGCGCACGGTGCTGTGGCGCCGGTTCAACAAGGACGACTGGGCGCTGAAGCATTTCGGGCCGAAGAAATGGAGCGAGCGCCTGCCGGAGAATGAAAGGCTCATCATCAATGGTGAGGTTTATGTTCACTGGTATGACTGCGTGACTGATCGGATCAGATGAATCGCAACGGGAGGTGTTCGATGTGAAAATCGCTTTGGCATCTGCGCCTGTCAAGAACGGGAAAACTGATTTCAATCTGCAGACAATGATTGAATATGTGAAAGAATATGGTGGGAGAGCCGACCTGATTCTTTTCGGCGAATCTGTTCTGCAGGGATTTGATTGTCTGTGCTGGGAGTATGAAAAAGACAGATACATCGCCGCTGGGCTGACAGACGAGCCGATCAGGGCCATATGTGCGGCCGCAAAAGTGAATCAGATTGCCGTTTCCTTTGGCCTGATCGAGCGGGGCGATGATGGATTGTACAGCAGTCAGATTTTCATCGGCGCAGACGGCAGCATTGTGAATGTTTTTCGTCGCGTCAGCATCGGCTGGAAGGAATATAAGAAAACGGACGCGCACTACCGCGAGGGAGAGCATTTTGAAAAGTTTCGATACGGCGGAAAGAGCTTTGCCGTTGGTCTGTGCGGTGATCTCTGGACGGATGGCCGACCGGAGGAGATGAATGCGCTGAATGCCGATGTGGTTTTGTGGCCGGTGTGGTGCGATTATGATCCGGATGAATGGAATGATCAGATCAAGTATGAATATGCAAGTCAGGCAGCTTTGTGCGGAAGAGAAGTGCTGCTGGTTAATCCATTCTGTGCTGATCCGGAAAGAAAGGGAAGCGCCGCAGGCGGCAGCATTCATTTCAGAGCGGGAATGATCAGAGAAGAGCAGCCTTCCGGCAAGATCGGTGTTCTGATAGCAGATGCAGAATGACAATATGAGGTGATCTTATGGGAAAATTAGCCCAGATGGAAGTCGATGCAATTACGGACCAGTTCTATTCGCATTTTTGCGGGATCAATCTATCTGAAGCGTCGGACGGAATCCATTTTGTATGCTCAGAGCTCCGGAACGAGGAAGTGCGGGGATTAGGGTGCAGGTACTCTATATATGTGCTGGTTAAAGGGAAAGTCTGTGTTGTTGCCTATGCGCCACAGTATGCCGGTTTTTTTGCAAGGCTGAAGGACAGCTGTGTAAATGAGATTCTGGAGGCTTTGAACGCCGGATTCAAGGTCAAAAAGATGCAGCTGATGGTATTTCGGCAGGAACGCGTACAGGAATATGGGAATGCACGGATTCTGAAAAAAGAGGATTATCCTCTGTATGAAGCGTTTTTCCGCAAGACTTCTCCTTCTGCGGATCCGACCGGCTGGTTGCAGGAATATTTTGAGGAAAAGGCTGAAAAGGAATATTTCGCCGGGTATTTTTCAGAGGGGACCTTGGTATCCGTCTGCGACGCGCCGGATATGCCGTATATGGAAGATGTTATTCAGCATACCGGGATCAAAACCGTAAAGGAGGAGCGAAGGAAGGGCTATGCCAAACGAACTGCCGCGTTGGTAGCACATCACCTGCTGGAAAAGCGAGTTTGCCCGCAATGGGAATGTCGGGCGGAAAACGTTGCTTCTGTTGTGTTGGCAGAATCCATTGGATATGAGAAGTACGGCATGGCTTATATTCTTGAAGAATGATCCATGCAGCTGTTATGGGACGGCAAAAGAAACCGCTGCAGTCTTCCTTGACGTAGAGGATGGAAGCTGCAGCGGTTTTGTTTGCCGAGAATGGAAGCCGCGTGGTATTCTGCACGATAGGCGGCTTCACACAAACGCCGACCCGGACGGTCGAGCTTTGCCGTCCGGATCGGATTATAGATGCGTCAGCAGATGGCAGCGGACACCGCCCGCCGGCTTACAGAGCGAAGCACCATTCGCCGCTCTTCAGGGCGACGGAGACGCCGCGCTCCCATTCGCCGATGACGAGGGTTTCGGAAGCGGGCTTGCCGGATTCGGTCAGAGCGCACTTGACGCACTTGCCGTTGTACTCGGCGGGCAGCAGCAGCTCGGCTTCGCAGGAAACGGGTACCTTGACCTTGACGGTAAAGCCTTCCTCGGTCTTGGCCCACTCAGTGGCGATCATGCCGCGGGTGGCGTCGATGGAAGCCTTGGCGCTGTCGGTGTGGCCGTTCAGCATGGGCTCGAAGACGATCTTGTCATAGCCGGGCGCCGCGGAACGGATGCCGGCGATGTACTTATAGAAGAACTCGGAGACGCAGCTGTACATATTGTGGTTATGAGAGCCGCCGCCGTTCCAGCACTCCCACAGCGTGGTTGCGCCCAGATCCAGCCAGTGCTTCATGCTGGGATAGTCGTCGCGGGTGAGCAGGTCGGCCGCCCACTGGGCGTTGCCGGTGTTGCCCAGCGTGGTGACCAGCGCGCGCATGCCCAGAACGCCGACGTCGAGGTGATCGTTGTCGCGCAGGATCTGGCGGTGCAGGTCCTTCAGCAGGCCGGGGATTTCGTCGTCATTGGCGAAGCCGAAGGCCAGCATGCAGACGGTTGCGGTCTGGCAGTCGCTGATGATGGAAGGATCGTTTCTGCTGGGGAAGCGGACGGCGCAGGCTTCGGCGTCGAAGAACTCGCGGCGGAACGCATCGCGGGTGGTGGCCTTCAGCTCTTCCAGCCACGGGAGATCCTCTTCATAGCCCAGCACGGTAGCGGCCTCGATGGTGTTGAGGATGGCTTCGTAGAAGAAGGTGGTATCGGTCAGGGGCATCGGGCACTTGAAGGAGCTCATGTTGACGGAGAGCGCCGGGCCGTCGAAGGGAGCGCACCAGTCGCCCAGACCCGCGGCAACGATGCCGTCGATGGCCATGCCTTCGAGGTAGGAAACGAAGCGCTTCATGGCCTCGTAGTTGTCCTTCAGGATGCGGACGTCCTTGGCCTGCTGATAAATGGAATGCGGGATGCCGTGCAGCGGCTGCGACCAGTCGGCACCGTTGGCGAAGGTGTAGCCCCAGCCGGCGGTCGGGATGATGCAGGGCAGCAGGCCCGAGGGCTTCTGCGCGTCGCGGATATCCCATACCTGCTTGGTGAAGAACGCGTCGGCGGCGAAGTTGATCATCATCGCCTGAGTGGACAGGCCGGTGTCGCCGGTCCAGCAGATCTTCTCGCGGGCGGTGTCGCAGTTCAGAACGCTGAAGCAGACCGAGCGCAGGGAGTTGAGCGCCAGCTGCTGAATCTGATTGACGATGTCGTCGGAGCAGGTGAAATGGCCGCGTACGGGCAGATCGTTGCCCAGAGACCAGATCTCGATATCCTCGAGTTCGGGCTCCCAGTCGGTGCCGCTGATTTCCATGTACTGGAAGCCATGGAAGGTGAAGGTGGCGTGCCAGGTTTCGGGCTCGTCCGTGCGCTTGGTGTAGTTGTCGGTCTGGAACTTGAAGTCGCGGATAAAGCCGTTGACCATGGACTGATTCAGGTCGTTGTTCTCATCAAGGAAGTCGGAATAGCGGACTTCGATGGTATCGCCGGCCTTGCCGTGATAGGTGATGTTGGAAATGCCGGCCTGACCGACGCCAATGTCGAACATCCAGCCGTTCTTGCCCTTCCACTTCCTGACGGGATGGAACTTGCGGATGACGCGGATGGGCTCCATCTCCATGACGGTCATCTTGCCGCCGGGCAGACGGACATAGTAGGTATCCTGCCACTTGATATCCATCTTGATCGGATTCGGGCGGCCGACCAGCTGAAGATCATAGGTGCCATTGTATTTGGACTCGTCGAAGCCCACGGTGTCCCAGCCGTCCATCTCGAGGCGGGCGTCATAGAACTCGCCGTGCTTGATGGAGTTAAAGACGATGGGGCCGTAGGTGCCTCTCCAGGTGTTATCGGAAACCATCAGCGTGTCGTTGCCGTCCTCATCGACCATGTGCAGTTCACACAGCAGCTTGGTCGAATCGCGCCAAGGGGCGGTATGGGTGTTCCAGTTGCAATTGCCGATGTAGTTGTAGTAGCTGTTGCCCAGCTTGACGCCGATGGCGTTGTCGCCCTCGTTCAGCATGTCGGTAACGTCGAAGATGCGGTACTGCGTGTTCAGGTCATAGGCGGTGTAGGGGGTGGAGAGGAACTCGTCGCCCACCTGCTTGCCGTTGAGGCTGGCCTCGAAATAACCCAGGCCGCAGATGACCAGAAGAGCGCGCTTCAGCTTCGCGGGGGCCT
>JAFQQU010000329.1 GCA_017410445.1 Clostridia bacterium | reverse complement strand
GAGGCTCATCCGGGAGATCTCATCATATCCGGTGGCGTCCACCAGCTTGTCGGCCAGTTCAAGAAGTCTGTCCATTGAGCGTTCGCGGACCGGACGATAGACCATGCCGGCCTGGCAGAAACGGCAGCCGCGCGTGCAGCCGCGGAAGATCTCCAGCATGATGCGGTTATGCACTACCTCGCCGTACGGAACAATCAGCTGCTCGGGATAATCGGCGGCGGTCAGGTCGTTGACCAGCGCCTTGAATACGCGCTCCGGAGCGCCGCTGCCGGGCTTCGGAGTAACGGATTTGAGCGTACTGTCCTCGTTGTAGACTACATCATACAGCGACGGAACGTATACGCCCGGAATCTGCGCAGCCATTTTCAGATACTCTTCGCGGGGCAGACCGGAGGCTTTCCACTTCTTGTATACATCGATGGTGTCGTGTGTGGATTTCTCGCCGTCGCCCAGAACGAACAGGTCAACAAACGGGGCGAGCGGTTCGGCATTGAATGCACAGGGACCGCCGCAGATGATGAACGGACCGTCCTTGCGATCGGCCTGACGGATCGGGATGCCGGCCAGATCCAGCGCGGAGAGAATGTTGGTATAGCTCATCTCGTACTGGAGCGTTACGCCGATCAGGTCAAATTCGCTGACCGGAGTTCTGGATTCCAGAGAGAACAGCGGAATCCCCTCTTCCCTCATGATCTGCTCCATATCAACCCACGGGGAGAATACGCGCTCACACCACGCATCCTCGCGTTTGTTGATCGTATGATACAGAATCTTCATGCCCAGATGGGACATGCCGACTTCATAGGTATCGGGGAAAAGAAATGCATAGCGGACGTCGACAGATTCAGGGTCCTTCATGATGGAGCCGAACTCGCCGCCTACATAGCGCACCGGTTTGGTTACGCGCATCATCAAAGAATCGATTTTATCAGAAAGGTTCACTTCTTATGTACCTCCCACCAAGACATAATCATCCAACTATTAACTTTAGCACGAAGCGCATAAAGGGTCAACGTGTGTTCGGTAAATTTGAAGGAGGTTTTGCAGAATAGTCTTCTTTTATATGAATTCCGCTTGAAAAAGGATGCTATGCCCGATATAATGAAAGAACAGAAAACGGCGGAGGTTCCGAATGGCGATTTTTGAATGCACCATAGATGATATAACTTATAGAAATGAAACAAACGGATGGACAGTTCTCCGGGTTCGTATCGATAAGGACCGCGTATCCGCCGTCGGCATCATGCCGTTTGTCGGCGCGGGCGAACGGGTACGCCTGACCGGAGAATGGGTTGAACATCCGGACTACGGCAGGCAGCTGAAGGTGTCCTCCTGCGAATCGATCAAACCTGCGACGAAAACGGGCATCGAAAAGTATCTTGCCTCCGGCATGATCAAGGGAATCGGTCCGGCGACGGCCAAACTGATCACGCAGCATTTCGGTGTCAATGCGCTAGACGTCCTTGAAAGCGAACCGGAAAGGCTTACCGAAATCGACGGCATCGGTCCCAAGCGCGCTGCGATGATCTCTGAATCTTTTCAGGAACAGCTGGAAATGCGGAACACGATGATGTTCCTTCAAAATTATGACATCTCCCCTGCCGTTTCCCTGAAGATATATCGAAGGTTCGGAGAGCGTACGCAGGAAATCATGAAAAGCAATCCGTACCGCCTGGTCGATGAAGTCAGCGGAATCGGATTCAAAACGGCGGATCGCATTGCTGCGGCGATCGGCATTCCCCATGATTCCTCCTTCCGAATTGAGAGCGGCATAAAGTATGTCCTGAATGAATCGGCTGCTTCCGCCGGTCATGTCTACCTACCGCTGGAACTGCTGAACGAATACGCCCAGAGGCTGCTGGGCGTTGACGAATCGCTCATTGACAAGGCGTTGAGAACGCTTATTCTGAACCGGAGCCTCATCACCGTTCCGATGGATGAAGTGACTGCCGTTTATCTTCCTGCGATGTATGAGGCCGAATCCGATGTAGCGCGAAGAATTACTGAAATGATCCGCGCATCGTCTGCCTGTGAGTACCCGGACGCCGATGAAAGAATCAGACGCTATGAAGATCAGGAAGGCGTGCAGCTCTGCGACGAGCAGAGAGACGCAGTACATGCAGCGGTCAGCGGCGGACTGACCGTTATCACCGGCGGACCCGGAACCGGCAAGACAACCGGCATCAAATGCATTATTTCGCTGATGTCCCGCCTTGGTGAAGTGCTGCTCACCGCACCCACCGGCCGCGCTGCCAAGCGGATGAGCGAGGCAACCGGATGTTCTGCAAAGACCATTCACCGCCTGCTCGAGTTTAATGGCGAAGAAGGTTCATTCGCAAGAGATGAAGATAATCCCCTGAAGGCCGAAATGGTGATCATCGACGAAATGTCGATGGTTGATATCTTTCTCATGAAGAGCCTCTTAAAGGCGCTCCGGCCCGGGACCAGATTGGTTATGGTCGGCGATGCTGATCAGCTGCCTTCGGTCGGCGCCGGAAATGTCTTGAAAGATCTGATTGAGAGCAATGTGATCCCGGTCGTTCGATTGACCGAGATTTTCCGTCAGGCCGGCGAGAGTATGATTGTCCGCAATGCGCACCGGATCAACCGGGGCGAATCGCCCGTCATGAATAGCAAAGGAACCGATTTCTTCATTGAACGCAAGGAAACCATTCAGGCGGCCAGCAATACCTTGGTCCAGCTGGTTTCAAAGCGCCTGCCCGATTATATGAATCTGGATCCGCTTAAAGATATTCAGGTTCTGTCGCCCACCAAGAAGGGAGACGTCGGTGTATGGCAGCTGAATAAGCTGCTACAGGATTGTCTAAATCCGAAGACGCCCGGGAAAGGCGAGCGGGTTCGCGGTGACACGATCTTCCGGCTGGGCGATAAGGTCATGCAGACCCGGAATAACTACCAGATGGAATGGTCGCGCGGAATCGAAGCCGGTCTTGGCGTATTCAATGGAGATATGGGGTTCATTACAGGCATTGATACCGAAGAACATACTGTTGAAGTGACGTTCGATGATGAACGGGTTGCTGAGTACGACGATACAGTGCTGGACGATCTTGAACTTGCCTACTGCATATCGGTTCATAAGAGTCAGGGCAGCGAATTCCCGGCAGTCGTCCTCCCTGTCTGGAACTGGCCTCCCATGCTGATGACCAGAAACCTGCTCTATACCGCCGTAACGCGCGCAAAGAAGCTGGTGGTTCTTGTGGGCCGGGAAGACTGTGCGAAGCGGATGGTCGCGAATAACAAAATCGCCATGCGGTACAGTGCGCTGAGCAGAAGACTGGTTGCTGCGAAGGAGCTGGGAATGTGATTGGCAGGCTGAAAGAAATTGTATTGGATCTGCTCTTCCCTATCCGCGCCAAATGTCTTGGCTGCGGGGATGAACAGGGATGCAGCGAACCGTTTCTGTGCGACGCATGTCGGAAACTGATGAGGCCTTCAAATGTACGTGCCGCTCATGACGAATGGAAAGAGCACGGTCTGGAATCCTCGCTGTTTGTATATTACTACGGGAAGCCGGTTTCAGGAATGATCAAGGCATTCAAGTTCCATGGAGTAACCATGCTGGCTGAGGCGATGGCCGGGGAAATGGCAAATCTGCTCGAGCTAAGGAACATGACAGACTATGATATGATCGTTCCGGTTCCGCTTCATCCATCAAGGCTTTATCACCGTGGATACAATCAGTCGGAACTCCTCGCAAAAGAGGTCTCGAAGCTGATTGGTCTGGATATGAGGACGGATGTTCTCTCGCGCGTCCGTAAGACCAGACAGCAGTCGAAACTGAAGCGATTTGAGCGTTCGTCGAATACCGCATCAGCATTCCGTGCAGAAACCGATCTTACCGGAAAGCGGATCCTGCTGATTGACGACGTCGTTACAACGGGCAGCACGCTTTGCGCCTGCGCGGAAGCACTGAAAGCGGCTGGTGCAGCAGACATAAGAGCGCTGACGCTGGCGGGGTCAAGGTCCATCCGCAAAGGTCCGGCAAAAGTATACCGGTTCAGGAAGAAATAAGTCGCGCACGTTAAAATAAGGCTTGCATTTTTAAGATATGTAGTGTATAATGATTTATGGTTGTCGGAGCACAGGTCTGTGGTTGAAAGTCGAAGCCAGTCGCAGGCAAAACGATCCACGTAAGCAGGGCAAAGTCCCGGTGAGCATGGTGCGGCTTAGATGTAAGTCCGGCCAGCCATGATGCTGAGAGGGTTAGTAGTGGGGAGACTGAATGTCTTATGAGCGAACGCTCCGGCCGGCGAGTGTGGGGTCAAAGACCAGGTCAGCTGAGCGCGACAGCCAATTACGATTAAGCAGGGGGAAATTCCAAT
>JAFQQU010000328.1 GCA_017410445.1 Clostridia bacterium | reverse complement strand
TGCTCGCCTTCGCAGACCAGGCTCCACGCCGCGTCCAGATGATCGAGGGTGCGGAAGGCGAAGAGATTGCGGATTTTGATCTCGTTTGCGCCGACCAGCTCGAACTTGACCGGCTCATAGACCTTCTTCAGCTCGATCAGGCCGGTATGCGGGGTGCGGTCGGGATAGTTCAGCGCGTCCACGCAGAAGCAGCCATCGTGCGGATGCTCGCCGAAGTCGCCGCCGTAGGCATAATACTGCTCGCCGTCCTCGTTCTCCATCAGGATGCCGTGGTCAACCCACTCCCAGATGCAGCCGCCGATCAGACGGTCGTGGGCGTAGATGACGTCCCAGTACTCCTTGAGGGAGCCGGGGCCGAGGCCCATGGCGTGGCCGTATTCGCACATGAAATAGGGGCGGTGATCCTCTTCGGCCGGGCGGACGCCTTCTTCGGCGACACGCTCAACCGGCGGATACATCGTGGACTTCATGTCGGAGACCCATTCCTTGGCTTCGTTCATCTTCTTGTTGGCCCACTCGCCCTCGTAATGGATGGGGCGGGAGGTGTCCAGCTCGAGGATGCGCGCGCGCATGGCCTGATGGTTGCAGCCATAGCCGGATTCGTTGCCCAGCGACCAGAAGATGATCGAGGGATGGTTGATATCGCGGCGGACCATGCGCTCGGCGCGGCCCACATAGGCCTTCTCCCAGGCGGGATTGGTGGAGAGCAGGTTGAAGGGCTCGTCGTCCTCGTCCTTCTTGGGCTGGTAGGTGCAGCCGTGGCATTCGAGGTCGGTCTCGTCGACGACATACAGGCCGTAGCGGTCGCACAGATCGAGCCAGCGCGGATCGTTCGGATAGTGAGAGGTGCGGACGGTATTGACATTGTGCAGCTTCATCAGCTCGACGTCCTTGAGCAGCGCTTCCATGGGCGTGACATGGCCCAGCTCGCTGTGGGTGTCGTGACGGTTGACGCCCTTGATCTTGATGGAAACGCCGTTGACGAACAGCTGGCGGTCGCGGATTTCGATCTTTCGGAAGCCGACGTCCACGCGCTGAACCTCGATCAGCTCGTCGCCCTTGTACAGCTCGGCAAGAACTGTGTACAGCTCGGGGGTTTCCGCCGTCCACTTTTTGCAGCCGGGAACATCGTAATTGACCGCGATCGAGCAGGGGCCGTCGCCGGAGAGCAGAGTGGGAATGTCCAGCTCGCGGACCAGCTTGTTCTTGCAGAGCAGCTTGGTCTTGACGGTCAGCTTCTCGATTCCTTCGCCGTAGTTGACGGCCTGAATGTCGAGGGAGAGCTTGCCGTCGGTATAGGTCTCGTCCAGATCGGCATGGGCGATGATGTTGCGGATGTGGGTTTTCGGCGTGCCGAGCAGGTATACGTCGCGGAAGATGCCGGAGAGACGCCAGAAGTCCTGATCCTCCAGATAGGAGCCGTCCGACCACTTGTAGACCATGACGGCGATCAGGTTGTCGCCGCTGACCAGATGGGGCGTGATGTCGAACTCGGCGGGCATGTGCGCGACCTTGGAGAAGCCCGCGAAGTCGCCGTTGACCAATACGTAGAAGGCGGAGTTCACGCCGTCGAAGTTCAGGAATACCTGACGGTCGGCCCAGGATTCGGGCAGGGTGAACCAGCGGCGGTAGCAGCCGACGGGATTCTCGTCCGGCACATAGGGCGGATCAAAGGGGATGGGATAGTTGACGTTTGCATACTGGGGAGCGTCGTAGCCGTGCATCTGCCAGTTTGCAGGCACGGGCAGGGTGTCCCAGCCGGCGTCCAGGTCGTATTCGGGATCCTGGAAGCCCTCGGGAGCCACGCCTTTGGCGGCGTAGCAGAAATCCCACTCGCCGTTGAGCAGGCGGTAGCAGTCGGACAGACCGCGGTCGCCGATGAGGGCGGCCTTTTCACAGGTATAGGGGATCAGAGAGGCGCGCGGCTCTTCGCGGCCGATATGAAGAACGTCCGGGTTCTGCCAGTCGGGCAGCTGTTTCATGGTACATCAGCCTCCTGAATTTTTTTGGAGTTGTGATAATCATAACATATTTCAGCGGGGCATGCAAGCGGGTAGAAGGGAGTCCGCTCGCGGGGAAAGTGGGGCGGCGGCTTCTTATATGTAATCCCGGTACAGCTTTCCGGCCCAGCCCTCGGTATCCCATGTGTCGGGCTTATCCGCCTGCCTGAGCCACACGCGCATCTGACCGGCGGTGCGGTTGTCCCATGCGTAGAGCGGAAGGGCGGTGATGCGCCTGCCTTCCGCCGTATCCGCGTGGATGACGGTCACGCCGCCGAGCAGATCAGGCCGATCTTCCAGGGAGAAGGCGGGGTCTCTGGCCAGCGTGAAGTCGGATTTTCCCTTGTTGTCCACGCCCTCGACGCAGTAGACGAGTGGCCGTATGCGATGGCGACGCAGCCGCGGTCGTGGCGGACATAGGGGTGCGCTTCAATGCGGCGGGGCGAGAGCGGCTCCATGAAGAGGATGTTGTCGCCCTGCTTTACGCGCAGAACGGCATATCCGTTCATGAGTTCAGGCTGTATCGTCTCGCCGTTGATCTGAATAACGGCCTTACCGCTCGTCCAGCCGGGAATGCGCAGGCGCATGAGGAAGGGCATATCGGCGTGTTCCACCTGAATGGAATGAGTAAAATGGCGGGGAAGGGAGGCATGGGACCGGATGCGGACGAAACCCCAGTCGAATTCCGCTTCCGCCGTGCCGCCGGCATAGAGATTGACGAACAGGCCGAAGGGATCCTGCGCATAGATGAATTTGTCAAACATGCCGAAGGTCTTGTGAATCATCGGAGGGCAGCAGGGGCAGCCGTGCCAGGCCCAGCGGTGATCGTTTCCGTCGGAGGTCAGGGGATTGCGGTAGAAATAGGCGTCGCCCTGCAGGGAGACGGAGGAGAGCATCAGATTGTACAGAGCGCGCTCGATGACGTCATAGTATTCCGCATGACCGGTGGCGCGGCTGAGCGATTCTGCCCAGAAGATGAGGCCGACGGTGGCGCAGGTCTCAAGGTATGCGGAGTTGGGCAGGTCGTAATCCTCGCCGAATTTTTCTTCGAAATGGGTCGCGCCCACGCCGCCGTTGACGTGCAGCTTGCGTTCGGTCACATTTTTCCACAGGCGCTTGGAGGCGGCAAGCAGCTCGCCGCTGCCCTCCAGCATGGCGAGACGGGTGACGCCGGTATAGAAGAGCGTGGCGCGCACGGCGTGGCCCACGGCCTGAAACTGCTTTTCAATCGGCGCATGGTCCTGCGCGTATTCGCCCATATACTGCGGATGGTTGGTCCGGTGTTCATGCTTTCCGCGTCCGCGGATCCAGAAATGGGCAAGGCGCAGATATTCTGCCGGGAGGACGGGCACGGAGGTCCTCTGGGAGATATCCGGCTCGTCCATGAGCAGTTCATACAGCTCAATCAGCGCATATTCGGGCAGAGAATGGCCGGGCACGATCCATTTTTTCGGCGGCTCGCCGATGGTCATGCACAGATCGTTTGCGCTTCGCAGCGCGCATTCGAGCAGGGTCATTTTGCCGGTGGCGCGGTAGTAGTGAACGCCGGCTTCGAAGAGACAGCCGTTGTTGTAGAGGTCGTGCTGCCAGAGGATGCTGCCGCCGTTTTCACCGTAGCGCTGATGCGGACGGTCGAGCTGCGTGAAGGTGGAGAGGTAGCCGCTTCCGGAGGAGAGCTGCGCGCGCTCGATGATTTCGGCGTAGCGGTCGATCCGGCGGATGAGATCTTCGCTCTGCTCGCCGCGCATGAGATAGTCGGATGCGCCGCGGATGGTTTCGAGCAGCAGACCGTCATGCCAGGGGCAGGCTTTGTGGGTATTGAGATTTCCGGCGATCAGGTTTTCGTAGTTTTCAATGGCGCCGTCCTGCTCGAGTTTGTCGAAGCTGTCGGGCAGGGTGATATCGAAGAAGGTTCTGAGCTTGGGAGACCAGAAGGGATCGTCGATGCGGACGGAGCCGGTCAGCGGCCGGTTGACTTCGATGGGACGGATCATTGACTGAAACCTCCTTTGTGCCGATGGGCAGGCGTTTTTTGAACATGAGCCCTCTGCTGTTCATCATATCATGTTTTTCCGGGCAGGGCAATTTGTTTTCGGGGAACGGGGCAAATATTCCGGCGCCGCTGAGGTTGAATGCCTGATTTGGACATTTTCCACTTGAAAAGAAATGACCGATGTGATAATGTATATCTGTATGATCTGTTTTGATCGGAGGGATGGCAGGATGGTCCTGTTTACCCGGGAAGAGATCGAAAAGCTGCGGAAACGGGCGAAAGAGGATCCGTCGGTTCTAAAGGAACTGTACGGCCGGTGCAGCGCGGCTGTCGATCACGGCGTGCGCATTCAGAAAACCGGCATGGGTACGTGGCCGCTGTATTTTGCCTGCCCGGACTGCGCGGCCAACCTGACGTTCGACTATACCAACGAGCACGAATACACCTGCCCCAAATGCGGAAAGGTGGTTTCGGGCGAGCCGTATCTGGGCGCATGGTGGGCCTGTGTGAACGACCGCATGTGCGATACATCGTATGCCGCGGCGCTCATCTGGCTGCTGACGGACGATGAGAAATACCGCCTGCTGAGCCGGGAAATTCTGATCGGCTTTGCGGACAACTACGAAAACTACGAAGAGCACGGCGGCATCCCGTATAACAACGGCGGCCGCATGGACGCGCAGACGCTGGACGACGCCAGCTATTTTCAGGACATGGCGCGCGGCTATGATCTGATCCGCGATACGCTGACGGACGAAGAGCGCGCGCACATCGAAAACGATCTGTTTATCCCCGGCTGCGAGCTGCTGATGAAGAACCGAAAGGATCAGCTGCATAACCACGAGGTGATCATCAGCGCGGGCGTCGGCATGACCGGTCTGGCTATCGGGCGCAGAGATTTTATTGAGTTTGCGCTGAACAGCAAATACGGCCTCCGCTATCAGCTCGAGCATGCGCTGCTTTCGGACTCCCTGTGGTTCGAGGCAACCTTCGGCTATCACTTCTACGCGCTGCGCTCCTTCATCGCCTATGAGCGCATGGCGCTTCACACGGAATACGGGCTCAGGCATCTGCCGCAGTACCGGAGGATGCTCAAAATGGCGCTGAAGGTGCTTCAGCCGGACTATTCCGCGCCGCTGATGGGCGACTGTCACCCGACGAGGATGTTCCGCGGTCTGTTTCCCTATTATGAATTCGGATACCGGCTCTACGGGGACAGCGAATTTGCCGGCATGCTGAACGCGATTTACTCCGAGATTCCGCGCGGCGGGCTGACGGCCATGCTGCTCGGCGCGGACGAAATCGAGCCGGCCGGTCCGCCGGAGCTGAACGACTACCACAACGACTGCGGCTCCGGCCTGACCGTCATGCGCGGAACGGACAAGCGGCAGTATCTGATGATGCGCCACGGCAGATACGGCGGGGAGCACGATCATTACGACAAGCTCGGCCTGCACTTTGCCTGCGACATGAACCCGGTCATGACCGATCTGAGCACGGTGCACTACGGCGCGCCGCATCATTACGGCTACTACAAAAACACCTTTACGCACAATACGGTTTCCATCAACGCCCAGAATCAGCCGCCCTGCGACGGACGCACGGTCCGCTATGAAAAATGCGGCTCGACGACGCTCATTGAGGCGGAGGCCGACTGGCGCGGTCCGGCGCCGGAGCTGGACAGCTTCATCATCAGCCAGTGGGACGAGGAAGCCTATAAGGACGTCCTCATGCGGCGCACGGTGCTGCATACGGACGGATATTTCCTTGAGGCGTTCCGGGTACGGGGCGCGAAGGGCCGTCAGGTGGACTGGGTGATTCATCCCGTCGGCGCATGTACCGAGCATGAGGCGGAGAAAAAGCCGGTGAAGCTCGGAGACAGCGCGCCGGTCGGATTCATGAAGAACGCGCGCGGCTTTGAGGCGGACGGGCTGGTCGGGTCCTCCTGGGAAGGGCCGGCGGGCAGATTCTCGGTGTATTCGGCCTGTTCTGCGGAATCCTTGGCTGTCTATGCCGAGGGCCCGGGCAATCCGACTTCGGAAACGCTCACCTATTTCATCCGCCGGGCGACCGATTCGGACGATATCGTGTTTGCCAATATCTTCGCGCTCGAGCGCGGAGGAAAGAAAATCGAAAAGCCGTCCATTGAGATTTCGGGCGGCACGGTAACGGCTCAATTCCTCTTCGGCGGCGAACCGGTTAAGCATGTGTTCACCGTCGGCGAGGCGGAATGATGAAACTATATGGAAAAGGAGATGGGCACATGAGCGCATTTGGTTTCAACGAACAGGTTCAGACGGAAGATCTGGGCGGCGGCGTCAGCCGGAAGATTCTCAAATACGGCGGCAAGCTGATGATGGTCGAAGTGACGATGAAGAAGGGCGGCGTCGGCTCGGCGCACGTTCATCCCCATGAGCAGATCAGCTACATCGCCAAGGGTTCTTTCGAATTCACTGTAGGCGATGAGAAGCAGGTCGTAAAGGCCGGAGACAGCCTGTATGTTGCGCCCAATGTGGAGCACGGCACGCTGTCGCTGGAGGACGGCTCCGTGGTCGTCGATATCTTCACGCCCATCCGCGAGGACTTCCTGAAGAAGTAATCCGGAAGAAAACGGAATTGGGCAGACGGAGTGCCGGGTCCTGTCCGGCGCGCTGATTCGGGGTTTAATCAACTACAATATATTTTTATGGAGGATTTTGCTTTATGGACATTCGTTATTCCTGCAACCAGAAAGATTTCAAGCGCTACACCACCGAAGAAGTCCGCAAGGAGTTCCTGATTGAGAACCTGTACGTCGCCAACGAAGTCGTCGGCGTTTACAGCCATGTAGACCGCATGGTCACCCTGGGCTGCATGCCCACCACCGAAGAAGTCAACCTCGAGAAGGGCATGGACGTATGGGCCACCTTCGGCGTCACCTACTTCCTCGAGCGCCGTGAAATGGGCATCTTCAATCTGGGCGGCGAAGGAGTCATCACCGTTGACGGCGTCGAGTACCACATGAACTACAAGGATTGCCTGTACATCACCCGCGGCGCGAAGTGCGTTACCTTCAAGAGCGACTGCGCGGACAAGCCCGCCAAGTTCTACATGGTATCCGCTCCGGCGCACTGCTCCTATGAGAACCGCTATCTGACCTTCGCCGATGCGGTGAAGCGTCCTCTCGGCGCTGCTGAGACCAGCAACAAGCGCACCATCTGCCAGTTCATCCATCCCTCCGTACTGCCCACCTGCCAGCTGAGCATGGGCCTGACCATGCTCGAGCCCGGCAGCGTATGGAACACCATGCCCGCCCATACCCATGAGCGCCGCATGGAGGTTTACACCTACTTCGAGATTCCCGAGGGCAACGTCGTATTCCACTTCATGGGCGAGCCCACCGAGACCCGCCACATCGTCATGACCGAGGGTCAGGCCGTCATCAGCCCCTCCTGGTCCATCCACAGCGGCGCTGGCACCAGCAACTACACCTTCATCTGGGCCATGGGCGGCGAGAACCAGGCGTTCGACGATATGGACAACCTGGCCACCACCAGCCTGAAGTAATCTTCGGCGAAACTTAAGACCATTCAGCCGGGACTGACCGATGCGGTCGGTTCCGGCTGTTTTCCGATGAGGGGGAATGAGGATGAGCGTCATCACATCGCACGGCGTCACGCTGAGGGGAGAAAACGGGCTTGTGCTCCGGCCGCTGACCGACGGGCATCTGCCGCTTCTGTACCGGTGGAATGCCGATCCCGAGGTGCTTTACTGGGTCGAGGAGGACGACGTCTCCGCCTATGACGAAGAGGCGGTCCGGGCGATATACGGGGGCGTTTCCCGGAACGCGCACTGTTTCCTGATTGAGGCGGACGGCGTGCCCATTGGTGAATGCTGGCTGCAGCGGATGAACCTTGCATCGGTTCTTTCAATGTATCCGCCCGGAACGGACGTGCGGCGGATTGATATCTGCATCGGCGAGAAGGCGTACTGGGGGAAGGGATTCGGGACGGCTGCGGTGCGTCTGCTCACCGGGTTTGCCTTTGAGGACGGGACGGAGGTCATACACTGTCTGTGCGACGATTACAATGTCCGCTCCTGCCGCATGTGGGAGAAGCTGGGGTTTGAGCTTGTCGAGAGAGAAGCGCTTGAAGCCGGGCAGAAGGGAAAATACCAGCATCATTACCGGATGTGTCGGCTGGGCTATGAACGGATTTTGGGCTGAGATCAGAATATGAAACGACCCGTCCGCACGGGAGTGAAATCCTGTGCGGGCGGGTTTGTGCATATAAGGATTATTGAGCGGCGTCATTGAGAATCAGACGGCCTTCATCGATACACTGCTGAAGATATCTTTCTGTATATTCATCAGCGTCCGGAATATCGTCGTCCTCCTGCCAGATGACGCGTTCGCCGTCTGAACCGATCAGAACGACCTTGGAATAAGGCGGTTCGGTGTAGGGCATACTGGTCTTCCACAGTTCCCGTGACTCCTTCAGGTTGTATAGTTCAGCGGATTCATCGGTGATGATAACAAACGGGAAGGAGCGGTCTTCATTCAGTCCCGGTCTGGTCAGATCAAGCAGCTTTTCATGCTGCATGGAGAGGGTCAGCGTGCCTTCTTGTTTAGAATCGTTCCATGAGCCTGCATAACAGATATAGACGTCCTCCTCGGTATAACGGAGGGATATGTATATACTGCCGTCCGAGAGACGACAGACCTTCGTCTCAACCGGTTCTGTACGGCAGAGGTGAGGACGTGTCAGATAGTCCCAGACTGGAGGCCAGAGCGCGAAGCCCAAAGCGGTCAAACAGAGGACGATGCACAGGAGAATCAGCAGCGTCTTTTTAATCCGAGTTTTCCGGCGGAACCGGGTGAAGCTCTTTTTAACCTTTTTGTCCGCGAGCACGGTCCGGACGGTCTTGCTGGCCGCAGCGTGGACGGCGCGGCAGGCGTCGCATCCGGCCATATGCGTATCGACGAATTCCCGGCTGTCCTCGGAGCAGGAGGAATCGATATACAGCGGCAGAAGATCCCGGGTAATATCGCAGTTTTTCATGGTTTTCCTCCTTCCGGATTAGCCGAACTCGATTTCGCCCGATTCGAGCCTCCTGCGCCATTCCTCGACGGGAATGCAATAGCCGGATTCGATTTTGGCGCGCAGCAGGGCTTCACCCTCTTCCCCTGCGGGCGGCAGCTCGTCGCCCTCTTTCCAGATGAGGCGTTCGCCGTCTGCGCCGATCAGTGTGAAACTGACGGCGTGGGTCATCATATGGTTGTAAACATATTCGGACTCGGCTGTGTGGATGATGGCTTCCCGGGTGTAGCCGGGATCGGCCGGGAGTATGAAGTCGTAGAAGGGCTGATACTGGAAAGAGATATGATAATTTCCGTCTCTTCCATATGAGATGCCGGAGGCAGGCGTCGTATGCTCGTCTCCGGTATAGGTAAATCGGGCGTATATGCTGCCGTCGGACAGCCGGGAGAACTGCGCGTCGATGTCGCTCAGCAGGAAATACCTTGTATGAAAGAGCTGAGGTTGAATGAGAGGGTGCCACAGCGCGACGGTCAGTCCGGCCAGCGAGAGCAGCACGCACAGCGTGATGGTCAGCACGCGGCGGCGGACGAGGAATGCGGAGAGGCGGCGGAAACTCTTCTTCGCGTCCTGCTTCGGGATGTCGATTTCGACGGATTCCTTCATCGAATCAAGCAGGGCTTGGCACTTCGGGCAGGCTTTTACGTGTTCTTCCACATACTCCCGGCTGCCGGGGTTACAGGTGCCCTCCACATACAGCGGCAGAAGGTCTTCGGTGATCTTACAGGGATTCATTCATTTTCCCTCCTTTTCACGGATGGTCTCAAGGACACGGAGTTTGGCCCGGTGATAGGTGACGCGGGCCCATGATGCGCTCTTTCCGAACAGCTCTCCGATGGAGGCAAAATCCCGCTCACCGCAGGTGCGCAGGAGAAAGACCTCCTTGGCGGCTTCGTCCAGTTCATGCGCGGCGCGCAGCACCTCCATGGCGCCTTCTGAGGTTTCCATGCGCGCGGCGGGATCGGAATCGGGATGGGCGATTTCGCGTCCGGTCAGGGGAGAGAGGCGCTTTCTTCGGCGGCATTCGGAAATCCAGGCGTTTTTTGCGATCTGGCACAGCCATGTTTCCAGCCGGCAGTCGCCCTTGAAGGAGTCGATGGCCTTCAGCGCGCGGCAGAAGGTATCCTGCGTCAGTTCCTCGGCCAGATGAGGATCCGAGCACTGCTTCAGAAGAAACGCATACACCAGCGGATAACATGTCTCGTAGATTTCCTGAAAATCCATTCCTCTCACCTCCTTTTCAACAATGAGACGGGGAAAAGGGGAAAACGTTACACATTTGCGCGGGAAAATTGCTTTTTTACGGAATTTCTTAGGAGGTGGGGTGTTCTCTTCCCAAGGCTCCCTCTCTGAGGGAGCTGTCGCCGAAGGTGACTGAGGGAGTCGTGATAGGGAAAATAAGTGATGGAGGCGGCAGCGGATGAATGGTATCTGTTTCCGGACTTCTGCGATAAAGAAATTGATCCCAGAAAAAAACGGATTCACCCGGCGTGCGGGGAATCCGAAGGGCGGGCTTGCGTAAATCAGTCGGTGCGGCGGCTGTTGTTGCCTGTCGTCAATGTATGCACGGGAGGCGGCTTTTTCTGCGGACTGTGAACTTTTGCGCGGGAGGCGGTGTGCGCGTTCCTCCTCGGGCGAACTCCGTTCGTCCTTCGTCGGAGCCGTGAAATTCCCGGTTCTGACCGTGAATTTCGCGGACGCGCAGTTACAGGGCCGCCGCGCTATTGCTCCCATGCGATGAGAGTTCTGACTGAGGGCGTTCGTCTCGTACGATCTTCTGTGCGCGGCGGCTGACAGGCGCAGACGATGAGGGCTTTGTGCGGCGAGCGATGAGAGGGGTACGTGCCTCCGGCGGCTTAAGGGCATGATGCCCTTAAGAATCCCCGCTTCGCTCACGCGGGTTATGTTTGTGCGGAGCAGTCCGGCGGGAAGGCGCAGCGCCGCGCGGCGGGGGAACGCTTTTTACGTTCGCATCCCGTCAGTCGTCCAGCGGCAGGAGGCGCTTTGTGGTCATGCGGGGATAGACCTTGCAGATCTTGAAGCCTTCTGCGTAGGCGACGCCGCTCTGATAGCCGCGGTATTTGGCGCAGGTGCGGACCATGTCGAGGAAATCCACATTATCATGATCCCGCATCCACTTAATCTGGCTGTCGTGGCAGTCAAGCGCTTCCAGCTTCTGCTCGATGGTGTCGGTGATATTGACATAGTATTCCGGCTGGAAATTGACGCCGGCCAGCGTGTCCATATAGAAAATCGGCGCGAAAATGCCGGTAAACGGACTGCCTCCCTCGGCAAAATGCGGGACAGTCGCCGAGAAGCTGGCGTCGAACACCAGAAGGCTCACTTCTCTGTGATCCTTCATATAGTCCTCCGGGTCATGTGTGATGATGACGTCCGGGTTCACGCGGCGAACGATCTCCGTCATCGCTTCCACCTGCTTCTGATCGCGGTGATCGACATACAGATCGCCCACATTGAGGGTGATGACGTCGGTAATGCCGAGCTTTTCCGCGCCTCGCCGCGCTTCTTCTATGCGCATCGGGCCCAGCTCTTCGGGACGGATGATGACATGGCCGAGATTGCCGTTTGCACAGTGGCAGAAGGTAACGTTATGCCCCTGCTGAACATAGCGCGCCAGCGTGCCGCCGCAGCCGATTTCCATATCGTCGGGATGACAGGTAACGACGAGAACGTTCATAATATGTCTCCTTCCGGAAATGAATTTTCTGGGATTTTACCGAAATCATATTTACATTATACTATCTTTACTTGCGCTTTGCAATTGATATTTTCTCCGGCGCATGATATAATGGCGGCAGAGATAAACCGGGGAGGCGATTGAATGAATCTGATGGATACGATGAAGGGCTCTCTGCTGGAGAATTTCTTTCCCGCAGGCTGGGATCTCGATAAAATCGACGCATGTATCGGCACGCCGGACGATGTGCTTGACCGTCAGGCGCACTGGAATGAGAATTTCACCCCTGTGATGTGCGAGAACCTGTCCGATTTCGATACTCTGATGGGCCATGAAATCGCCCTTGAAATCCGAAAGGCGCGCGAGAGAAATCAGGAAATCGCCCTGATTCTTCCGGTCGGCCCGATGGGCATGTATAAATGGGTCACCTTCTTCCTGAAGGCATGGGAAGTAAAATGCGACCATGTGACCACCTTCAACATGGACGAATGGTCCGACGGCGAGGGAAATACGCTCTCTTCCGACAATCCGGCCGCCTTCCAGAACGCCATGGAGCAGGCGCTGTTCAATCCCTTGGGTGAGAATACCGTCCCGCCCGCACAGCGCAATTTTGCGACAAAGGCGAACCTTCCGACCTATCCCGGAAAGATTGCGGAGCTTAAAAAGCGCGGCGCGAAGCTGGTTCTGGTATACGGCATCGGCAGAATGTGCCACATCGCATTCTGGGAGCCGCACTTCGCGGCGGAGTTTAACTCGGTTGAGGAATGGAAGGCGCAGCCCTACCGGCTGGGCGCGAAGCTTCATCCGCTGACCATTGAGCAGAACGCCATCACCAGCTTCAAATCGAGAACCACTCTGGTGCCCGCTCGGGCGAATACCATCGGCCCGGGCCTGTTCATGCAGGCGGACTATGCCATCGGCGGCTGCGACGGCATCCTTTCCCGCGGCATGCAGTGGCAGGGCCTGTCCTTCTGGACGACGCTTAGGTACGGCCCGGACATGTGGATTCCCTCCACCTTCATGCCCACGCTGCCCGGCAAGCTCTTCTTCCACAAGGAACTGGCCGGTCCGCTGGAGGCCGAGTGCAACTAAAGCCGCATATTCGCTGCCCGGGGCGTTGTTCTCCGGGCATTTTTCATGAGGAGGGGCAAGAATGAATTATTATAAAGACTGCTATTTTTCGATTGAAAACGGCCTTCTCACCATCGGCAATTCCCTGATTGAGCGGAAAATCCGCATTGATGAATGGGGAATCACTCCGCTGAGTCTGACGGACAAGCAGAGCGGCAAGGTATGGGCGCAGGATGGAGAGGAGATGACCGTCCCGAACTATTTCGGGAAGGAGGGCTGGCACGGCGGCGCGGGCGATGGGAATCATGAGGGACTCTCCGACCGGCACATGGCGGTGAAGCTTGTCTGGAAGCGGAAAAAGGGCGAATATGTTGAGCGGGTGTTTGAGGTATATCCGGGAATTGCAGCCGTTCATATGCGCGTGACGGCCGCGGGCAGCGGCGTATGGCGTGCGGACGAGGCTGAAGCCATGGCGTACAGCGGAACGGAAGATGCGTATTCCGCTAGGAAACCGGGCGCGTTTGCTCCGGCGGACGCGATCGACCTGATCAATCTTCCGAAGGGACATTATGACCTGAAGGAGATTGAGTTGATCGACAAGACCGACCGGAACGACACGCTGCTGCGCGAATGGACGCGCCCGGTCTACAATCACGGCTGGGGCTCGGACGAGGCGCAGGGCAATCTCTTTGTCATCGGCGACCGGATGGACGGAAATGCCGTGATGCTGGTCAAGGAATCGCCGACAAGGACGAGCATGCTGGGCCGCGGCGGGAGCGATCTGCGCATTCAGAAAAACAGCGTTGTTCAGCTGCTCGGAAACGGCCTGAACGGACAGGAACTGGATGCGGACGGCGTTTATGCATACGGTTCGACCGTACTGGTCGGTAAGGCGGATGAGCTGGACGCGGAATGGCGCAGGCTGTACCGCGCGATGTGGCATGCGGGCGATCATGTGCGCGTTCTTTCGAACACCTGGGGCGACCGCAATCAGGACAAGGCGGTCTGCCATGAGTTCATGATGAAGGAGATTGAGCGGGCGGCTGAGCTGGGCGTGCAGGTCGTTCAGATTGACGACGGCTGGCAGAAGGGACAGACGGCCAATTCCGCGCTGGTGAAGAGCAAAATATGGGAAGGATATTACGAGGCCGATCCCGATTTCTGGAAGGTGAATGAGGGTAAGTTCCCGGAGGGATTGAAGCCTTTGGCCGACTATGCCGCCGGATTCGGGATTGAGATGGGCCTGTGGTTCTCGCCGGATTCGTCGGGCGATTTTGCCAACTGGCGGAAGGACGCAGACGTGCTGCTGGGGTTTTACCGGGAGCTGGGTATCCGCCGGTTCAAGCTGGACGGCGTGAAAATCCGCAACAAGAAATGCGAGCGCAATTATCTGCGTCTTCTGGAAACGCTGAACCGGGAGAGCGGCGGAAGAATCTGCGTCAATCAGGACATCACGGCGGAAATCAGGCTGGGGCAGCTGTATTACAGGGAGCATGGCAACCTGTTCGTCGAGAACCGGTATACGGATTTCGGCAGCTATTATCCGCACAACACGCTGAAGAATCTGTGGGAGCTGTCGAGGTATATTCCGGCGGGCAAGATGCAGTTTGAATGCCTGAACCGCGCGCGCAATCATGATAAGTATCCGGAAGATGACCCGCTTGCGCCGAAGAATTACGATATGGATTATCTCTTCGCCGTGACTATGGCGGCCAGCCCGCTCGTCTGGATGGAGATGAGTCATCTGGAAGAATCGGATGCGGCGCGGCTGAAGGGAATCATCTCTGCATATAAGCCGCATCAGGAGAGAATCGCGCGGGGCGACGTCCGGCCCATCGGAAGGAAGCCGGACGGCAGGAGCTTCACCGGGTTCGATGTTGCGACGGGCGAGGGCAGCGGCTATCTGATTCTGTTCCGGGAATGGACGGAGGAGAGCGGGTTCGCCTTTACGATGCCCGGCTGGAAGGGGAAAAAGATCAGGCTTGAGATGATCCGGAGCAACGATGAGAAAGCTGCTGTTGAAGTCGGGAACGGGTTTGCCGGGTTCAGAACCGGAAAGCCGCGGGCATATGCGTTTGTCCGGTATGAGGCGGAGGAATAACCGACCGGGCAAAGGGCAGCCGGCCGCAGGATTTGTATGGGTGCGGCCGGTCTGTACGATGCATGCGCATAAGAAGGGGCGCGTGAGAATAAGTACAAGACAGACCGATAAAACCTGAAGCTGCGCGATAAAGGATGCCCTTTGCCGGAGGCGTTGACAATCAAAGTGAAACCCGATATAATAATCGGACATTCAAAGAAGGTGTATCAGGTGAAAGCAGAGGCACTTCGGCTTTTCTGTACTTATTGGGAGGGAATCAGCAGGATATTCCGGAACCGAAACCTGATTAACACAACAAGGTGCTGCTTATGATAAAAAAGAAATTCTCTCTTTCCACAACGCATATGATCATGCTGAGTTTTCTGTCGGTGATCCTTATAGGAAGCCTGCTGCTGTCCTTGCCGGTCAGTTCTGCAAGCGGCGAAGCGGTGCCCTATCTGGACGCCTTGTTTACTTCGACAACTGCAGCCTGCGTAACCGGACTTGTAACACTGCCCACAGTAACCACATGGAGCGTCTTCGGTCAGGCGGTTATCTTGGTGCTGATTCAGGTGGGAGGATTAGGAGTCATTACGATCATGTCTGCGCTGATGATTCTGCTGCACAAGCGCATGGGCATCGGCGACCGGCTCCTTCTCCAGGATGCATTTAATCTGAACAGTCTTTCAGGTATTGTACGCTTCGTTAAACGGGTGATCTCGGGCACCTTCCTGGTGGAGGGAATCGGCGCGCTGCTTTACATGACGGTATTTGTTCCGGAGTTTGGCCTGAGGGGGATATGGATATCCTTGTTTACATCCGTCTCAGCCTTTTGCAATGCCGGTATTGATATCATCGCGGAGAACAGCCTGTGCAGCTATGCAACAAATCCTCTCATTAACACCGTCACCAGCCTGCTGATTATTCTGGGCGGCATCGGATATATTGTGTGGTGGGATGTGATATGGCTCGGCAGAGGAACTGCTGTGATGAGACGCAGGAGTTTCCGGAATCTCTCCCTGCATAGCAAAATCGCTATTGTCTCGACATTGATTCTGATCTTTGGCGGCGGAATTCTGATCTTCGTGTTTGAGTATAGCAATCCGCTGACCATAGGAAATCTGTCTGCGTTCGATAAAATCCAGGTTTCGCTGTTCCAGTCGGTTACCACGAGAACGGCCGGTTTTGCAACCATCTCGCAGAAAGATCTGACCAATGCTTCCTCCGTTCTTTGTCTGCTGCTGATGTTTGTTGGCGGATCTCCTGTTGGTACTGCAGGCGGTATCAAAACGGTGACCGTTGCTGTTTTGGTGGTATCGGCGATTGCAACGATTCAGAACAAGCAGGATGTCTCCATGTTCAACCGCAATATTTCCAGGCAGGCGGTCAGCAAAGCTGCGGCTGTTACGCTGATGTCGTTTTCCGTTATGTTTATATCCACCATTTTGCTTTCCGCTGTCTCCGGCGCTGATGTGCTGGATATCCTTTTTGAGACCGTCAGCGCTACCGCAACGGTGGGCCTGACCCGGGATCTGACGCCCCATCTGAATGCTGCAGGAAAGATGATTATTATCGGAACCATGTACCTTGGCAGAGTGGGGCCGATTTCCCTAGCACTCGCGCTGAATTCCGGAAAGAAGCATCAGAATATCGTCAGGAATCCCACAGAAGAGATTAGCGTCGGATAAAGGAGCGTTGCCTTGAATATGAAGAAAACATATGCTGTATTTGGTTTGGGCCGGTATGGTATTGCTGCCGCCCGCGAACTCGTCATCAACGGTGCAGAAGTGATTGCAGTGGATTCTGACGAAAGGATTGTGAATGCATTTGCGGATGAACTGCCGATCTGCAAATGCGCTGACGTCACCGATCCCGATGTCATCCGTCAGCTTGGCATTTCCAATGTGGATGTGGTGATCATCGCGATGGCCAACAATCTGGAGGCCAGCGTTATGGCGATAACCCTCTGCAAGGAGATCGGTGTAAAGACCGTGATTGCCAAATGCGCCAATGAAATGCATCAGAAGATCCTCACCCGCGTCGGTGCGGATAAGGTTGTGTTCCCGGAAAACGAATCCGGCATTCGTTTGGCCAAGAATTTGCTCAGTTCAGGGTTTGTGGACATGGTTTCTCTGGCGAAAAATGTATCTGTGATAGAACTGAATGTAAAGCCGGAGTGGGTTCAAAAGAATCTGGTTGAGCTGAATCTGCGCAAGAGATTTTCCATCAATGTTGTGGCGATTCACAAAGGAGAATCTGTCAGCGTGGATATTGATCCTCATGCGCCGCTGCAAGCTGATGAAAAGCTGATTGTGATTGCAAATACGGAAAAACTGTCGAAACTGAAATAATCGCTGAGATGCCGTGATGCGGGGAAAGACAAAGCGATATCCGATATGCATAACATGCTGACCAAAGGAATCCGACTGACCGGAGCGGAAGAGAGCGCTCCGCGCCAATCAATATGCAGAAAGCCGGCCCGTGATTCTTCACAGGCCGGCCGATGCGTTTTTGGAGGCTTAGGGCTTCTTTGAACGGGATGAATCAGAGGGTTCCTCGTTTTTCGAGGTATTCCCCGATCATGATGCGGTGGGTCTTTGCGGTGTTCTCGGGAAGAAATTCGGGATCAATCCATTCAAAGGCCAGCGATTCGTCGTCGTTGACCCGGGGAATTCCCTCGTAGGATTCGGCGATGTAGGTGATGGTCACGACGTACCACTGATCTCCGTTTGCCGCCTCGCAGAGGTATCCCTTGCCCGAATACACGCCCAGAAGCGTGAGCGCGCCTAGCGAAAGGCCGGTTTCCTCCATGATTTCGCGTCGGGCGGTCTCCTCGGCGGATTCGCCCAGCTCCATCAGCCCGCCCGGAAGGGCCCAGCGTCCGTGCGGATATTTCCGCTGCTGCATGAGCACCCTGCCTTCTTTGTTCCGGATGATGACGGCGCTGCCGGGCAGGATGACGCAGTCGTGGCCGATTTTTGCCCGGAGATTTTCGATATAACCCATCAGCTCACCTCCCGATGATGTGAAAAGCATATCATATTTGGTTAAGATATGCAATAGGGGGAACCGGACGGCGTTTCCTTCGTCTGAACTGGTGTAAGCGAAATGAAACGCAGAAAGGAATCCACCGATATGATGAAGAGACTGATTGCCGCTGTTATCGCCCTTGTTCTGATTTTCTCCCTGACCGCCTGCCAGAGCGCCGTGCCCAAGAAGGATCCCGCCGAGGTGGTCGCTTCGGTTGAAAAGGAATTTATGGAAGCCAATGCCGACAAGCTGCCCGCCCTTATGGATCTGGACGGAGAGACGCTCGAAGCCATGTACGGCATCAAGCCCGACTGGGTGAACGCGTATGTCTGCAAGTTCCCGATGATGAACGTCCATGCGACTGAGATTTTCATCGCGAGCGTGAAGGACGGCTGCATGGAGGACGTGAAGAAGGCGATCGAGGCGCGCAAGGAAGCGCTGGATGCAACCTGGAGCATGTATCTGCCGGCGCAGTATGAGCTGGTTCAGAAGAGCGAGACGCTGGAGAAGGACGGCTTCATCCTGTTCGCCGTCACTGAGCAGATGGACAGCATCAAGGCCATCTTCGAAAAGGCGACCAAGTAAAGGCCGGCTTTCCGAGAAAACAAGTCAATACATTTCATCCCCGGAGAACTCCTGTCTGGAGCGCTCCGGGGATGTTTTTCATTCAAGGACGGCGTAATTGTTATACATGAATTCCAGCCGGTCGATCTTCTTCTCCGTGTGGAAGTGGCCGCAGAACCATTTTTCATACGTCAGCTTCTGTTCGATCTGCCCGAGCCATTCTTCGGTGGATTTGTCCACCGTGCTCTGATCAAGGCCAGGGATGAACACCTCGGTCGGCTCGTAGCGCAGAGGACAGGTGTGCGTGAGCATGTAATCGACCTGCCAGCCCTGCTTTTCAAGCTGCTCTTCGACATGCTCCCGGACAGAGGGCGAGGGCTGCTCATCCGGCCACCAGCTGCGCCCGTAGGTGCGGTACATCCAGTCGACGCTGTATGCGCCGCCGATGACGGCCGCTCTTTTGCCGTTCAGATTGTAGATTTCGCCGTCTCTGGCGAAGAGGATATCCGGATACATCTCCTCCCGCCAGACGGTTCCGCCGCGCCATTCAGCCTCTGAATAGGAGGGAATGCGGTCGGGGCGCTGCTCGTGGTTTCCATGGATGCAGAGGACGGTGACCGGAAGAGCGGAGACAAAGCGCTTCTTGTCGTGATCCCGCAGCCCGCCGGAGAAGTTGAATCCGGCGTCGCCGAGAATGATGAGAAGGTCCTCTTTGGACGTATGGCGTTCGGAGCAGAATGCTTCGAGTCGGCTGAAGCTGCCGTGCGTATCGCCGGTGAGATAGATCATTTTATCCCTCCTGTCTCAGAAGAATCGGGCGGAAAAAGCTCCCCGCCCTTTCGGAAGACGGGGAGCCGGGTGGGTTTAATGGATGCTCAGGATCAGGCGGCCTGTGCTTTCTTGTCCTGAATGGCGTGCTGCCATCTGCCGCTTCTGAAGCGCAGGTAGGTCAGCAGGCAGCGGCCGGTGTTGTCCAGGCAGGTGCACAGCACGGCGGCCGGAAGGCCCATGTGGAATACGCTGATGCACAGAATGGCGCCCAGCGTGCGGATGCCCCAGTTGCAGACGGCGGTGATATAGAAGGGCCACTTGGTATCGCCCGCGCCGCGCAGCGCGCCCGCGAAGATCCAGGCAGCGGCCTGAATGGGCTGAACGAAGGCGGTGATGCGCAGGCATTCGGCGGCCAGCGTGACGGCGTCGGGGTCCTGCGTGATGATGCGGACCAGCGGCACGTCGAACACATACAGGCCGACGCCGGCCAGAACCATCAGGCCGCAGCCGATCTTGATGGTGCTCCAGGTATACTTTTTCGCCAGATCCGGCTTGCCCGCGCCCAGCGCCTGACCGACCAGCGTGGTGGCGGCGGTGGCGAAGGCGAAGGCGGGCATGTAGGAAATCGATTCGGCGTTCAGATAGACCGAGTTTGCCGCGACGGCGATCGTACCCAGCGTTGCGATGGTCTTGGTCACGAAGATGCCGGCGCCGGACATGCACAGGCGCTCAAGCATCGCGGGAATGGACAGCTTGACCACGCGCTTGATGAGCGCGAAATCGGGCTTGAAGGAATCGCGGATGGAGATCTGAGTGGGATCCTTCTTCTTGAACAGCATGATGGCCAGCAGGCCGCCGCCGATCAACCAGGAGAAGCCGGTGGACAGCGCTGCGCCGCGGACGCCCATGCCTGCGCCGATCATCGGAATGGACAGGGAGCCCAGCTGAATCGTGTGATTCGGATAGATGAGCAGATAGTTGCCGACGACGTTCAGAATGTTGGCCAGAACGTTGATGCGCAGGGGCGTTTTGGTATCGCCGCGGCCGCGGAAGACCGAGCCGAGCACCATCATGGCCATGGTGAAGATGCGGAAGAGGGAGGTAATGAGGACGTATGCGGCTGCGTCGTCCATGATTTCCGGCTCGGCGCCCATCCACATCGGGATCATGCGGTGCAGCGCGGTGACGATCAGCGTCATCGGAAGGCCGATGAACAGAAGCAGCAGGAAGGCATGGCGGATATACGCTTTGGCCGCTTCATAGTCCTTCGCGCCGACGCTGCGGGCGACATAGGCTGTCAGGCCGACGCCCATGGCGATGACCACGCCGTTGAGCAGGAAGATAAAGGAGTTTGAGATGGAGACGGCAGCCGTCGCCTTTACGCCGAGGGAGCCGACCATGGCCTGATCGGCCAGAGTAACGAGGGTGGAGAGGATCTGTTCGACGAAGAGCGGCCATGCCAGAAGCAGTATGACCTTATATGGGGATTGTCTTTCGTCCGTCAGATCCAGCTTTTGCCGAGCCATTTTCATGCACCGCCTTTTGTGGTTTTTTACCAATATAACACCACTTTGTGATTATGTCAACCGACAATTGTCTGCGTTATGGAAATGTGCCAAAATGTGAATTGAATAAAGAAGGAAGGTTAATTATCGGCGGCGAATCAATCAGTATAAGAAACCGGTAATTCGTAATTGTGCGGCGGTGCGGCCGGAAGAATATGGGAGGGCAGAGATATGCAGAAACTGGCAAAGTGGATTGAAGCGGGAAATGCGGTGCTGGGCATTGAATTCGGTTCGACGAGAATCAAGGCGGTATTGATCGGCGAGGATCATGCGCCCATTGCGAGCGGCGACTTCACCTGGGACAACCGGCTGGAAAACGGCGTATGGACCTACCATCTGGACGAGGTATGGACCGGCGTTCAGGCGGCGTATGCGAATCTTTCGGCGGATGTTCTCGAGAAATACGGCGTGAAGCTCACGAAGCTGGCCGGTCTGGGCATTTCCGGCATGATGCACGGCTATCTGCCCTTCGATGCAGACGGAAATCAGCTGGCTGAATTCCGGACCTGGCGAAATACCATCACCGCTCAGGCGGCGGAAGAGCTGACGGCGCTGCTCGGCTTCAGCATTCCTCAGAGATGGAGCATCGCGCATCTGTATCAGGCGATTCTGAACGGCGAGGCGCATGTGAAGGACATTGCCCGTCTGACCACGCTGGCCGGATATGTTCACTATAAACTGACCGGGAAGCATGTGATGGGCGTGGGCGAGGCCAGCGGCATGTTCCCGATTGACAGCGCGGTCAATGATTACGATCAGGCGAAAGTGGACGCGTTCGACGCGAATATCGCGGACAGGGGCTTCGGCTGGAAGCTGAGAGATATCCTGCCGGAGGTGCTCCCGGCGGGCGGCGATGCGGGCGAACTGACTGAGGCGGGCGCGAAGCTGCTCGATCCGACCGGAACGCTTCAGCCCGGCGCGGTCATGGCTCCGCCGGAGGGCGACGCCGGTACCGGCATGGCCGCGACCAACGCGGTGGCCGTGCGCACGGGCAATGTCTCCGCGGGTACGAGCGTATTTGCGATGGTAGTCCTCGAAAAGCCGCTGTCGAAGGTATATCCCGAAATCGACATGGTGACGACGCCCTCGGGCAAGCCGGTCGCCATGGTTCACTGCAACAACTGTACCAGCGATATAAACGCCTGGGCGGGCATGCTGAAGGGCTTTGCCGAAGCAGCCGGCCTGAAAGTATCTATGGGCGATATTTATACAGCCATCTTCACTTCGGCCATGCAGGGCGAAAAGGACTGCGGCGGCGTGGTGAACGTGCCGTATCTCTCCGGTGAACACACCACCGGCCTGTCCGAGGGACGGCCGATGACGCTCCGCACACCCGAAGCGCAGCTGACGTTTGCGAATTTCTCCCGCTCGCTGGTGCTGGGCGCGGTCACTTCTCTGAAGATGGGCATGGGCATTCTCCGCGCGGAGCAGGTGAAGATCGACTCGCTGCTCGGCCACGGCGGATATTTCAAGACTCCCGGCACGGCGCAGAAGCTGCTGGCAGCTGCGCTGAACGCGCCGGTTTCGGTCATGGAGACGGCCGGCGAGGGCGGCCCGTGGGGCATGGCGTTGCTGGCGGCCTACCGGGTTTACGGTGCGGCCGGACAGACGCTGGAGAGCTATCTGGCCGAGAAGGTATTTGCCGGCGCCAACTGCGTGACTATGCAGCCGGACGAGGCGGATGTTCAGGGCGCGGACATGTATGCGGCGCGGTTTGAGCAGGCGCTGGAGGCGGAAAAGGCGGCCGTGAAGGCAATCCGGTAAAGAGAAACGCCCTCCCCGGGACGGATGCGTCTCTGGGAGGGCTCAATGATCTTCATACCCCGGCGCTGCGCCGCACGCGCGGCGGAAAGAACATGCGGGAGGACAAAAAATATGCTGAAGCCGAATGACATTTCCATCCTGAGAGAGCTGGCCATGCAGTATGCCGAGGCCGCTTCGCTGCCGGTGCATGATGAAAAGCGCAGGCTGTGGACCGCCAACAACGAGTGCCGTCCGGCGCGTCCCATGGTGCTGATCGATCAGATCTGCTGGCAGGAGATCAATACGGACGGCGCGCTCAGCGGACGGGCGGAGGACGCATACTGGCGCCGCGTCGAGGAAGAGCTGAAGATGAAGCTCTATTGCTGGCGGCATATGCCGGTCGACATGGTGCTTACGCCCTATATTCAGCTGCCCATGCCCGTATCTGACAGCGGCTGGGGCCTCGAGGTCAAGGAAGACGTCATCGCGCCGGACAGGAACGCAACCGCCTACAGCCACCGGCTTTACGATGTGCTGGACAGCGAAGAAGCGCTGGCGCAGATCCGCCTGCCGGAGTATACGCTGGACCGGGAGGCGCTGAAGCGGATCCGCGAGGAGGCGGACGTGATCTTCGGCGGGATCATTCCGTACCGGATGCGCGGCGTATCGATGCATCTGGGCGTGTGGGACAAGATCAGCTTCTGGCGCGGCGTAGAGAGCTGCTATATCGACCTGATGGATAGGCCGGAGTTCATGCACGCGATCATGGAGAAGCTGACGAGAGGCCTTCTTCATCAGATCGAATCGGCCAACCGGCAGGGGATTTACGACGTCTCCGGCACGCTGACCCACTGCTCTCACAATTTCTTAAGCGACCTGCCGGAGGGAGAAAGCGGATTCGGCACGACCGGACAGGGCTGGGCGTTCGGGCTTGCGCAGCTGTTCAGCTCGGTATCTCCGGAGATCACGCGCGAGTTTGAGGTGGAATACATGAAGCGCGTGTTTCCGCATTTCGGCGCGATCTATTATGGCTGCTGCGAGCGGCTGGACGACCGGTTGGACGTGCTGGCGGCGCTTCCGAAGGTGCGCAAGATTTCGTGCAGCCCGTGGAGCGACCGGGACCATTTCGCCGAAGCGCTGCCCGAGGGGAAGGTCATGAGCGCCAAGCCCAATCCGGCCTTCCTTGCGACCGATTCCTTCGATGAGGAGGCTGTCCGCCGCGACCTGCGCGCAACCATGGACGCGGCCAGGCGGCATAACCGCAGCCTTGAATTCATCCTCAAGGACATCAGCACCATCCGCCGCGATCCTGCCCGCCTGTGGAGATGGGCGGAAATCGCGATGGAGGAGGTTCAGAGATAGGATAAATTGCTTTCTCCCGTTTGATTAGCTTTTAACAGAGCTGATCGGACGGGAGATTTTTTCTGCTTTTGAGTTATTCGGTTTTTCGCCGGAAATCATCGCATGTTCGGTCTTCTCTGACAGATTTAGCATTTCTGGCTGTGCAGTGCCCGCAGAAGCACTTGCTGTAACGCTCCGGCGCGCTGCATATTTTGACATAGTGCTGGTGATAGTGGATACAATTAAGGCATCTGTTCGGATTGTTAATGGCGGCTTTCTTTGTATACATTTTCTGATTCTCCTGACTTACGTACAAAATGTACGTTGTTGACGTTTGTATTATAGCGTACAATTTGCACGTAGTCAATGCTTGGAGGGTCATTTATGTGCTTTTGCAGGCGACTTAGAGAGATACGGATCAACAGACAAATGACTCAGCAGACAATGGCTGATTCAATCGGCGTAGTATTAAGAACGTACCAATGCTATGAGCAAGGGACAAGAGAACCGAGTCTTAAGATGCTGGTGCGCATGGCTGATGTGCTGAATGTATCGACAGACTATTTGCTGTGCAGAGAAGAATACTTCATAAGAAAAGGAGAAGCATAAGCATGGGCATCGATATTACTATCCGCCAGACGGCGGCAAAGAAAAAAGTTCTGCCGCTTGAGGTGATTGTGGGCGAGGAGCTGGTTTACGGCGCGTTTGACGGGCTGCGCACCATTCCGGGCGAAACGGGCGAGCGGGATATCATCGTCTGGCATCCGGACCACATCGGCCGCGGCTTCAGCGTCGAATGGAAGGAAGGGGAGAAGCGCAAGGTCGAAATGCGCCTGCCGCTGCCCTCCGCCAATGATGAAATCAGGGATTTTTACGAAGCGGTTGAGCGGATTGCAAAATTCTGGAATGCAGGCATTGAAGAGGGCGGAGAGAAGGCCGATCTTAATACCTTCATGGCCGGACTTGAGGGCGTGCAGGAGACCAACGACCGGATGATTATCGAGATGGCCGAGCGGGTCTTCATGGGCGAGAAGGACGGCAGCATGACCATGCCCTCGGCGGTCTGGCAGCTGGCGGTCGGCAAGGAGGAGGCGCGGGAGTTTCTGCGCAATCCGGAAAAGTTCGGCCCGTGGCTCCATGACCGGCAGATGGTGGACGCGTACTACGCTATGGCGCAGTATTACGAGCGCAGCGGAAAGATCATCGGCAGCTTCGTGCTTCCGACCGATACGCCGACCATCCTGCCGCGCATTCCGCAGGTGCCCTTCGGCTTCGTCGATACCGATACTGGCGTTCCGCTGGTCTGCGATACCTATGAAATCCGGTTCTGGGACAGCGAAGAGGAGAAGCTGTTCGCCCTGATGGACTACGACGCCTTCCTCGACCGGGTGGACGCATCCAGATGCGAACGCTACGACGGCGACTGCTTCCTCGTTGAGGCGCTGCCGCTGGAGGAGCTTAAGCGGGTCGCGGGAATCAAGGAATAAGCATAAAACAGCGCTCTGCCAATAAGCGGCAGGGCGCTGTTTCTGTGCCTGAGGATGTTTTTTGCGCGGCTCAGCCCATCATGCAGCCGCCGCGCTTGGGTCCTTCCGCGCCGGAGACATAGCGGGCGTTGAACTCCATGTTGATCTGGCGCAGTTCCTTGCGGCCCTCGATGTATTCCTGATACATCTCGACCAGACCGGGCGCGCAGCCGTCGCAGGCCGATTCGATATTGCCGATGGACTCGGCGACGATCTGTTCCCGCTCCTCGCGGGTGGTGTCCTTGATGAGGATGCTCTTGATTTCCATGAATTGTCACTCCGTTCTGCCGGTGTAGGTTACTGCCGATGATAGCACAAACCCTCCCGCCCGTCAAGGCTCGGACGATTCTCAGTAATACAGCTCCCGGATGACTGCCCGGCAGCTCTCCGCATCCATGCCGCATTCGATCGCCGGATCGTAAAGCAGGCTCAGAATGATCAGATCGACGTCGCTCAGCGCTGTGTTGTCGTCGGAATACTGATAGACGATGCTGTCCGTCCGCAGGACGGTGTCGCTGACGCCCAGCGTGTTGACGATTTCCTCGATCAGAATGGAGTTTCTGGCCGCCTGACCGACGTCCGTGCGGTAGCCGATGTTCGCCGTGTAGATGTCGTTGGTTTCGGTGTAATACCAGAAGCGGGTGGCTCCGAAAGCGCTGTCGCCTCCGAGCATGTCGGAGAAAACGGCATAGAAACCCTCGTGATCAAGGAAGCTGATCGTTACGTTTTCCGCCTCCTCCTCTCCGGCGGCGCAGATGCCCGGAAAGCCCGGGAGGGCGTTCAGCTGATCAAAAAAGGCGGTCAGTATCGAAAGGTCTTCGTCGGTGGGGAAGCCGTAAATCCGGTAGCGCATCGGGGCAATCCACTTCTGCACCAGCGAGACATCGCCCGTGCCGTCGGCGTACTCCATGTCCAGCACGACTTCTTCGAAATACTCAATGATCTGTTCAGGCGGATAATCCGGATGATACAGAGGAGAATGAGCGGGCGCAGTCGCCCCGGGCGCTTCCGCATACGCGCCTGCTGAGATGAGAAGCAGCATAAACAGGACAATCAGTCCCCGGAAAAGCAGGTTCCGCATGGATGATCCCTCCATGAGTATATAGTTTATATGTTGAGCATATCGCCGGTGACGCCGCTTCAGAATTCGCTGTCCGGCCTGCTGAGCCACGCCCGGTCGGTGACGGACAGGAGCTTGCTGTCCGGGAAGCGCTTTGCATATGCCCGAAGCTCGGTGATGTGCCGCTCGCGCCAATGACGCGTTCCCGGGATGATGCTCCGTTCCTCCTCCATGAGAGAGCGGATGCGGTCCGGAGGGATATGGGTGCCGGATTCGGCGTCCGAAGGGAAATTCCGGAATTTTTCGGTGCGGAATTCGTCGCTGACTCGGCCCCAGTCGGTCTTTTCGGAGTCAGCCGGCGTTACGGGCGACAGCTTTATTTTGTCGACGCCGCAGACCCGGCACAGCTCGTTGTCCTGCCCGTCACGGATGGTCAGCGGGCCGGGATAGCGTTCATAGCCGATGCCGTGGTGCATGTACAGCCGCTTTCCGGAAAGGTATGCCTCTTCCGGCGCTTTGTCATCGTCCAGATGGAAGATGACAAGCGTCCTGACCGGCACGCCCTCGGCTGCGCAAGCCGCCGCCTTGTGATGGCCGTCCAGCATCAGCGTGACCGCGCCGTTCAGATACAGCGCCACCGCCCTGGGGAATCTGTCGCCCTCGGAGATGCGGCTTCGGTATGCTTCGAATGCCGCCGGATCGAAATCCGCAGCGCGGCGGGAGGGGATGATATAGCGCGGCGCATCATGCCGTTCGACGACGCCGATGTACCAGTAGACCCGCTCCAGCTGCAGTTCGCTTTCGTAGCTGTCCTCTGCGGGCTCGTCCCAGAAATAGCTGTGATCCTTATCGGAGGGGCGCACCTGAAAAAGATCGAAGTCGGCCACCGCATAGAGGCCCGAGGAGAGCAGCCCGACAAAGGGGGCGAGTACGTCTGATGAGTGCTTGAGCCCTTCGTAGCCTGCGTTCAGCCGCCCGCGCACTGCGAGGCAGCCGGGTTCCTTGGAAAGGCCGTCGCCGTAGCCCAGTCCTACTTCTGCTCTCAGCTCACTGTCGGGAATGTGCGTTTTGACGAGCGGCACGCCGTTCAGATACAGATCATAGTTCGAGGATTTGTTTTCGCCGCCGACGAACGGACTGGCGGGCTTTTTGACTCCGGGAAACCAGTCGCGGCAGACGATGCGCCCTTCTCCGCCGCGCAGCCGGAACAGCGCCGCGCCGCGGCAGAAATGCACCCGGGAATGAATGTCGGCGATATATTCAAGGCGAGGATGAGACGCCACTGTACATGCCTCCCATATGTTTTTTATAAATATACATCCTCGGGCCGGGCGATGTCAACCTAAATCCAAAAACAGACGGTTGCCTGCGGGCAGATGAATTCGTTCTGCCGGAACAAGTTGGAACGGCGTGGGGTGAAAAAGACGCCCGACCCTGTGAAAAGAGCCGGACGTCCGTGAAGAAGCATTTGTATGGTCGATGAGGGGCTGTATGATGATATTGCTGCGTTGCCGCGCGGCGGGCAGGGTCAGAGCGTGATTTCTCCCTTGAAATCGCACGGCATGCCGCAGGCGGCAAGAATCATTCGATGAACCCGCGCTTCGCGGATGAGCTCCTCTTTTTCGGAGGGACGTCCTTCCAGAATGCGGCGGGCGAACGATTCAAACATCGCGTCGTACCGGTTGTAGGGAGCGCACTGCTCCTCGACGCCCGGATCGCCCCACTTGAGCGGCGTGTCCGGATCGGTGCGGAACCATGTGCGGGCTTTGGAGATGCGCAGCCCGTTGAAGTCCTCTTCCAGCGGCCGGATTTCAACAGTGCCCAGCGAGCCGCAGATCACCATCTGCCGCCGGGCAAAACCGCCGGGCTCCGCGCCGCAGACCTTGATAAAGCTCATCCCCTTGGGATAGCGGAACGCCGTGAAGCCAAGGTCCTCTGCGCTGTTCTTTTCGGGCGTAGTGGAGGCGTTCAGCGGAATGATCTCATCGGGGATGCCAAGGATGGCATACAGCTGATCGATCAGGTGGCAGCCCAGAAAATATGTCATGCCGCCCTGAAACTGCTCCAGCCAGCGGCGCTTTTCGTCCTTGTCGTCGCGGCTCATGTGCGCCTCGACGGAATACACCTCGCCCAGCTTGCCTTCGCTTATTTCCTTGAGCGTTCTGTTGATGAATGGGTGGAACCTGAGCACATAGCCGATGCCGAACACTTTTCCGTGTTCGTGGATCGATGCGAGCATTTTTTCGAATTCCTCTGCCGACTGACTGCCCGCCTTGTCCATAAATACGTGCAGCCCCCGGTCCGCCGCCATGCGCGCATAGCGCACCAGCTCAAGATCCGTGGTCTCGATGACGGCGGCTTCCAGCCCCGGAATGCTCAGCGCTTCCTCCAGAGAGAGCAGAGGAATCTCGGGATGGGATTTGCTGAAATCGGGCTTGATGTCTTCTTCGCCCGGCACGCGGACGAGGCCCGCTACGTCGAACAGCTCATGAAGGGATGCGATGCTGTCGAAATTCGGCTTCGCGTGGTCGTGGCCGACGCCGATCTGAATTACCTTTACGCGCTTCATCGGTTTATGCCTCCCAGAAACTGATCCATATCGGCGAAGGACTGGGGAATGATTCCTCCGATCGAGAGCTCAAGTCCCTTGCGGATGGGCATGAGATCGCTCTGCTTAAGTCCGGCCGCCTCAAGAACCTTGCTGTTATCGACGCTTCTGTCGTACAAGCGATCATAATACAGCAGAAATCTTCTCTGATTGATGACGTTCTGATCCGTGCTGCCGCCGCAGATCATCTTAAAATATGCATCGGTATCACACAGATGCGCCTTCAGGCCGAACAGCTCGCCGTAGCAGTTCAGGATTTCGCCCCAGGTCGTGGTTTCGGAGGTGGCGATATTGTAGATTTCCTTTTTGGTTTCGGGCTTGAACATCAGCCCTGCGATCATGCGGGCCACGTCCTCGGCCCAGACGATCGTCGTCTTTTTGTCCATGGCTTCACGCGGCAGCACGATTTCTCTGCCCGCGTAGGCGCGGAGCGCGACTTCATTGTTACTCCACGTCACAAGGGGCATGCGGCCGGGGCAGTATACCACGGTCGGACGCAGAATGGTCCAGTTATTGCCGTCCGACTGCTGAAGAAGATCTTCCATTTCACATTTGATCTGGGCATAACCTGTGGAATGCTTCCAGACGTCGTCCGCCGGCAGCGCTTCGGCAAGGCGGGGCGACTGTTCCGTCAGCGGCGCGGCGCTTTCGGCGTATACCCGGTAGGAGGAGAGCACAAAGTAGTGGCCCGTATGCTCGAGAAAGAGCTTATAGCGGCTCCTGTACAGGTCGTCTCTGTACCACATGAAGTCCACGACCGCATCATAGCCCTTCTTCAGATAGGTCTCCAGCACGGTATTGTCGAGCGCGTTGGCGAAATGGTAGCGAATGCCGGGCTGATCCTTCCGGATCTCGCCGGCGATGGCGTCCACTTCATATCCCCTGCCGGCCAGAATGGGGCACAGATACCGGCCCATCGTGCCGGTGCCGCCGATAACCAGAACTCTTTTCATTGCATTCATCTCCTTTGGCTCTATTGTAATTGGTTGACAGGCGAAATTGAAGATGATATACTCGCAGAAAAAGAGCACAATTCTACGGAGGAGAATGCGTTGAAGAGAGAAGAGGAGCATTTCTGCAGGTTTCTGGCTAGCCGGCATATCAGGGCGGGCTGCTACAGCGCGGGCACAAATGTCGGGTTTCCGTCGCCGCATCTTGCTTATATTATAAGAGGGGAATGCCGGGCGGAATATGACGGGGGAAAGGTGATTCGGCTCTGTCCGGGCGACGTATGGTTTATTCCGAAGGGACTGCCGTATGCTTCGCACTGGACTACGGAAGACGACGTAATTTTTGACAGGCTGGAGTTTGAGGCGGACGACTTTTCACTGAAATACCGTTCGATGCAGGCAATCGGCCTGCCGGGCCTGAAGGACGACTTTGGTGAATTGTGTGAAGCGCAGAATGAGGTTGGATCCTTTGGAAGCATCGCCGCCTTCTACCGGATTCTGAGCGCGATTTCTCCCTTCCTGCAGAAGGAGGAAAATGCATCGCTTGACCGGATTCTTCCTGCGCTGAAGTACCTCAGACAGTGGAATTCGGCGTCGGTCCGGGTGGAGGAGCTGGCAGCGATGTGCTATATGAGCCCTTCGCGGTTTTACGAAGTATTCCGGGAGGCGGTCGGAGAATCTCCGATCAACTATAAGAACAGAATCCGGCTGTCCCATGCCCGGATGCTGATGCAGGAAGGAAAAAAGCTGGAAGAAATCTGCGAGATGCTGCACTTTTCTTCGCCCTCCTTCCTGCGGAGGATGATGAAAAAGCATCTGGATACCACCCCGAAGGAAATCAAGCAGGGCAGGAGCATATAGCGCCGGAGCGATCAGAGTAAAAGAAAACCCTGCCGCAGGAGATACGGAATGTATCGTTCTGCGGCAGGGTTTATGGTGCCGGTGGCCGGACTCGAACCGGCATGGTTTCCCGCTTGATTTTGAGTCAAGTGCGTCTGCCAATTCCGCCACACCGGCGTAACATATCTATTATATATGCATCCCGGGGAGAAATCAACCCTCCCGGGATGCTTTTTTGAATTTTTTACGTATCGGAGCCGGTCATGAGGCGGCTGCGGATGTATCCCTCGAGGTTGTCCCGGTCGCAGGCATGCACGGGGTCCGCGCCGGTTTCCTGAATGACGGCCAGCAGGATGGCCGCGCCGAAGGGGATGATGTCCGCGCGGTTGGGCGTCAGGCCGATCAGCTCCCGCCGCTCTTCGACGGGCATTCCGCACAGGCGCCTCAGCCAGTCGGATGTGATATCTTCGGTGATGGGGAAATCCTCAATGGCGCCCGGCGTGTATTTGCTGACCTTTTTGGTCATTGCGGCAAGGCTGGTGATCGTTCCGCCCACGCCGACCCATTTATCGGGCGAGGAAGTGCACACGGTGCGCACGGTTTCATGAAGCGCCTCCTTGGCGCGGGCGACCATTTCTTCCGGGTTCAGGCGGCCGCTCAGCATGTTGCACAGGCGAACAGCGCCCATCTGAGCCGAGTGCGCCCGGAGCATTTTCCCGTCGGAACCGATGATCAGCTCGGTGCTGCCGCCGCCGATGTCGATGACGCCGCAGCTTCCGCGGGGCGCCGCGCCCGCATAGGCCAGCTGCGCTTCCTCAACGCCCGAGATGATCATGACGTTCACGCCGCTCAGGGACGAAGCGTATTCGCAGAAACCGCTTCCGTTTTTCGCATCTCTCAGCGCGCTTGTTCCGAACGCCTCGATGACGTGCGCGCCCATGGAGCGGGCGGTTTCTGCATGCGCGGCAACCGCCTGCGCCGTCTGCTCGGCGGGGTCGCCGGTCAGGAAGCCGTCTTTGAGGCCGTTGAGCAGGCGGGTGGTGAAGCGCTCGGTGGTCAGAATGTTCAGATTATCGCCTTCGGCGCGGGCGACCATGAGGCGGACGGAATTTGAGCCGATGTCTATTGCGGCGTAAGTGCGGGTTTGCATGGATGAACCTCCTCGGCGGAATACAAGCGGCGCGATGGCTGAAATGCCGCCGCGCCGGAATGAATCGATCGGTATTGTTTTAGTCGGTGGTTTCGTACAGGATTTCGCCTTCCTTGATCAGACCCAGACGGCTGCGGGCTTCGCGCTCGATGTATTCGTCCGTATAGGTGAAATCGATCTTTCGCTGAAGGACTGCGTTCTCTTCGGCCAGCGCGGTCTTCTGCTCGTTGAGGGCTGCGATCCGCTCCCGCTGGCTGTTGATGTATCTCTGCTGGGACGAATAAGCGGCCGTGAACACGACGGCCAGCACGGACAGAAGAATCACCCAGAAGCGCGGCTTGATTTTGCGGAAATTCTGCATATGTCAGACCGCCTCCCGATAATCATTCTGTCTATTGACTATTCTATGACGGAGGGAATGAATCCTGCATCACCGGAGCAATTTCTTGAGAAAACTTCTTTGTTTCATCCACCCAAGCAGCGCATTCAGCGGCCGGAGCAGAAGGGAACCGGCGCTCTTCAGCAGCGGACCGATGGTTCCCATGTAAATCAGCGCGCCGGAGAGAACGCCCATCAGCGAATACAGCCTCAGCTCCCCGTCTGCGGCGGCGACCAGCGCAATGCAGGTGATGCAGGCGGATATCAGACCGAAGAGAAGATCCATCAAGAGCGAAAAGACCGGGCCGGGCCGGAACAGCCGCCGCGCCGCCGAATCAAGGCTGGCATACAGCCCGACGGCCAGCCCGGCATACAGCATGGTCAGGAAAATCCGGCTCTGACCGACGGTATAAAACAGCATGCTCTAACGGAACAGACGGGTCAGCAGGGACCCGCGGCCCGGTCGGCTGCGCTCGTCGTATTCAAGCGCGGCGATCTCTCCGTCGACCAGCAGCTGACCGTCCTCCAGATTCAGCTTCGATACGTGCAGCTGATTTCCGAGCAATGTGAGCGTTCCGGCTGTTGTCGCCAGCACCACCATCTGCTCGTTGAAGCTGTCCACGCCCTCAACGCCCGTGATCACCGCCTTCTGCCGCCCTTCCAGCGTCAGTCCGTGCGGACGGACGCCGTGCGGCGAGTCGTTGTCTCGCATAAGTCCGCCTCCCTTCTCTCTGAGAGAGTATACGCACGAAGATTTTGCTTCATTCCGGACTGTATTTGTGATATACTATATCCGGTATGCATCTTCTGATGAGGAGGAAGCGGACATGATTCACCGCATGCGGATGATAAGCCCCATCGGCCCGCTTATGCTCCATGAGGAATCGGGCGCGATTGTGCGGCTGGAATTCGGAGGAAGCGGGGAAGAGGAGCGCGCCTGCGGGGTGCTTTGCGAGGCTGTACGTCAGCTGAACGAGTATTTTGCGGGAAAGCGGAAGGCGTTTGATCTGCCCGTCCGTCCTGCGGGCACGCCGTTTCAGCAGGCGGTGTGGGCAGCGCTGCGCGATATACCGTACGGCGAAACGCGCACCTACCGGGACATTGCCCGCGCGGTGGGCCGGGACAAAGCGTTCCGCGCAGTTGGCATGGCGAATCACAGGAACCCGGTTCCGATCATCATTCCCTGCCACAGGGTTATCGGCGCGGACGGCTCCATGACCGGATATGCGGGAGGAATCCCGGTCAAACGCGCGCTGCTTCGCACCGAGGGAATTGAAATATAAGAAAGTCCTCCCCGAAATGAGGAGGACGGAAGAATGTGAGCGTTTACTTCGTCAGCCAGTTCAGACCCAGCTGAATGTGCTCGTCCCAGTATTTCCACTGATGGTCGCCGGGGCTCTCGGTGTAGGTGAGGTTGTAGCCCAGCTTTTTGAGATGCTCGCGCATCCGGACGTTCTGATCGTACAGGAAGTCGGACGTGCCGCACCACATATAGACGTCGGGCAGCGGCTTTCCGGACGCCTTCAGCTCTTCGGCGGCGGCGAACAGGTCGTTGAAGGAGCCCTTGACCTTCTCGGTGGGGCCGAAAACGCTCTCCCAGTAGGGCTTCTGGCTGATCATTCTCTTTTCGGTCAGGGTGACGACGTCCAGACCGCCGGAGAGGGAGACGACCTTGGAGAAGGTATCGCTGGCCCTGAGACCCAGCTTCATAGCGCCGTATCCGCCCATGGACAGGCCGGCCGCCCAGGTGTCCTCACGCTTGTCGGACATGTTCGGGAAGAACTGGCGGCAGATGGCGGGCAGCTCCTCGGAAATGTAGGTCCAGTATTTGAGGCCGACGTGCATGTCGGTATACCAGGACAGGTGCACGCAGGGCATGACCACGGCGATGCCCTTCTCGGTGGCGTAGCGCTCGATGGAGGTGCGGCGCTGCCAGATGGTATGATCGTCGCTCATGCCGTGCAGCAGATAGAGCGTCGGATACTTGCCGGAGCGGACCGCGTCGTTCACGCCGATCATGCCGGTCGGCTTCTGGGGCAGGATGACGTCCATCTGGACGCACATGCCGAGGACGCTCGAAGAAAAATCAACATGAAGAAGTGCCATAAATGAAATACCTCCTCTATTTTTTCTGAAAGGATGAAACCTGATGGGAATCGTATCGGTCTGCAAAGTGCCCGAATACCGCCAGGATTTGCTGGACGCGGCTGTTGAACGGCATTTTGAGCATGTCCGGGCGGACGAACTCATAAAACCCGGCATGCGCGTGCTGCTCAAGCCCAATCTCGTCCGCGGATGCAAGCCGGATACCGCCGTGACGACGCGCGCAGAGCTGCTGCTGGCCATCATCCGCAAGCTCAGGCGCATGGGCATAACGGATATCGTCGTTGCGGACAGCCCGGGCGGCCTGTACACGCCTGCGATGCTCGCGTCGATTTACTCGGTCAGCGGGCTGAAGGCGCTCGCCGGGGAAGCGGAGCTCAACTATAATGTCGGCTGGAAGCAGGTGTTCTGCCCGGAGGGCTTTGAAAACCGCACCTTCAACATCATCGAGCCGATTCTCGAGGCGGACGCCGTCATCAACGTCGCCAAGCTCAAGACCCACAGCATGACCATGCTCTCCGCCGGCGTCAAGAATCTGTTCGGCAGCGTTCCGGGCCTTCAGAAGCCGGAGCTTCATTACCGGCATCCGGAGCTGGAGGGCTTCAGCAATATGCTCTGCGAGCTGGCGAAATTCGTAGCCCCCGCCATCACCGTGCTGGACGCCATCGACTGCATGGAGGGCAACGGCCCGACCGGCGGAACCGTCCGGCACATGGGTCTGACGATGGCGGCGCGCAATGCGTTCGAGCAGGACGCATATGCATCCTCGCTCATCGGCCTGAAGCCGGAGAACGTCGCCATGCTGCGCATCGCAAGGGAGCGCGGATGGTATCATCCCGCAGAGCTTACGCTGATGGGCGATGCGGCCGAGCCTGCAAACCCGCCGTTTGTCCTGCCCGACAGTGCGGGCGTGGATTTCACCGGCAGGCTGCCCGGCTTCATGAGAGGCCCGGCGTCAGGCTTCCTCAAGCGGGTGTTCCGCACGCTGCCCCGGCTCGACAAGGCAAAATGCATCGGCTGCGGCAAGTGCGCGGAAAGCTGCCCGCCGCATATCATAAAGATCGTAAACAGAAAAGCGCAGTTTACGGCCAAGGGCTGTATCTCCTGCTTCTGCTGTCAGGAAATGTGTCCGGCGCATGCCATTGAGGTGCGCCGCATGCTGAAGCTGTGATACGGATTCATTATAGCGCGATGAAAACTTAACTTCATGCACATATGTGTTAACGAATTAACAAAAGTACACCGGGAGGAAGAAACATGAGATTTGTCAAAATGCACGGCCTGTCCAACGATTACGTTTTTGCGGATACCTTTACCCAGCCCTGCCCCGAAGACCCGGCGGCGCTGTCGATTGAGATTTCCAGACAGCATGTCGGCATCGGCGCGGACGGCCTCATCCTGATCGAGCCCTGCGAGGGCGCTGACGCGAGAATGCGCATCTTCAATGCCGACGGCAGCGAGGCGCAGATCTGCGGAAACGGCCTGCGGTGCGTCGGAAAATACCTGCACGACTCCGGCCTGGTCAGGAAGGAAGAGATGGACGTTATGACCGGCGCGGGCCTCAAGCACCTGACGATGACGATTGAAAACGGAAAGGCGGTCGCTGCGCGCGCGGATATGGGCGAGCCGAGGATTATCGCCTCGCGCAAGGAACTGGAAATATGCGGAAGAACGATTCACTTCACCTGCGTGTCCATGGGCAATCCGCATGCGATCACCTTCGAGGAGGAGGCCGGAGACGGCAGCTTCTATGTACTGGGTCCGGCAGTTGAGAATCATGAGTTCTTCCCGGAGCGGACGAACGTCGAGTTCACCCGCGTCGAGGCGAGGGATAAGCTGCATGTGCGCGTATGGGAGCGCGGCAGCAGCGAGACGATGGCCTGCGGCAGCGGCGCCTGCGCGACGCTGGTTGCGGCGGTGGTCGAGGGTCTGGCAGACCGCACGGCGCAGGTGGTTCTGCCCGGCGGCGCGCTGACGATCGAATGGAGCGAAGAGGATAACCATGTATACATGACCGGCCCGGCGGAGGCAGTGTTCTCGGGCGAATATCCGGTCTGACAGCGTTTTCCGGCGGCTCATGGGCGTGTTTTCCGCGCGCAGGCCCATAAATTGTAGAAAAATGCTTTCCTTTTTAATGAAAGTGGGTTACAATATATACGGGGAGGGCTGCTTTCTATGATTTTTGAAGCCATGGGCGTTCAGATGTATTATGAAGTTCACGGAGAGGCCGGCAGGCCGCTCCTGCTTCTGCATGGGTGGGGCGGAAAATGCGAAAGCTTTCTGCCGGTCACCCGCGATTTTCAGGATACGCACCGGATTTATGTGGTTGATTTCCCGGGCCACGGCCGCAGCAGCGAGCCGCCGGAGCCCTGGTCGGCCACCGAGTATGCCGAGATGATCGCGCGGTTCATCGAGCAGATGGACATCGCCGGATGCGATGTTCTGGGCCATTCGCACGGTGGGCGCGTAACGCTGGCGCTGGCGTCTTCCCGGCCCGAGCTGGTAGGCCGGCTGATTCTCACCGGCTGCGCAGGTCTCCCGCCGAAATACACCGCACAGCAGAACTCCAGAAGCAGCCGCTATCAGCAGCTGAAGAAGCTGATTCACTCCGCGCCGGTCAGAATGATCTTCGGAGAGAAGAGGATCGATCGCTGGCAGGAAGCGCTCATTCAGAAATACGGCTCCAGCGATTACAAGGCGCTGACGCCGTCCATGCGGGCGACGTTCAACAAGGTGCTCCGTCAGGACATGACCGGGTGCCTCCCGAAGATCAAAGCGTCCACGCTGCTGGTCTGGGGCGAGGACGACACCGCCACGCCGCTCTGGATGGGGCAGGAGATGGAGAAGCAGATTCCGGATGCGGGGCTGGTCACGCTCCCCGGATGCGGACACTTTGCCTATCTGGATAAATATCCGGAGTTCAAGGCCATCATGAGGAGCTTCATCGGCTGATGCGGCCCGTTTAGGAGGAAATGGTTTGAATATTGTCATGACTGCGATCCCGGTGCTCGCATCGGTTCTGGTCGCCAGATACTATCTTCACATGTTCCAGCTGGAGAGCTATCAGCTGGACGGCTACATCCGCTGGCTGAAGAAGCACAGCGAGAAGCATCTGGGCTGGACGCTCAATATCGGCGTTGGCGCGGGCGCGGCGTATTATGTGCTCGGGCTGTTCCTGAGCCTGTTCGTGGGCGAGGCCCGGTGGATGGTCAGCGGCATACTGACGCTGATCGGTTTCTCGGCGGGCGCGTTCCTGCTGGACAGGAGCCTGCACTCGGTGAAGGAGAAAAAGCCGCTGGTGTATACGGCGCGCATGAAGCGGCTGTATGCGGCGGTTGCGCTGGTTGCCGTGCTGGGCGGCTTGATTCTGAATCTGATCGGGCTTCCGGGCGTGTTCCTGTTCGTGGGCGTCCCGTATCTGACGCTGGCTGCGGGCTATCTGATGCAGCCGGTTGAGAAGGCGATCTCGAATTACTATCTCAACGACGCCAAGAAGAAGCTGGACGCGCGCACCGATCTCATCAAGATCGGCATCACCGGCAGCTACGGAAAGACGTCCACCAAGTTCATCCTTGCCACCATTCTGGAGGAGAAATACGACGTGCTGGCCACGCCCTCCAGCTTCAACACGCCCATGGGTCTGACCCGGGTCATCCGCGAACAGCTGGCGGACCATCATCAGGTGTTCCTCGCGGAAATGGGCGCGCGCCATGTGGGCGATATCAAAGAGCTGGTCGATCTGGTGCATCCCGGATACGGCATGATCACCTCGGTCGGCGCGCAGCATCTGGAAACCTTCGGAAGCGTCGATAAGGTAGCCGATACCAAGTTCGAGCTGATCGAGGGCCTGCCGGCGGACGGCATGGCGTTCTTTGCGGCGGACGGCGGCGAGGTTGACAAGCTGTATGAGCGGGCAAAGGTCAAGAAATACCGCGCGGGCCTCAAGGGCGCGCTGCTGGACATGCGGGCGGACGACATCGAAGTCGGTCCCGAGGGCAGCACCTTCGTTCTGAGAAACAGCCTGGGTGAGAAGGTCACCTGCACGACCCGCCTGCTGGGCAGACACAACATCCAGAACATCGTTCTTGCCTGTTCGCTGGCCCGGCAGCTGGGCCTGACCATGGAGCAGATCGCCCGCGGCGTCGGCAAGATCAAGCCGGTCGAGCATCGGCTTCAGCTGATTCCCGGCGCTGGCGTGACCGTCATCGACGATGCGTTCAACTCCAACCCGGTCGGCGCGAAGGCAGCGCTGGACGTGCTCTCCGGCTTCCCGGGCCGTCATGTGGTCGTGACGCCGGGCATGGTGGAGCAGGGCGAGCAGGAGGATGAGATCAACCGCCGCTTCGGTGCGCAGATGGCCTATGCGTGCGATATCGCGATCCTGATCGGCAAAAAGCACACTGCGCCCATCGTTGAGGGCCTGCTCAACGGCGGCATGGCGCAGGATAAAATCTACGTAGTCAGCAGCCTGGACGAAGCGACGGCCGTCATCGGCCAGATCGGCCAGCCGGGCGACACGATTCTGTTTGAAAACGATCTTCCGGACAATTATACCGAGAAGCAATAGCGGAGGCAGTATAGCATGAAAGTAAATCTTGCAGTGATCTTTGGCAGCCGTACCTGTGAACACGACGTTTCGATTATCTCCGGTCTGCAGGCTGTGCAGGCGGCGGAAAAGGCGCAGATGAACGTCACCGTGATCTATATCGCGCGGGACGGCAAGTGGTATATCGGCGAAGCGCTGAAGGATACCAAGTTCTACACCAACTTCTCCGCGGACCGCGTTACGCGCGTTCTTCCGTTTGCTGAGGAAGGCAAGCTCCTGCTGATGGACTATCCGACGGACAAGAAAAAGCTGTTCGGCGGCGGCAGAAACATTCTGGCGAGCATCGACGTCGTCATGCCCGTCATGCACGGCATGAACGGCGAGGACGGCACCCTGCAGGGCATGCTGGAGCTGTGGAATGTTCCCTATACTTCCGCGGGCGTTCTGGGCTGCGCGGTCGGCATGGATAAGATCGCCATGAAGCAGCTGTTCCGCGGCTGCGGCTTCCCGGTGCTCCCGGATATCTGGGTAGACCGCACTGAGTGGGAAAAGAACCACATCGACGTTCTGAACCGCGCCGAGGCGGCCATGAGCTATCCGATGTTCGTAAAACCCGCCAACCTGGGCTCCTCCATCGGCATCAGCCGCGCCAACGACCGCGAATCCCTGTCCCATGCCATTGATGTAGCCGCGTCCTATGACCGCCGCATCCTGATCGAGCAGGGCGTCAGCGACCTGGACGAGATCAACTGCTCCGCCATGGGCTATGCCGGCGAAGTACGCGCTTCTGAAACCGAGATGCCTGTCCGCTGGGACAGCGACGAGCTGCTGGACTTCGACAGCAAGTACACCCGCAGCGCCAAGGGCGGCGCGAGCAAGGGCATGACTTCCCTTAAGCGCAGAATCCCCGCGCCCATCAGCGAGGAGAAGACCGCCGAGGTCAAGCAGCTGACCAAGGAGATCTTCCGCGCGCTGGACTGCAAGGGCGTCGTCCGCATCGACTATCTGCTGGATAAGGCGGCGGATAAGCTGTATGTCGGCGAGATCAATGTTATCCCCGGCTCTCTGGCCTTCTATCTGTGGGAAGCCGTCGGCGTTTCCTTCCCGGATATGGTCAACGAGATGGTCGAGTGCGCGCTGGCTGCGTGGAGCGAGCGCAACAAGAGCGTCTTCTCCTACGATTCCACCATCTTGAGAACCGTTATCTCCGGCAGCAAGGGCGCGAAGCGCTGATCCGGCCGGACGCAATATCAGCAAAAAACAAGGGCATCCGTATCCGGATCACTCCGGGCGCGGATGCCTTTTCGTATGGATCAGAGGGCCGCTTCTTCACTGGGCAGCGCGTCGAGCATCGAGCTCAGAACGGCCACGCTCTGGCCTGCGCTGAGCGCATGATTGGGAAGAAGGGTTTCACGGAAGAACCGGGAGAAGAGGGCGGTGAAGTCGTCCAGAGCAACCAGCGCGTCCGTGTGCCCGCCGCCGAAGTAGTCGGTCCTGCTGCAGCTGTGGAAGAGTACGCCGGTCTGCTCGTAGCAGGTGGCCTCCAGCCGGATGTCGGCCATTTCTCCTTTAAGGAAGTAGATATTGAAATACGGATTATCACGCGCCTGATCCCGGCAGTGGGTGAGAATCGTGCGGCGCTCCCACACGGTGAGCGGGCGGATAGCAGCGCCGAGGTCGGGCAGAAGGCCGTCTTTCAGGAAGCGCTGCATGCTGTCCGGCGGGATGAGGATGTGCGTTACCCGCTTTTTCGTGAAGATGTTCCGGAAGCGCTGTACATGAATTTCGTATAGCTGGCAGGCGAGCGCGTCAAAATCGGGATCGCTTCCGAATATGCTTTTGCGGAGCGCATCCAGAAACGGCTCCTCGAGCAGCTCCGGCGGAATCAGAGCCGGATGCAGGCCCGGCTTGAGCATGTAGATATCATGGTTGTTCTCAAGCTCCCGGTAGCTGCTGTGAAGCGCGGCGTATTCCCTGAGCGTCGTGCCGGAGGTCAGCGAGGAGGTCTTGACGGAAATCCTCACGGGCACGCTGGGCGCGATCAGACTCTGCCAGTATTCGAAAACGCCGGGGGCGATAAAACAAAGCAGCTGTGCGTGAAGCGGCGAATCGAAGCCGATCTGATACTCATAGATGCTGCCGTCCGGGCGTTCTGCGCGGCAGGCGATGACGGAAGCGGTCATTGCATAGAACGGCGGACGGTCAGGGGACGGGGAAGGAACGGCGTAGGCCGTGTACCGGTGAATGCAGAGCATGGGGTAGATATCGGCCATGAACTGCGCCGTCCGGGCGATATTGTCGTTCAGAAAGAAGTAATGATCGATTGCGAAATCCGGATGGAATGTACCGGTCAGGAAGCCGCTGAGCGCATCAAAGAGGGCGCTTGTGCCGCAGTTGATGATCAGCATACGGACCTTTGCGGTCCGGGAGAGCTCATGCAGGAATGAAGACAGGGGAAAGACTTCGCCGGTCTGTATGCAGCGCAAGGATATTTCATCCATGCCGCTGCGTGATGGCGCGTTCATCAGCCGCCGCATTTCGTCCTGTGCGCGGAAGCCGACCGGACCCATGCGGCTGTAGTCGAGCGACAGCCGGAGCTCTGCGATTTCGTCGTCGGTCAGCGGAAGAAGCGGGATTTTCAGAAAATCCTGAAGGAATTTTTCCATGCTGTCCGCGTTGGACTGGTCCGTCAGTATGCGGCGCAGCGTGGTCCGGCTCTTATGACCAAGCATGCGGGATACGGTCGCGGCGGACATGCTGTATTTGTTCAGCAGGCTGCTCAGAGCGGCTCCGAAGGTCTTGGGCGTGTATCCGGCCATTGCGCACACTCCTTCGCTACTTGATATATATACATTATAATATAATGCTAGAAAATGTTCAATACGGCAATAAGCAGCGGGCAGAACTTTCTGTTGACAGATGCTTTGAAATTCGCTACAATTCGTGTAAACAGGATGGGAGGTATGCAGACATGATTCTGGATAAGCTGAATGAGGCGAAGAAATACGAGGCGATGCATCCGCTGTTTCAGGAAGCGTTTGATTTTTTGAAGAATGCGGAGGACAAGCCCTGCGGCCGCTACGAGCTGAGCAGGGGAATGTATGTTGTCATCTCCGACGTCAGGACGCATGCGCCCGGAACGGGCAGATTTGAAGCGCACAGGCGGTTCATCGATATTCAGTATCTCTTCTCCGGTCACAGCGCGTGCGTGTGGGCGCACACACCGGAGCTCGAGACGGTCGTGCCGTATGACGAAGAGAAGGACGTCCTCTTTCTGGAAGGCGAGGGCGCTCCGATTCCGGTGCACGGCGGCGAGTTTTATGTGCTGTATCCGGAGGACGCCCATGAGCCGCATCAGAGCTTCGGCGAGGCGGACGGATATCGCGTTGCAGTGGTTAAAGTGCCGGTGTAAATGGAATGATGATCCGGTATGAGTAATGAGAGGGGATAACCGGGATGAAAAAAGAGCTCGCGGCAGTTTTCTGCGCCCGGACGGATAATGATTTGGTGAGAGCGCTGCGTGAATCGGGATATGAGCCGATTCTGGCGGAGAATATTGATCAGGCGCTTGAGATGGCGCAGGAAGGAACGGCGGTTTTTGCTCTGGCGGACGGATATCCGCGCACTGCTCTCTGCCTGAGCGAAGAAATGCTGCTGGCAGCGAGAAAAAAGAAGCTTAAGCTGTATGTCGAGTATCCCTGCGAGGTGCTGGGCAGGAAGACCGGCGAAGCGGAAACGATTCTGTTTGAACGGCTCGTCGCGCCGGACGGATTCATGGGCTGCATGGAGAAGAACTCCATTCTTATGCTCAATGGCTGTTGGCATCGGCCGTATTTTGAAAAGAAGCCCGGTATGCTCTGTATGGCAAAGGTTGCGGGCTATGATACGGCGGTGTATGGTCTCCCGGAAAAGCTGGACGTCATTCTGGACTGGCTGGATGAGGAACAGGATGTGCTTCTGGCGACTTCCTGTCTGTCTCATTTTATCACCGGTCGGTATGCGCCGGCGAAGAGGTGGTGCGTTCTCTGGCAGCAGATTCTGAAGCTGATGGGACTGGGGAAGATTGATCTTCGCTGGACGCCGGACGTCTCGGTTGAATCCGGTCCGGATCAGATGCTTTCGTCCGACGCGCTCCGCATTGCCTACGAGCGGAATGTGCATTGGATGTATTATCATATGATTACCCGCGCTTCGCCGGATGTTTCGGTTCTCGAGGGCTATGAATCGGCCATGGACTGCACGGGCAAACAGTTTGCGCGATATATCGTGCGTGCAGACTGTATGGGGGAGTCCGCCATGGAAATGGCCTTCGGCTGGCGGCAGACCGGAATGCCCGATTACAGAAAAACGGCGGTCGGCCTGATTGAGCATACGCTCAAGGACGGCGCATTCTATCAGAATAAGCCGGATTCTCCGCTGTATGGCCTGATTAACTGGTTTGAAGACAAGCCTGTTTTTTATGGAGATGACAACGCCCGCGTGCTGCTGGGCCTGCTTGCCGCCCGGGAGATACTGGGCGAGAGCCGGTGGGATGAAAAGATCCTTCGCTGCGTGCTGGCCAATCTGAGAACTTCGGACCGCAACGGCTTGCGCAGGTCCGCGCTGTCCGAGGCGACCTTCAAGGGGAGCTGGCTGGATTACTATAATGACGAAATAGATCTGGTCGCGCCGCATTATCAGGCGTATCAGTGGGCGGTCAACCTGTGGATGTATGAGCTGACGGGTCTTGACGAGCTGCTGATTAAAGCCGAACGCGCCATTGAAAAGGCGATGGAGCTTTTCCCGGATAAGCTCCGGTGGCAGAACAGCCTGACCGGCGAACTTGCGCGCATGCTGCTTCCGCTCAGCTTCCTGATGCGGGTCAATCCGACCGATAAGCACCGCCGCTGGCTCTGTCAGGCCGTCGATGCGCTCCTTGAATATCAGGTTCCCTGCGGAGCGATCAGGGATGTATTCGGCGAATTGTCGCTCGGCAAATATCCGCCGCCTCAGTCCAATGAGCGTTACGGAACCGAGGAAGCCTCGCTCATTCAGGAAAACGGCGATCCCGCAACCGATATGCTCTATACGACCAACTGGGCGCTGCTGGGTCTGTGGGAGGCTTCGCAGGTGCTGAAAGGCGAGCGCGTGAAGGCTGCCTATGAAAAGCTGCGGGACTTCATGCTGCGCATACAGGTTCGCTCTGATAAGTATCCGTATCTGGACGGCGCATGGATGCGGAGCTTTGACTATGAGAAATGGGAGTATTGGGGCAGCGCTGCGGACGTCGGCTGGTCGGCGTGGTCGATTGAAACCGGCTGGGTCAATGCGTGGATTGCAACGGTGCTGATGCTTGAAGAGCGGGGCGAGAGTCTCATGCAGACCTCTTCCAAGCAGAACTTCCGCGCGATTGCGCAGGATATCTACCGCGATATGATGACGCCGAAATTCTGAGCCGTGCGCGGCAGAACATACTGAAGAGAACACCCCATCCGCAGTTTACATTGGTGGATGGGGTGTTTATGGATATCAAAGAGCTCATCCTGTGTTGACGCTATGCCGGAATTCCGGTATGATATAGTTACTTCCTGTTTTGCTGACAGACATGACGGGCCGCCAATCTCAGGAATAAAGGAGGCGCACATCCATGATTCGTCCGTTTACCCTTTCTGATCTCCCGGGCGTTATTGCCGTTTGGAATGAAGCAGTAG
>JAFQQU010000029.1 GCA_017410445.1 Clostridia bacterium | reverse complement strand
TGGTGGGGCCATCGCATCCCCGTGTGGTACTGCGAGGATTGCGGCGAAATGATGGTGCTGCGTGAGGATCCGGCCTGCTGCTCCAAGTGCGGATCCAAGAACATCCATCAGGACAACGACGTTCTGGACACCTGGTTCTCCTCTGCGCTGTGGCCCTTCTCCACGCTGGGCTGGCCCGAGCAGACCGAAGACCTCAAATATTTCTATCCGACCGACGTACTGGTTACCGGCTACGATATCATCACCTTCTGGGTATCCCGTATGATCACCACCGGCGTTGAGCTGATGGAGGAGACTCCGTTCCACACGGTACTGATTCACGGTCTGGTGCGCGACGCGCTGGGCCGCAAGATGAGCAAGTCCCTGGGCAACGGCATCGACCCGCTGGAGATCATCGACAAGTACGGCGCGGACGCGCTGCGCTTCTCCCTGACGCTGGGCGTTTCTCCCGGAAACGACATGCGCATGATCGAGGAGAAGGTCGAATCCGCCCGCAACTTCGCCAACAAGATCTTGAACGCCACCCGCTTCGTCATGATGAACCTGGAAGGCTTCGAGAAGCAGGGCCTGCCGTCTGCCGACAAGCTGGAGCTGGCCGATAAGTGGATCCTGACCCGCTATCAGGAGACCGTTCGTCAGATCACCGCGAACTTCGAGAATTACGACATGGGTCTGGCCGCTCAGGAGCTGTATGACTTTATCTGGAGCAGCTTCTGCGACTGGTATATCGAAATGGCCAAGCAGCGTCTGAACGGTGACGACGCCGAAGCCAAGCAGACCGTACGCGAGGTTCTGACCTACGTTCTGGAAGGCACCATGAAGCTGATGCATCCCTTCATGCCCTTCATCACCGATGAAATCTTCCGCTATCTGCCGGGCACCGAGGGCAGCATCATGCTGAGCAGCTGGCCGGTATGCAGCGAGGCGCTCGATTTTGCCGCCGAAGCCGCTCAGATGGAAGGCGTTATGGACGCTGTACGCGCCATCCGCAACCTGCGCGCCGAGATGAACGTTGCTCCCTCCCGCCGCGCCCGTCTGATGGTCCGCCCGCAGGAGGGCTGGGCCGATGCGATGAAGGCTGCCGAGGGCTACTTCATGCGCCTGGCTTCCGCCAACGCCGTGGAGATCATGGCTGCCGACGCCGCCAACCCCGAGAAGAGCGCTTCCGCCGTTTGCTCCGCGGGCGATCTGTACATCCCGCTGGGCGATCTGGTTGACGTTGAGAAGGAGCTCAAGCGCCTGACCAAGGACCGCGATTTTGTAGAGCGCGAAATCAAGCGCGCCGAGGGCATGCTGAATAACCAGGGCTTCCTGGCCAAGGCCCCCGAGCAGCTGGTTGCCAAGGAGCGCGAGAAGCTGGAAACCAACAAGGCGATGCTGGTTTCCCTGAACGCCCGCATTGAAGAGCTGAAGACTCTGTAAGGGGATACGATGAACAACACGTTTGAAAACACTGCGCAGGCCATTGAGTGGATCAATGGCCTGCGTTATGCGGGTGAAAAAAACGGCCTCAGCAACATGCGCGCGCTGCTTGCGCGGATGGGCAATCCTGAGAGACAGCTTAAAATGGTGCATGTCGCGGGGACGAACGGCAAGGGCTCGACCTGCTCGATGCTGGAGCGGATGCTGCGCGGCTGCGGCCTGAAAACGGGCCTCTATACCTCGCCGTATCTGATGCGGTTTCCGGAGCGGATGCGCGTGAACGGCGTACCGATCGACGATGAATCGCTCGTGCGCATTGCCTCCCGCGTGCGCGGGGAGACCGAGAAGCTGCTGCTTGAGGGCGTTAAGCCGACGACCTTCGAGCTGGGTACAGCGATCACGCTGACTTATTTTGCCGAGCAGCAGGTGGACATTGCGGTGATTGAAGTGGGACTGGGCGGCCGCCTTGACCCGACGAACGTTATTCTTCCCGAGGTCTGCCTGATTGCGCCCATCGGCATGGATCACACCAAGGTGCTGGGCGACAATCTCATTCAGATTGCCGGTGAGAAGGCGGGCATCATCAAGGAAGGCGTTCCGGTGGCTGTCGCACCGCAGCAGAACGATGAAATCGTTCAGGTGTTCCGCGACGTAGCCCAGAAGATGAATGCGCAGCTTCTGGAAGTGCGCCGGGAAACGATTCAGCTGATCAGCTCCGATGCGAGAGGCGCGGAATTCATCTTCCGCGGGCAGAAGGCGCGCATTAATCTGGCCGGACAGCATCAGGTGGAGAACGCATGCCTTGCGATTTCGGGCATTGAACTGCTCAGAAGCCGCGGCTTTGAGCTGCCGGAAGAAAAGTGCATGGAAGCGCTCGCAAAGGCAATTTGGCCCGGCCGGCTTGAATGGCTGGGCGATAATCTGCTGATTGACGGCGCGCACAACCCGCACGGGGCGAAGGCGCTTTATGCCTATGTGAAGCAGTATCTGCCCGGCAGACGCATCGTTCCGGTCATCGGCATGATGAAGGACAAGGATGTTGGGAGCTGCGTTGCGCTGTATGCGGATCTTGCGAAGGAAGCGGTGGCCACTCAAGTGGACTATCCGCGCGCCATGCCTGCGGATGAGCTGCGGGACCTGCTCGCCGCCCACGGCGTGAACGCGGTGTCTGAGGGAACGATTCCCGCTGCTCTCGAAAGAGCGAAGCAGATCGCCGGAGAAGACGGCGTTGTGCTGGTCTGCGGATCGCTGTATGTGGTCGGCGAGGTCCGGCTGATGCTGCACGGAGACGACGGAAGGCTGTGATCGATATGGCTGAGCTGTGGGATCTGTATGACGTGAACAGAAATCCACTGGGCCGCACGCACGAGCGCGGAAAGCCGATTCGGGCGGGCGAGTATCATATTGTGGTGCAGATCTGCGTGCAGGATGCGAAGGGACGTCTTCTGATGACCAGGCGGCATCCTGATAAGGTGGACGGCTGCAAGTGGGAAGTGACGGCGGGCTCTGCGCTGGCCGGAGAAGATTCCGCGACCGGCGCCCTGCGCGAACTCCGGGAAGAAACCGGGCTGAGCGTTTCGGGGGAGCGGATGAAGCCGTTCTTCAGCCGGTTGGGCGAGGATTATTTCTTCGACAGCTATCTCGTTCAGCTTGATGAAGACGGAGAAAACGTCCGCCTTACCATGCAGGAGGGCGAAACGACCGACTATATCTGGGCCGATTATGAAACGCAGGAACAGATGGAAAGGGACGGCCTGCTCGTTCTGATTGCACGAGAGGCAAGGACCCACATGAAGAGATGAGAATCATAAGGAGCGCTTCACACGAAGCCTCCTTTTCTTTTTTTGGATCGGTTCCGGAGATTGACAAATCGAGGCGGATGATTACAATGTAAATCAGAACCGGTCGATTGATTCAATGATTTCAGGAGAGGGAGGCTGGACAGATGAACAATGCGAGACAGAAATGGCTGGACGCCCTTGGAACGCCGGAGTATGAAATCAAATACGAACCGCCGACGCTGCTTGCAAAATATGACTGCAACGAGTTCGACGGCGAGCTGTACAGGCAGGTAAACGGCCGCGGCAAGACACAGCGCGTGATCATGGCCTTTCCGAAGGGGACAAAGGAGAAGTGCCCGGCGGTGGTCGTGCCTTTCTACATTGCCGAACAGCTGCTGGGCTTCGACCCGGCGGACGGCAGGGTGTATGAGCGGTATCAGAAGGCGCCAATCATGCTGGATCTGATCCGGCGGGGCTATGCGGTGGCCAGCGCGGACGCCTATCACCTCACCTATTATGAGAGCGACCGGGAGAAAACGGACTTTGCACGCTGGGGCGAGGCGGCGGCCGTGCTCCGAAAGGATCATCCCAACTGGAGCGGCGTCGGCAAGCTGGTATCCGATACGAAGCTGGTCATCGGCGCGCTCAGCAGCCATCCGAGGGTGGATGCGGAACGGATGGGCATTGCGGGCTTCTCTCTGGGCGGTAAAATGGCGTTTTATACCGGCTGTCTGGACGATCGCATCCGTGCCATTCTGGCGGTTGATTTCGGCATCGGCTGGGATCAGACCAACTGGCGCGATACTTGGTATTGGGGCGATCAGCTGGACGAGCTCATCGCGGCGGGCATGGAGCATTCGTCGCTCCTGGGGTCGGCTGCGCCCAAGCCCATGTGTCTGCTCGCGGGCGCGTATGACAACGAGGAGAGCTGGGAGATCATGAAACGCGCGCCGGGGTATAAACCGGACGACGGAAGGCTTAAGATGATCAGCTATCCGGGCGGACATTTCCCTACGCGGGAGGCTTTGGAAGAGGGATATGATTTCCTTGACCGCTGGCTGAAATAGATCATTATGAAAGACGCGGGCGCGGTTTCCGGCGGGGGAGGCGTCCGCATTTCTGTGGATACAGATAGAAAAAATAGAAATCTAATCATTCCGCCACGATTCCTTTTTGATAATGTCATACGGATTTCGCGATTGATGGGTAAAATAGGAATGATGGAAAAGAGAAAGGCGGCGAGCGGATGTTCGGATATGTCAGGCCGTATCTTGAAGGGCTGTCCGAGGAGGAGAAAACCCGGTACCGGTCGGTATACTGCGGGATATGCCGTTCGCTGGCGAGGCGGTACGGCCGGATGAGCAGGCTGACCGTCAACTATGATATGACGTTTCTTGCGCTGGTGCTGTCCTCGCTGTATGAGCCGGAGGAGACGATCAGTGAGGCGCGGTGCGAGGTGCATCCCCTGAAGCCGCATGCCGAGGCGGAAAGCGAAATCATCGATTACGCGGCGGACATGACGATTGTGCTGGCGTATTACAAGTGCCTTGACGACTGGCAGGACGAGCACAAGCGTCCGCAGAAGGCCTTTGCCGATCTGCTCCGCGGGCATTTTGACGCAGTGAATCAGCGCTGGCCCGATCAGTGCAGGGAAATCCGGGAGAGCATACAGCTTCTTTCGGAGGCGGAAAAACAGGAAGAAACCGGCGCGGACAGCGCCCTTTCGGCGGCGGGCATGATGCTGTCCGGGCTGTTCGTATGGAAGAAGGATTTCTGGGAACAGCAGCTCAGGTGGTTCGGAGATGCGATGGGCCGGTTTGTGTATCTGATGGACGCCGCAATGGACTATGAAAAGGACGTTTCCAAAGGATGCTATAACCCGCTCAGGCAGCTGGGAATTGCGCCGGAACATGCGCGGAAGATCATCACACAGCCGCTGGGCGAGGCGTCGGAGGCATTTGAACGCCTGCCGCTCGTTCAGGATGATCAGCTGATGAGGAACATCATCTATTCCGGCGTATGGCAGAGCTACAATCAGAAAATGAACAAGACGGAGGAAACAGCGCATGGTCAATGATCCCTATCAGGTTCTGGGGGTTCCGCACGGTGCGAGTCAGGACGAAATCAAGCGTGCATACCGGAAGAAGGCCAAGGAATGCCATCCGGATCTGCATCCGGACGACCCGGACGCGCGCCGCAAAATGCAGGAAGCCAACGAAGCCTATGATATGCTGATGAATCCGGAGAAGTATCAGAACCGGCAGCAGTACCGGCCGGGCGGTTCGCAGCAGGGCAGCCCGTACGGTCAGGGAAATCCCTATGGGCAGTACGGCGGCTGGCAGACCGGCGGGAACTGGGCGGACTTTGAGGATCTGTTTGGCTTCGGCCGGAGCGGATATTATGGATATCAGACGCCGCCCCGGGAAGAGCCGCAGGACAGCGACACCGTCCGGCGGGTTGTATACTACATCAATTCAAGACAGTATCAGTATGCGCTGACGCTTTTGAACGGCATGCCGGGTGCGGAGCGCAATGCGCGCTGGCACTATCTCTCTGCGCTGACCCATCAGGGCATGGGCAATACCATGGCGGCGATGGATCATGCTCAGCGGGCTGTGCAGATGGAGCCGGACAACGCATTGTATCAGCAGCTGCTTCAGCAGTATCACCGCGCCGGACAGACCTATCAGCAGAACGCGCGCGGATACAATACCACCGTGTTCGGGGCGAACAAGCTGTGTCTGGGCCTGTGCCTTTCGCAGCTGTTCTGCAGGTTCTGCCTGTGCTGCTGAGTTGAAAACGATATACATAACACACACGCTCAGGCGATGAGGCCTGAGCGTGTGTGTTTGTGTATTCAGATGTTTTTGAGGATGGCGTGCGCCCGTTCGGCCAGCGCGCGCATCCGCTCCTTGTTCACCTTGCAGATTTCCCTGTCATAGGTGTACAGGCCGTTGATTTCATCCTCGACGTCCGAAACCTGCGTGTAGACCAGACCGCACAGCCCGTCGGCGACGGCAGGGAGCACCATTTTCTCCCACATCAGCTCGATTTTTGCGGTAAGCGCTTCCTCGCTGTCGGTTGCGCCGTAGCCGTACTGCGCCTGCGGATTGAACTGATGTCCCTTGATGGGACGGGTGTATCCGCCGCATTCGCTGAGGAAAACGGGACGATCCTTCCGTTTGATGGTTTTGTTGCGGAAGTAGATATGCCGGCTGTCAACGTCGCTGTATTTCTGATGGAACCAGCCGGAGGTTGAATCGATGAAGCGGGTCGGGTCGGCTCCGCGGATCATGTCGTAGTGCTCGTCCGCGTTGAACTGGCCCCAGCCCTCGTTGAATATCGTCCATGTGATGATGGAAGGATGGTTAAAGAGATGAGTGACCGTTTCCATTGCATGATAGGTGAAGAAGGACATTCTCAGGTCGCGCTCGGGATGCGCGCAGCGGTCTGAACGGCGGATCAGGCCGACGGTCGGCAGTGCCGTATCGCGGAAAAAGCTGTACGGGCCGCTGTTGACCATGTCCTGCATGACCAGCATGCCCAGCCGGTCGCAGGCATGGTAGAAGGCTTCGGGCTCAATTTTGATGTGCTTTCTCAGCAAATTGACGCCGAGCTCCTTCATGCGCAGAATGTCCTTTTCGTATCCGTCCGGGGAAGAGGGAAGGAAGAGGCCGTCCTGGAAATAGCCCTGATCGAGCACGCCGTTGAGGAAGAGAGGCTCTCCGTTCAGCAGCACGCGCGGCACGCCTTTGACTTCGGAAATGACGACGGTCCGCAGAGCGAAATAGCTCTCGACGCGGTCGGCTTCGGTTGAGACGATCAGGGGATACAGATGCGGGTTGTCCGGCGTCCACAGCTTCGGGTTCTTGACGGCAATGCGGACGGGCTTGCGGCAGCCGACGACCTGATCGGCTTCACCGGGAATCTCTATCCGGCATGTGTCTGCGTCGCAGAAGACGGTCAGCGTGATGCCGGTGAGATCGGGAACGATTTTCAGGCTCTCGATCGGCTCTTCAGGCACCGATTCAAGCCACACGCTCTGCCAGATGCCGGAGACCGGCGTATACCACATGCCGCCGCGCTTTTTGGTTTGCTTTCCATAGGGATAAACCGGGGAAAGGGTATCGATCGCGCGGACGGAAACGATGTTTTCGCCCGGTTTCAGAACGTCTGTGACGTCGGCATGAAAGGGAAGATAGCCGCCCTCGTGCCGCGCTACCGAATGATCGTTTACATGTACTTCGGCCACCTGATCGACTGCGCCGAAATGCAGGCGGACGCGGCGGCCGGGCTGATTGAAGCCGGCAGGCAGCGTGAAGGATCGGCTGTATTCGAGCGTCTCGGGAACGTCTCCCTTCCAGCCGGAGAGGCGGCTCTGCGGCGGAAAGGGGACTTTTAACGGACGGCCGTTCATGGTCCATTCGCCGTTCAGAGAGAAAAAGCTGTCCCGCTTGAGCTGCGGGCGAGGGTAATCATTGATCCAGTTCATGAAGGAACCTCCTTGAGCTGCGTAGGGAATCAGGCGAATGGTTCTTTGCCGACACGGTGCACCTGCACCTCATCGACGACGGCGTTTGTCCGGTGTTCAAGGAAGAAAGCGGCGATTTCTGCGATATCCTCGGGTAAAATCATGCCCTCTTCGCTCAGGTCGGGCCGAGTGATGCGGATCATATCGGTGAACACGCCGCCGGGACTGATGACATGGACGCGGATTCCGTCTTTGTATACTTCGTTGGCCAGCGATTTGCTCATGCCGATGAGCGCGTGCTTCGACGCGGAATAGACCGACTGAAGCGGATATCCCTTGTGTGCGGTGACCGAGGCGATGTTGATTACGGTTGCATAGTCGGAGGTGCGGAGATGAGGAAGCGCGGCCTGCGTGAGGAGAAAGGGCGCTTTTACGTTTGTGTTCATGATCCGGTCGTATTCGTCCGGCGTGATCGTTTCAAACGGCTGCGACTGGGCGAGGCCGGCGTTGTTGATGAGGATATCGAGCCGGCCGAACGCAGAAATTGCCTTTTCGATGCAGTTTTTCGGAAAGGCGGGATCCGTGAGGTCGCCGGTGACGAGGGATACTTCTGCGCCGGGGATGAGGTTTTTCGTTTCGATGAGCTTTGATTCGGTGCGTCCGGCGAGAACCAGTTTTAAGCCGTCCTCGGCCAGGCGCTTTGCAATGGCGCGTCCGATGCCGCCGCCTGCGCCGGTAATCAGCGCGACGCGGCCGGAGGGATCTGTTTTCATATAAGGATTCATCCTTTCGGAAAAGGTATGTGCACAGTATAGCACGAACCGCCCTGTACGGCAAGGTTTTCCTGTGCATCGGATGAAAATCGGGCGGAGCGGCTGATAACGGTTGATGGGCGGCGCGGTGGTGTGTTATAATGAACGGGATGAACTGCGCGCACTGCGGATACTTCCGGGGACCGTGCGGCAGAAAGAACAGCGCACAGGCCGGCCAGAGAGGCAGGCACGGAGATACAAAAGACAGTTTGGGAGGGGAATACATGCTTCTGATCAAAAACGCAAAGCTCTTCACGATGGAAGGCGAGGGATACATCGAGGGCGGCGACGTGCTGATGGACGGCAAGAAGATTGTGACCGTCGGCAGCAATCTGTCCGCGGGAGACGCAGAGATGATCGATGCAAAGGGCAGCTATGTCATGCCCGGCATCGTCGACGCGCACTGCCACATCGGCATGTGGGAAGATACCATCGGCGCGGCAGGCTCCGACGGCAACGAGACTACCGACCCGGTAACGCCTCAGCTGCGCGGTATCGACGCGATCAACCCGGCCGACTTCAGCTTCAAGGAAGCGGTTGAGCACGGCGTGACCACCGTCGCCACCGGCCCCGGCAGCGCGAACGTCATCGGCGGTCAGTTTGTCGCCATGCATACCTACGGAAAATACATGGATGAGATGATCATCAAGGAGCCGCTTGCGCTGAAGACGGCGTTCGGCGAGAATCCCAAGCGCGTATACGGCGGCAAAAACCGTCTGCCCAGCACCCGCATGGGCACGGCGGCGGTATTCCGCGAGGCCTTTGTTCAGGCGCAGGACTATGCCAGAAAGATGGCGAACGAAGATGAGAGCAAACGTCCGGACCGCGATCTGAAGAAGGAAATTCTGGCCAAGGCGCTCTCCGGCGAGCTGCTGGTCAAGTCCCATGCGCACCGCGCGGACGATATCGTGACTGCGCTCCGGCTGGGCCGCGAATTCGGCCTCAGGCAGACCATTGATCACTGCACCGAGGGCTATCTGATTCTGGACGAGCTCAAGCGTTGCAACGCCAAGTGCATCCTCGGTCCGCTGCTCTCCGAAAGAAGCAAGATCGAGCTGGGCAACATGACCTTCAAGGCTCCCTCTGCGTTCTACAAGGCGGGCGTTCCCTTTGCGCTGATGACCGATCATCCGGTTATTCCGCTGCATTTCCTGATGGTCGAAGCGGCGCTGTGCGTGCGCGAAGGCCTGCCGGAGTATGAAGCGCTGAAGTCGATCACCATCAATGCGGCCGACGTCATCGGCCTGAGCGATCTGGTCGGCAGCCTGAAGGCGGGCAAGCTGGCGGACGTCGTCATGTACGACGGTCATCCGCTGGATACCCGCTCCCATGTCACGACGGTCATTGCAAGCGGAGAAAAGGTGTACGAGCGATGAAACGATACAATATGCATACGCATACCGTCTTTTGCGACGGCAGGAATACCCCTGAAGAAATGATTGCGCAGGCGGAGGAGCTGGGCTTTGTGTCGCTTGGATTCTCTTCTCATGCCTCGCAGACGATGAATTCCTTCTGGGGGCTCAGGGATGAACCGGGCTATATCGAGCGCATCCGCGCGCTGGCCGCGCAGAACGACCGGATCCGCATCCATCTTGGCGTGGAGCTGGATACCGTCGCGCACTGCGAGCGGGAGAAATACGACTATATCCTCGGCGGCATCCACTATTTCTACCGCGGCGAGGAAGGCTATCCGATTGATCATTCGCCCGAAGATACCCGGCTTGGCGCGGATAGAATCTATGGCGGCGACATGATGGCGGCCTGCGAGGGCTACTACCGGACGATGATCGACATGATGGAGAACATGAAGCCCGATATCGTCGCGCATTATGATCTGATGACCAAGTGCAATGAGGACGGTCTTCTGATTGACGAGGACAATCCGAGATACCGGAAGGCGGCGATTGGAGCGCTGGAAGCGGTGAAAGCGGCGGATGCGCTGCTGGAGGTCAACACCGGCGCGATGGCGCGCGGCTTCCGCACGAGACCCTATCCTGCGCCGTTCCTGCTGAAGGAATGGAAGCGGATGGGCGGAAGGATCATTCTCGGAAGCGACTGCCACCGAAGCGAACTGCTGGATTACGGCTTTGACATGGCGGTCGAGTATGCCCGGGCGGCGGGATTTACGAAAATCTCGCGGCTGGGCGGCTTTGGTGAAGAACTGTTTGTGGAAGAGGATCTGTGAATGTATCAGCACAAAAGCCCGATGAGAGTCGGGCTTTTGTGCTGCATGAGGGTATTTTGCTGTCAGGGAACAAGCTGAACAGCAGGTTCGCCTCAGATGAGGGTTTGAAGCGCGGATATGTATCTTTCAGCGCTTTTGTGTTGACTTGAAAAGAATATGAGGATATACTGAAAGCAAACAGGGAGGAGGAGTAAAACATGATCCTCAGTATACGGAATTTGTCAAAAACCTATAAGGGCGGAAAAAAGGCGGTTGACGGGCTGTCGCTCGACGTGCAGGCAGGCGACATTTTCGGCTTCATCGGCCATAACGGAGCCGGAAAATCCACGACGATCAAATCAATCGCCGGCGTCCTCGACTTTGAAGAGGGCGAGATTCTCATCGACGGCCGTTCGGTCAAAGCGGAGCCGACGGAATGCAAGCGGATGATCGCCTATGTTCCGGACAATCCGGATTTGTACGATCACCTGACGGGCATTCAGTATCTCAATTTCATCTCCGATATTTTCAGAATCGGCAAGGAAGAACGGGAAAAGGCGATTGCGGAATATGCGGACGAATTCGAACTGACGGCCAATCTGGGCGACCTCATCGGCTCGTATTCCCACGGAATGAAGCAGAAGCTGGCGCTGATTTCCGCGCTTCTGCATAAGCCAAAGCTGATGATCTTCGACGAGCCGTTTGTCGGGCTGGACCCCAAGGCGGTATTTACGATCAAGGAGATCATGAAGCGGCTGTGCAGTCAGGGCTGCGCAGTGTTTTTCTCGACGCACGTTCTGGACGTCGCCGAAAAGCTTTGCAACCGGGTTGCGATCATTAAGGACGGCAAGCTCATCGCCTGCGGAACGATGGAGGAGGTCCGCGGCGACGACAGCCTGGAAGATGTGTTCCTGGAGCTGATTGAGCAATGAAGAACGTATGGCTGCTTTTAAGGGTTCAGCTGTCTGCGCTGCTGGGCCTGAACAAAATCCTCCATCTGAAAGACAAAAAGGAGCGCAGAAGCAAGCTGACGGCCAAAATTGCGCTGTTTTTCTGCATGCTGCTGTTGATTCCGGCGCTGGGTCTGTATGCCTATGTCATGGGCGAGGGCATGAACGCGATGGGGCAGATTGCTCTGTTTCCTGCGGTCATGCTGGCTGCGGGCTGCATGATGACGCTGATTTCGTCGGTATCGCTGGCAAACGGCACGCTGTTTGCCTTCAGGGACTATGATCTGATCATGTCGCTGCCGGTCAGAAATTGGGAGATTGCGCTTTCGAGAATTCTGTTGGGCTATATCTGGAGCGCGGGACTGGATCTGCTCATCATGATCCCCTGCGGGGCGGTGTATGCATGGTTTGTGCGGCCTCAATGGGCGTTTTACCCGATATTCGTTCTTACGATGCTGGCCGCTCCCGTATTGCCGATGATGATCGGCGCATTGGCCGGTACCATTCTTGCGCGGCTGACGGCCAATATGCGCGGGTCCAAGTATCTGCAGATGCTGGGCTCAATGGCTTTGGCGCTTGGAATCATGGCGGTCAGCTGGTCGATGGATTCGCTGATGGACAGCGGTTTGTTCGGCGGATTCGGCGTGATGCTGAGCAATCTCATGAACCGGATTTATCCGCTGACCGGGATGTATGTATCTGCAGTGCGGGACCTCAATTGGCTCTCGACGCTCGTCTTCATTCTGATTTCAGCGGCGGCGCTGGCTGTGATGACGTGGTTCTGCGGGCGCTTCCTCAGGCAGATCAATACGGCGCTTACGACGAGCCGTGCGCGGGGCAAATTCAGCATGAAGAAGCTGCGTGCCTCCTCTGCGCTGGCGGCGCTCTATAAAAAGGAGCTGCGCCGGTACGTTTCCTCTCCGATATGGCTGATGAATACGGCGTTCGGTCTGGTGCTTGCGCTGGTTGGCGTCGGCGTGCTTGCATTCAAGGGCAGAGCGATGATCGATATAGCCCTGATTGCGCTGGAGATTTCCGGGCTGGATTTCGGGATGGTTGTTTTTGCGCTCGGCTATATCGGCGCGTTCATCGTCAATACCTCCTGCACGACTGCCTGCTCGATTTCAATGGAAGGCAAGCATCTGTGGCTGATTCAGTCGCTGCCGGTTTCGGGATTTGACGTGCTGCTGTCCAAGATGCTGGTGAGCCTGACGCTGACCATTCCGACCTCTCTTGTAATCGGCGTCGGCGCGGGCCTGACGCTCCGGATGAGCGGCATGGAAATGACGGCTGTCACTGCGATGGCGCTGAGCTATTCGGTGATGAGCGCGGCGTTGGGGCTGATTGTTAACCTCAAGAGCCACAGCTTTGACTGGACGACGGAAGCGGCTGTCGTCAAACAGAGCGCGGCGGTTGGCATCACGATGCTGATCAATATGCTGCTGGTCATCGGCCCGGCGATTCCGACATTCATGTTCAGCGAATATGCGGCTTCGTTTTACTGGGGAGCCGTTGCGCTGATGGCGGTTATTTCGGCCGCGCTGATTGCGCTGTTCTATGTGAAGGGCGATAAAATGATTCATTCGCTGTAAGCGACGGAGGAGTAAACAAATGGAACGGGTAAGGGAATACTATCTTGGAAAGAGCTTCAACTGCGCGGAGAGCGTGCTGCGCGCGGCAAACGAGGAGTTTCAGCTGGGACTGGATGAAAAGGCGCTGACG
>JAFQQU010000327.1 GCA_017410445.1 Clostridia bacterium | reverse complement strand
GCCGGACAGGGAATCTACGCCGCGCTTCTCATAGCCTTCCATTTTGACCAGCTTGAGCATGCGCTTGACCTTCTTCTCGATCTCCGCCGGGTCTACCTTCTTGAGCTTGAGGCCAAAAGCGATGTTGTCGTATACGTTCAAATGCGTGAACAGCGCGTATTTCTGAAATACCGTGTTGATCCGGCGCTTGTACGGAGGCACGTTTGCAATGTCCTTGCCTTCGAAGAGCACCTGTCCCTCGTCCGCGTATTCAAAGCCGCCGATGATTCTCAGCATCGTCGTCTTGCCGCAGCCCGACGGACCCAGCAGGGTAACAAATTCCTTTTTGCGGATATAAAGATCTATATGCTTCAGCGCCTCGGTATCGCCGAACGTCTTGGAAATCTCCTTCAGCTCAATCAGGCGGGTATCTTCAACCATTTTGCATAACTCCTTCCAATATCAAAAATCAGAAGCTGGGCGGCGTGCTTACCCAGAGGAAGCGCGCTGTCGTTTTGCCCGGATTTGTCAGATAATGCGGTTCCGTCGGCCGGAAGTAAAAGCTCTCGCCTTTTCGTGCCCTGACCACGCGCTCGCCCAGCACGATCTGTACCGCGCCGGCCAGCACATAGCCGAATTCCTCGCCCTCATGCGGGTCGTCCTCGCCGGTCGTTCCGCCCGCTTCCATTTCAACCAGAATCGGTTCCATCTGGTTTCTCTGCGCGGTCGGCACCAGCCAGCGGATGGAGCCCTTCAGGCCCTCTTCGTCTTCCTTGACGTAAGTATCCTCTTCGGTAAACACCAGCTTTTCATCCCGCTGCTCGCTGAAGAAAGCCGGAAGGTCGGACCCCAGACACTCCAGAATATCCGTAAGCGTCGCGATGGACGGCGATGTCAGATCTCTTTCAAGAAGAGAGATAAAGCCCTTCGACAGTTCGCACCTGTCCGCCAGCTCTTCCTGCGTCAATCCGCGCTGCAGGCGAAGCCTTCTGATCTTCTCACCGATCTCCATGTCCATCCCACCTTTCTTTTCGCCCTTTCAGGTTTACCGTTATTAAACCAGAAAACGCTTTATATTAAACCACTAACCCATATGAATGTCAATCGTCCCGCATATATTTCTGCTGGTATACAATAAATTTAACGCAGTTTTCAGCAGTTTTTCTGCTGTTTTTGTGCATACGGCCCCGCTCATGCCATGTCTACGGACGTCGTCCGTCATTTTCGCAGCAACAGATCGTCGTTTCATGCGTTCTGAAGTTTAGTAATTGAAAACAGAAATCCTCCCGATTTGGTATTTCCCTTAGCCCTCCGGCAAGCTGCATTCGCTTGACACGCCGCTTTCACTCATCGTATAATAAATCTGTTCCCAGCAACCGCCGTGCCGGCCCGTCAGCGGCAGCAAAGGCAATCATATACATTTGTTTGAAAGGATGAGTCCCAATGAGCAATATCAAAGCCGTCGTTTTCGATCTGGACGGAACGCTTCTCAATACTCTGACCGATCTGGCCGCCAGCAGCAACCGGGCGCTCGCTCAGATGGGCCGCCCGACGCGCACGGTGGATGAGGTGAAATCCTTCATCGGAAACGGCGCGCGTCTGCTCTGCAACCGCCTCGTCGGCCTCGACGCGCCTGAAGAGACGGTCAACGAGTGTCTCCGGCTCTTTCAGGCCGATTACAACATTCACTTGAACGACAACACCGCTCCCTATCCGGGCATTATGAACATGCTCGAAACCCTGCGCGACAACGGCGTCGCCTGCGCCGTCGTATCCAACAAATACGACGCAGCCACCCGCGCCATCTGCAAGCTGTATTTCGGCGATCTGATTCCCGTAACCATCGGCGAAGGAAACGGCATTTCAAAAAAACCCTGTCCGGACGGAACGAACAAGGCGCTCGAGCTGATGGGCGTATCCGCCGAAGAGGCGCTCTATGTCGGCGATTCCGATACAGACGTTGAAACCGCGCACAACGCCAATCTCTTCTGCGTGGGCGTGACCTGGGGATTCCGCTCCCGTCAGGTGCTCGAGATGGCCGGCGCGGAAAGCATCATTGATCGGCCGGACGAGCTGCTTGACATCATCCTTCAGTAAACATAAAAACCGTATGCCGGGAAGCAGATCCTCCGGCATACGGTTTTTCTATTATGAACCCTGTGTTTTCCTGAGCTTGAACTGGTTTTCTTTTAGGCCGTCGACCGCCATCATATTCTCCAGCACTTCAATATCGGAATTGATGTCCATCGCCTGCGCACTGAACAGCTGGTCGAGCTGCTTTTCAAAGCCCTGAATCAGCGTATCCATGATTCCTTCAATCTGCTTCTTGGACGCGGTGATGTTGTCGCCCTCGATACCTTGCTCTTCAAGAAGGGCATATGAATCCAGCAGCTTGAGCGTTGTCGGCAGATAGTAGTTGAGGAACTTTCTGATCTGTCCTTCCTTGTCCGGCCGCTTCTTGACCATTTCGAAAATCTTCTTGGTCAGCAGCTCAATCCTGTCGATCTTTTCAGAAATCACGCGGTCGTCAATCCGGTCGTTGACCTCCCGAATCGATTCGATCCACTGCTGATACTGATCCTTCGCGGAATCGTCTTTCTTCTTATCAGGTTCCTTTTTCTCCTCAGCCGCTTTTTCTTCCTTAACCGGCTCTTCCTCAGGAACAGGCTCGGCATAAATCGGCTGCTGACGATACGCCTGCGCAAAGGCCGCGCTGCTGTCCAGAACCAGACACTGCGTCCTGGGATCCAGATAGGCGGAGGGGCCGAAATATCCCTGTTCGATCATCGTCTGCAGTTCCTCGCGTGCCTGATCGACCGATACCGGAATCGCCGCGGCCAGGTCGGCAACCGCAACAAACGGACGGTTTCCGATCAGTGCCAGATATCTCATGAAGCGCTTTTCCTTTTTTGACATCTTGTTGGCCGCCCCGATCATTCCGCCGCCGATGAGAATATCCACAATTCCCCATGCTGCGCTGACGCCCAGCGCTGTCATGCCGATGCCGGCCGCAAGAACCGAGATGCCCGCCCGGCGCATCTGCTTGGAAACGTCTTTTCTGCCTCTGAGTTTTTTCACCTTGTTGAACAGCATGATCAGGCCGATCGGGAACACCAAAGCCAGCATCACCGTCGTCGCAACCCATCCGCCGTCGATTTCGAATCCGTCTTTATTGCTCATTTTCTGTAACACCGTCATTCTTTCTGTGAAAAATCATAGGCCCATTATATCATATTAAAGCCGATTAAGGAAGAGCCCGCGTCATGTTGTAAGCAAATTCTAATCGATCTCACATTGTAGTAAGCGGCGTCCTGTGCTATAATCATATCATCAAAAGCGAAAAAACCTTCGCAGCAGCCTGCATCAGAAAGGACGATCACCATGACCAGACCCGTATTCGACGCACGCGACGTCGAAAAGAACCGCATCCCCGGCGCCATCGGCTATGTACTCTTTTTTGTTCCGCTCATCGCGGACGGATCTTCCCGTTACGGACGCTTCTGTGCCAATCAGGGCGCGCTCGGCTGGCTGGCCTACGCCGCAATTGCGCTGGTCTTCGGCGTCTTGAATTTCGTTCTCGGCTGGATTCCGCTGATCGGCTGGCTGATTCGTCTGGCCGGCGCGCTGATTCGCCTGAGCGTACTGGCCCTCATGCTGTATTACGCATGGAAGGCCTACAGCGGAAAGGCCGAAGCGCTTCCCTTCATCGGAAACTATCAGCTGATCAAATAATAAACACCCCTGTCCATGCAGAAATCCCCGTGCTTTTTCCGGCACGGGGATTTTTCATTATAAAACCATACATTTACACGAACTTTTTCATTTGCTTAAGCGCCGCTTTTTCAAGCCTTGATACCTGCGCCTGTGAAATGCCGATCTCTCCGGCCACCTCCATCTGCGTTCGTCCCTCAAAGAACCGCTTCTCGATAATCCCCTGTTCCCGCTCGCTCAGATGATTCATTGCCTGCTCAATCGACAGATCCCTTATCCAGTCCGATACGTTCACCCGATCGTCCTTCACCTGATCCATCACATAGATTGCATCTCCACCGTCCTGATAAACCGGCTCAAACAGCGATACAGGCTCCTGAATCGCGTCCAGCGCGAACACGACGTCCTCCACCGGCTGCTCCAGCCGCCCGGCAATCTGTTCAACAGTCGGCTCGCTGCCCAGCTCGTAGGTCATCTCCTCCCGCACCCGCAGCGCCCGATATGCAAGGTCCCTGATCGACCGGCTCACACGGATGGGATTATTGTCTCTCAGATACCGCCTGATTTCACCGATAATCATCGGAATGAACGTCTGCTGTCGAAAAACGCCCCTGCCGGGAAACCATTCCCGAATATGAATCGGGCCCGGACTTCCTCCTCGGAACATCCGGGCTCATTTATTCAGATTCTGTAGGAAATATCGATCCGCGCGCCGTCGATTTCAATCCGCTCAATCGCCTCCCGCAGCACCGCGCGCTTTTCGTCCACCGTCATATACTCCCACGCCTCGGACAGCTGCCGGATTTTTTCATGCGTCTTGTATTTCTTCTCCTGTTCCTCACGAAGCGCCTTCTCCCGAAGTATCCGCTGATTGATTTCAGCGATGTTCTTTCGCTGCTGTTCAATGCTTTCGAGCAGAAGTTCATCGTCCTGATCGGCATAAAGCGAATACAGCCTGCTCAGCTTCTTCCGGGCGATCTGCAGCTGCTGATTCAGCAGCTCCTCCGGTGAGACTTCGGTCTGTTCAGCGTCTCCGCCGCTCTCCTCAAGCCTGCGTCCGAGAAAATCCCGGACGACCGCTTCCTCCGCCTCGTCCGCCCACGGCTTTTCATTATCGCAGTCGGGGTCGTGAATCAGATAGGCTTTGCTGGTCTGCTGGGAGTAGCAGGTGAGCTTATATCCTTTCTGCCCCCATTTCTGATACCGCATCCGCGCGCCGCACCGGCCGCAGTACACGAGCCCGGTCAGCAGGCGGTCGCTGGTCAGCAGCCGCCGGTCGCTTCGCTCGCGCATCATACGCATGGTCTTTTAAAACGTCTCCTCATCGATGATCGGCTCATGCTTTACTTTATATTACGTGCCGTTGTATAAGATGACGCCCGTGTTCGACCGCCTCTTGAGTATGTCTCTCACCTGCTTGTCATGCTTCAGACCGACCATCTCCGCAATCCGCGCGGCCGAATACCCCGACAGATAGAGTTCGTATATCCGCTTCACTACGGCGGCGTCCGCATTCGGCACCAGAACGCCGGTCGTCCGGTCGTAGTCATAGCCGAACGGCGTGCGCCCGCCGCCCATCCACAAGCCCTCCTTTACCCGCTCCTTCATGCCCATGCGCGTTCGTTCGCGGATGGTTTCCCGCTCCAGCTGCGCAAATGCGGACATGATGCCCAGCATGGCGCGGCCCATGGGCGTGGCCGTATCGAGGTTTTCATTGAGCGAGGTGAATGCCGCGCCCGCCGGGTTGAACACATCCTCAATGAGATAAAGCGTATCCTTCTGACTGCGCGACAGGCGGTCGAGCTTATATACGACGACTGCCGATACGCTTCCCTGCTTCACATCCTCTATCAGCCGCTTCATTGCAGGCCGTTCTATGTTGCTGCCGGTGAAGCCGCCGTCTATGTAGAATTCATAGTTCTTCCAGCCCTTGGTGACGCAGTAGGCCGCCAGCATTTCCTTCTGTGCGTCCACTGAATATCCTTCCTCATACTGCGCGTCCGTCGAAACGCGGATGTAAAGCGCCGCTTTCCTGTCCACGCGCTACTCCTCCGCCCGCCGCCTGACCCGCCTGAAGATCTCCTCAATCTTTTCGGATCTGATTGGTTTTCCGCTCAGCTCCTCGCCGTTCACCGCTCTGCCGTTCAGAAATCTCCTGCCGATATACATAAACCGTTTCATCTCCTTTCCCCGAATACTTCATTCGTTTCCAAATTTTGACTTTTTATGCGTCACAATTCCGTCAAATTGTAATGTTAACAAACCCGTCGGACGCTTTACAGCTTCGCCCGTGTGTGCTATACTTTGCGGAGCAAACGCATCAGCGCATTCCGAATGCAGTCCCGCACGACTGACAGGGTTGGCTGGCAACGATGTGCTTTCAGCCTGTGTCCGTCTGCGGCACGGGTTTTTATTTATGCTCCGAGGTACGAACCCCTTCAGGGGATTGTATATAAAAGGCTACAAGCCACATAAGAAAAGGAGATGTTTTCCAATGAGTGAGAACGGAATCCGCAATGCCCGCGAGCTGGGCGCTCCCAAAGTGCTGCTGCTGGGCTTCCAGCACATGTTCGCGATGTTCGGCGCAACGGTACTCGTACCCGCGCTGACCGGCCTGAGCGTCAGCGCCACTTTGCTGTTCGCCGGTCTGGGCACCCTGCTGTTCCATCTGATTACCAAGGGCAACGTACCCGCATTCCTCGGCTCCTCCTTCGCATTCCTCGGCGGCTACTTCGCAATCAATGCGCTAGCCGGAAACTATGCCGAGATCACCAACTGGATTCCCTACGCCGGCATCGGCGTCATGTGCGCCGGTCTTCTGTATGTCGCGCTGTCCGCACTGTTCAAGTTCTTCGGCACAGAGAAGGTCATGCGCTTCTTCCCGCCGATCGTCACCGGCCCGGTCATCATCTGCATCGGCCTGACACTCGCCAATTCCGCGCTGAACAACTGCGCCGCCAACTGGTGGATCGCTCTTCTGGCCATCGCCATTGTCATCGTCTGCAACATCTGGGGCAAGGGCATGATCAAGATTGTTCCTATCTTGCTGGGCGTTGTAGGCAGCTATCTGGTCGCTGCCATTTGCGGACAGGTTGACTTCACTGCTGTATCGAACGCTTCTTGGTTCGGCCTGCCCTTCAAGATGGAGGATACCGCTTTCTCTCTGATCGGCAACTGCAACGGCGGCTTCCTGCTCAGCGCCATCATCACCATGATGCCCATCGCTCTGGCTACCATGGTTGAGCACATCGGCGATATGTGCGCCATCTCCTCCACCGTCGGCGAGAACTTCGTTGCTAAGCCCGGCCTGCACCGCACCCTGCTGGGCGACGGCCTGGCCACCTCTCTGGCTTCCCTGTTCGGCGCTCCCGCCAACACCACCTACGGCGAGAACACCGGCGTTCTGGCTCTGACCAAGGTTTACGATCCCATGGTCATCCGTCTGGCCGCCATTTTCGCGATCATTTTCTCCTTCTGCCCGAAGTTCGCAGCGCTTGTCTCCTGCATGCCCGCCGCGACCATCGGCGGCGTTTCCCTGATCCTGTACGGCATGATCTCCTCTGTCGGCGTCCGAAACATCGTTGAGAACAAGGTGGACTTCACCAAGAACCGCAATGTCATCATCGCCGCGCTGATCATGGGACTGTCTCTGGGCATCAACTTCTCCAGCGCTCTGGGCTGCGACACCGTAGCGGGCGTCAGCGGCGCTATCGCTTTCGCTATCGGTCCGGTCACCGTCAAGCTGTCCGGTCTGGCCGTAGGCGCGCTGGTTGGCATCATTCTCAATGCTGTTCTTCCCGGCAACGACTATACCTTCCCGAACAACGAGCAGGGCGACAAGTCCGTCAACTTCAAGGTCTGATTGACTTTCCTCTGAATCAAACACCCCGGAAAATGCTGAAACGCCAGCGTTTTCCGGGGTGTCTTTTTCTATCGTTTATGATTTCTGCTTCGCAAGTCCGGCAAGCCGCCGGATGAGGGCCTCATCGGCCTGAGAATAGAGTTCACCGTCCCATTTGAGAGACGGACCCTTCCGGCAGTTCTTCATGCAGCCGGTCGTGCGGAAGGTAAAGCCGCATCCCGGCCTTCCCGCGAACTCGCTCTCCACAAGCCGGATCAGCTCCCTTGCCTTCCCGCAGGTCGAGCAGATTTCAAGGGAATGCGGCGCGTCTTCGTATTTAAGAGACGGGATGCGCCGGATCATTGCCCTGAGAACCGTTTCCTTCATCTGATAGGCTGCGCAGATCGTATCAAGTACCTGCCCGGTCAGGACCCCGCCTGAGATTTCCTGCGCTTCCCGCAGGAGCGACGCCAGCATCTGCTGATCACCCGGCGCGCCCTGATCCCGGTAATAGCCGATCAGATTCTGCAGCTCACGGTCGTCTTTCATTCAATCACGCCTCCCGATCAGCCTGCCGCCCATCCGCCGTCTACCAGCAGTACGTCGCCGTTTACGTAGCTCGAATCCTCGCTCGCCAGGAACAGCGCCGCAGAAGCAATCTGATCAGCGGTTCCGGGCGCGGGCGCAGTCGCCAGAACATTCTTGACTCTGCCGTATCCGGCCATATTGGGCATGCCCATGGAGGTGCTGATCTCGGTCTGGATTCCGCCGGGCGCGATGGCGTTGCAGCGGATGCCCTCCGGCATATACATATACGCCGTGTTCTTAGTCAGCGATACCAGAGCAGCCTTCGATGCGGTGTATACCGCGCCGGCGCAGGTGCGCATGGCGCCGAGCGAAGCAACATTGATGATATTTCCTCCGCCGCCCTGTGCGAGGAAGGTCTGAACCGCCTTGCGCATTGCAAACATGGGACCGTATACATTCACGCTGAATACCTGCTCGATCTTCTCGTTTTTAACGTCGCCGATCGGACTCATATCATCCATGATTCCTGCATTGTTGACCAGAATATCCAGCCTTCCGAATTCGCGGACCGCCAGGTCAATGGCCCCATTGACCGCTTCTTCCTTCGAAACGTCTCCCGCAAATGCGACTACCCGGCCGGCTTCGCCCTTCAGCGATTCGGCCAGCTCATCCAGCCGTTCCTTGCGGCGGGCGAACGCGACGACATTCGCGCCTTCTCTGACAAATCTTTCTACAATCGCCTTTCCCATGCCGGATGAGGCGCCGGTAACTACGACAGATTTTCCGTTCAGCTTCATTTTCTTTCCACCTTTCTGATGCGGTTGTTTGTGTCTTATGCCGTGAGGTCTATTCCTGTGTTTGATGGCCTCTGGCTCTCTCTTGCCTATTATGTACCACAAACTCCCGCATTCAAACCGGAAACAGAAAGAAATTTTCCGAAGCATCCGCTTACTTCTTCTGCTGTACCGATATATATGTGCGGCCGAACGGCGTATCAATGCACTCTTCAATCATCTCCCGAGTCCACTCCTTATAGCCCTTTGCCGGGTCGCGGCCGATGAACCGATCATTCTCGTAATCATGCAGCAGGATCCAGTGCGGATCCTGACCGCGCCAATAATCGTCCGTACGGTCTTCATCTTTCTCTCCGTACATAATCTGCAGAACGACCAGCCGTCCCTTCAGCAGCTCCCCCTTTACATCATCAGGCGTTATGTGCGCGCCCATTTCAGCAGTGAACCTGCCCTGTGCCTCGGCAATTTTCTCGTTCTCTTCTTCGCATACCTTTCTGTAAACTTCATCTGAGAAGTAGCCGCCGACATTATCAATCGGATGAGTCGAAGAATAAACAATCCGTGCATCCAGATGATTATTGGTCAGCGCCCGGGCAATGCCGGTCGCCAGCGTACCCCTAGTCGCCTTCGCGCCATACCGGTCGTAAAACACTCTTTCCTTTCTGGGGGTCGCAAAGTGTTCTCCGTGCTCATCCTTACACTTGTAGTAGTGAAGGATCATCAGAATACAGCTGATGCCGCAGGTTTCTCCTGTACGCTGCCTGAAAAATTTGATCGATTTCATTTCTTTTCACCTCTCGTTTTCATCGCTCTGTTCCAAATCGTCTCGGAATATGGTATAATCGTCTCAGTTCGTTATCTATATACTACACCCTCTAATGAAAACCCTTGAATACAGCTTCTATATATTATACTGAATCGGGAGATGACCTTTTATGAGATGCAGCTGCCATGTATGCGATACCTATATGACCCATTCCGAAGGTCTTGAGCTGGGCTGCGTATGCCCCGAATGCGGCTACCGCTGCAAAGCCTGCCTCGGAACAAACACCGTTCTGAGCCGGGATGCGCTCAAGAACCTGGCCAACGATCCTCGTTATCAGTTCGGCCTGTACAATGAAACCGAGGAAGAGCCGAAGGAAAAACCCCTTCCGAAATACGAGAAGGACGAATATGTAGACTGACTTGGCTTCTGTCCGGAGGCGCTGATATGAATTCTGATATCCTCATCTATCTCGTTTTTGCAGCGTTCGCCGCATACCGTGTCTTTGCCTCGATCCGCAAAAACAAGCGCTTCGGCGGCCATACCGATCCTGTCCGCTTCCGGGTGTGCTCAATAAGACGCCGTCATCCCGAAGACCATCTCTACGATGACGACGGAAAGATCAACAGGAACTGGAGGCCGTAAGGGACAAAGATGAAAAAACCCTTGTAATCTTTGCCGCGTAAGCGTATAATAGTATATAAGCATGTAGTGCTGACATCAAAATCAACAAGAAGGAATGGTGACGTTACTATGGCTATGAATATCAAGCTGACCGGCGTCAAGGGCTTCATCGAGCAGCGCGAAGTCGAGACTCTGGCCCCGATCATGAATACCGTCAACGAAGTTCTGGTTTCCCGCACGGGCGCCGGCAACGATTTCCTCGGCTGGCTGGATCTGCCGGTCAACTACGACAAGGAAGAGTTCGCCCGCATCAAGAAGGCCGCTGCGAAGATTCAGTCTGACAGCGACGTTCTGGTTGTCATCGGCATCGGCGGCTCCTATCTGGGCGCCCGCGCCGCGATCGAGTTCTGCAAGGGCCAGATGTACAATGGCGTCCGCGAAGAGAATATCCCCGAGATTTACTTCGTCGGCAGCAACATCTCTTCCTCCTACATGAACGATATCATTAAGATCATCGGCAACCGCGACTTCTCCATCAATATCATCTCCAAGTCCGGCACCACCACCGAGCCCGCCATCGCCTTCCGCATCTTCAAAAAGCTGCTGGAAGAGAAATACGGCAAGGAAGAAGCCAAGGGCCGCATCTACGCCACCACCGATAAGGCGCGCGGCGCTCTGAAGTCCCTGGCCACCGCCGAAGGCTACGAGTCCTTCGTTGTTCCGGATGACGTCGGCGGCCGCTTCTCCGTTCTGACCGGCGTTGGCCTGCTGCCCATTGCTGCGGCCGGCATCGACATCGACGCCATGATGAAGGGCGCTCAGGATTCCCGCGAGGCCTGCCAGAAGGATTGCATGTTCGGCAACCCCGCCTACCTGTATGCCGCTCTGCGCAACATCCTCTACCGCAAGGGCAAGAACACTGAAATCCTCGTTAACTACGAGCCGGCCCTGACCATGATGGGCGAGTGGTTCAAGCAGCTGTACGCCGAGAGCGAAGGCAAGGATCAGAAGGGTATCTTCCCGACCTCCGCCAACTTCTCCACCGACCTGCACTCCATCGGCCAGTTCATTCAGGACGGCACCCGCAACCTGTTCGAGACCGTTATCTGGGTAAACACCCCCCGCTCCGAGGCTTACATTGAGGAAGCCGCTGAGGACATCGACGGCCTGAACTACCTGGCCGGCAAGTCCGTTCAGTTCGTCAACTCCAAGGCCTATCAGGGCACTCTGATGGCTCATATGGACGGCGGCACCCCCAACATCCTCATCGAGATCGACGAAGCCGACGCGTATCACTTCGGCTATCTGGTATACTTCTTCGAGAAGGCCTGCGGCCTGTCCGGCTACATTCTGGGCGTCAATCCCTTCGATCAGCCCGGCGTTGAAGCCTACAAGAAGAACATGTTCGCCCTGCTGGGCAAGCCTGGTTTCGAAGCCCGCAAGGCTGAGCTGGAAGCCCGCCTGTAATCCGTCCGTTCTTTTCAAAGAGCAGTTTCGAAAGAAGCTGCTCTTTTTCCATTCCCCCTCTTCCCTGATCCTCTTCCTTCATGGTATAATTGTAGAAAGTATATTCTGCGCAGATAATCCCTGCGCCGTAGAAAGACGAGGACTTCTCCCATGTTCGAAAAAATCCTGCAGGAAATCAAATCGCACAGCCGCATCATCCTTCACCGCCACAATAATCCTGACGGCGATGCGCTCGGCAGCCAGGTCGGGCTTAAGCATATCATCATGGACAACTTCCCCGACAAGGAAGTCTATGCCGTCGGCGACGGCGCGGGCCGGTACTCCTTTATGGATGATTCCGTGATGGACGTCATTCCGGACAGCTTCTATCAGGACGCTCTGGCCATCATTCTAGATACCTCCGCCCGCGCGCTGATCAGCGATAATCGCTACACTCTGGCTCCCGTAACCGCGCGCATCGATCATCATCTGTTCTGCGAGGAAATCGCTCAGATCGAGACCATCGATTCCTCCTACGAAAGCTGCTGCGGCCTGATTGCGGCCTTCGCAATGGAATCCGTCCTCAAACTTTCCCCTGTTTCCGCTAAATCGCTCTATACCGGCATGGTGACCGATTCCGGCCGCTTCCGTTACGATTCCACCTCGTCCAATACCTTCCGCATGGCCGCATTCCTCATGGAGCAGCCGTTTGATACGAACGAAATCTACAAAAACCTCTACGCAAGCGACTTTGATCAGCTTCGCCTGCGCGCCGAATACACCCTGAAGATTCAGCTGACCGAAAAGAACGTCGCCTATATCTACACGACGCTCGACGAGCTGAACAGCAGCGGCGCGGACGTCTTCACCGTTTCCCGCGGCATGGTCGGAACCATGTCGGACATCCGGGGCGTGGATATCTGGGTGAATTTCACCGAAACCGATAAGGGCGTACTGTGCGAGCTGCGCTCCAGCAAATACAACATCAATCCCATCGCCGTCAAGTACGGCGGCGGCGGACACGCCAAGGCCAGCGGCGCTACCGTTGCAGACCGGGCCGCAGCCATGAATATGCTCCACGACCTTGACGAAATGGCAGGAGGAAACCAATGAGCAAGGAAGTCATCTTTGAGAAAATCAAGGAATATCAGCGAATCATGCTCTTCCGCCACATCCGCATCGACGGCGACTGTGTGGGCGCTACCAAGGGATTTCAGGAAGTGCTGAGAACCAGCTTCCCTGAGAAAGAAATCCTCATCATCGACGATGAAAAGAGCGATTACCTCGCGTTTCTTGGCCCGGACGACGCGCCTGTTCCGGACGAGATGTATAAGGATGCGCTCGGCATCGTCATCGATACAGCCACCAAAGACCGCATTTCCAACCCGAAGTATGTCCTGTGCAAAGAAATCGCAAAAATTGATCACCATATCGAAGTCCCCGGCAAGGACGGTCATTTCTACGCGGATCATTCCTGGGTAGAAGAGGAACGCTCCTCCGCCTGCGAAATGATCGCCGCGTTCTGCGCCTCCTTCCCGGATGAACTCAAAATCAATCAGCGCGCCGCCACCTTCATCTACACCGGTATGGTAACGGACTCCGGCCGCTTCCAGTATCCCGGCGTAAGCGGCGACACCATGCGCTACGCCGGCATGCTGCTGGACGTCGGCGTGGATACCGAATGGCTGTACGCCAATCTCTATCTCAAGGACTTTGAGTCCCTCAAATTCAAGGCATATGTCTATGAGCACATGATCATCAGCGAATCCGGCGTGGCGTCCGTCTATCTGAGCCGCGAAACGCAGCAGTCCTTCGGGCTGACCTTCGAAGAGGCGTCCTCCGCCATCTCCTATCTGGACGGCATCAAGGGCTGTCTCTGCTGGCTGGCTTTCATCGAGACGGGCGACGCTCAGAACAGCATCCGCGTCCGCCTGCGCTCCCGCTTTGTCCACATCAATACGCTGGCCGAGCAGTATCGCGGCGGCGGTCATGCCTGCGCAAGCGGCGCTACTGTATACGGCGAAGAGGAAATCCGCGAGCTGACGGCCAAGGCCGATGAGATGGTCCGCAAGTACAAAGAAACGCACGAGGTATGGTTATGAGAATTCTTCTGACAAATGACGACGGCATTCACGCCGAGGGCATGCAGGTGCTGATGAACTGGGCGAAAACCATCGGCGAAGTGACTGTCTTCGCGCCGAAGGTCGAGCAGAGCGCCAAGAGCCATGCCGTAGAAATCCACAAGGCTTTCGAAGTCAAAAAGGTCTCCCTGTTTGACGGAAGCGAGGGCTACTCCGTGGATTCCACCCCGGCAGACTGCGTCCGCTATGCCATTCTGGGAATGCGCAAGAACTTCGATCTTGTCATTTCAGGCGTGAACCGGGGCCTGAACATCGGCCGGGACATCATGTATTCCGGCACCGTTGCCGCCGCTTTTGAAGCGGCCAATCTGGGAATCAGGGCCCTCGCCGTGTCGACCGAACCCAAATCGTTCGATACCACACGGGCGCAGCTGGACTGTGTCTGGGCGTTCATCCAGTCGCACAGGCTGCTTGAAAAAACCGGTATTCTCAATATCAACATTCCTCATGAGCTGACCGGCGATAGTATCCGGATCACCCGACAGGGAGGCCCCTACTATTCCGATGATTTCCATGCCATCGGAAACGACATGTACCTTCCCGTCGGCCTCAGCATTCACGACGACCAGCGCGATTTCACCCTCGATACCGACGCGACGCTGAACGGCTATATCACCATAACTCCGCTGACCATAGACCGGACCGACTTCGCTGCATATAATGCCATTCAGAGCAAAGAATGAGGTGATCGGAATGTGGACAGATACCCAAACTCAGACTATACTGACCGATGATGATCTTCTCAAAGCGCTTGCCGGATGCGGGCCGCAGATTATTGTTATCGAAGGCCCGACCGGCTGCGGCAAGACAAAGCTCCTCCGCAGGCTGAAAGCAGTTGAATGCCGCTCCATGATCACGCTGGCGGAAGACGACTTCATGCGCTCGCTCACCGCGCGGCTCAAGCCAGCCTCCCCGGATATTCCGTTCGATATCCTCGCTGCCGAATACGAAGTGATCTGCATTGATGACATTGATCTTCTGCACGCCTACAATGCCACTCAGCTGGAAGCTGCAGACCAGTTTTCTCGCGCCTGCATTCGCTCCGTGATCATCCTGAGCGGAATAAGGTGCTGCGAGAGGCTCAGGGTTCTCCTCGGAGCGCTGACTGTTCCGTATTCGGTATTTACCCATTCCCCCGAACAATAAGCATAGAAAAGGATCCGCATCCCTTGCCAGAATGCGGATCCTTTTTATGATGCGGTTTTGATTACTTCAGCAGGCCGTTGTAGATGTAGCCGACAACGCCCTTGGCGGTCTCAACCTTGGTCCAGAACTCGCCGCGCTCAAGAACGACAACAACTTCGTCCTTCAGCACCCAGCCGATCGGCTTGCCCAGCATGCTGGCAGAAGCGCGAACGTTCGCTACGAAGACGCCGGAAACAACCGCGGTCTCGGGAGCGGGCTCGGCAGTGGGCTCGGCAGTCGGCTCAGCGGTGGGCTCGGCAGTCGGCTCAGCGGTGGGCTCGGCGGTGGGCTCGGCAGTCGGCTCGGCGGTGGGCTCGGCAGTCGGCTCGGCGGTGGCTTCGACAACTTCCTCAACCGCTTCAGCCTTGACAACAGAGTTCAGAACGCAGCCCTTATCGAACTCGATGGTGCCCTTGTAGTTCTTGATGATACCGGTTACATTGATGGTATCGCCACTGGCCAGATCCTTCGCGCCTTCGCCGCTCAGGCGGTAGCACATGATCGGATACTCTTCCATGCCGGCAACAACCATAGT
>JAFQQU010000326.1 GCA_017410445.1 Clostridia bacterium | reverse complement strand
AGGCGGCGGACGTCGAGGGCTGCACGGCGTGGGAAGCGTTCTGGAAGATCACCTTCCCGATGGTCAGTCCGCTGCTGCTGGTCAACTGCATATACACCATCATCGACTTCTTCATGAAGAACGACAACGAGGTCATGGAGCGCATCAACGAGGTCATGTACAGCCAGTTCCGCTTCGGCGAGGCTTCGGCCATGAGCTGGATATACTTCGGCGTTGCGCTGGCCTTCATCGGAATCAGCTCGTTCATCATCGCAAAGGGGGTGTACTATTATGAAGAATAAGCCGGCTCGGGCGGATTACCGCTCGGACAACAAGCGCAGCGGCGGCTATCTGGCAAAAGCGAAGTTCAGAAAGGCCTGCGTTTCGCTGGCCCGCGGCCTGCTGCTCTTCGGCCTGTGCTTCATGATCATCCAGCCCATGCTCACGCGACTCGGAACCAGCCTGATGGAGGAGCAGGACCTGTACGATTCGACCATCGTGTTGCTGCCGAGAAACCCCACATGGGACAACTACAGGATTGTCGCAGAGCTGACCAATATGCCGAAGTCCATGATCAACACGGTGTGGACGTCGCTGCTGGTATCGGTGTTTCAGGTGATCTCCTGCACGTTCGTCGCCTACGGCTTCGCCCGGTATGATTTCCCGCTCAAGCGGTTCTGGTTCGGCTGCGTCGTCGCGCTGATCATCATCCCCCCGCAGACCATCGCGACCGCGCTGTATATGACCTTCCAGAAATTCGACCTGTTCGGAATCTTTGAGGCGACCACCGGAAGCCCGCTCAATCTGCACGGCTCGCTCACGCCCTATATGATGATGAGCATGACCTGCATGGGCCTGAAGAACGGCCTGTACATCTACATGCTGCGCCAGTATTTCAGGGGCATCCCGAAATCGCTCGAGGAGGCCGCCTATGTGGACGGCTGCGGAACGCTTCATACCTTCGTGCGCATCATGCTGCCCGGCGCGCTGCCCACGATCATGAGCTGCTTCCTGTTCTCCTTCGTATGGCAGTGGACCGACCTGTTCTACACGAGAAACTTCCTCGCGACCACCTCGAGGCAGATCTTCTCCACCGAGCTGTCCACCATCGTATCGCGCATGAGCCGGTATTTCTCCGCCGACGCCAGCAAGCCGATCATCGTGCCCGTGGGCCGTCAGCAGCAGCTGATCTCCGTGGGCGTTCTGATCTGCTGCGCGCCGCTGGTCGTTTTGTACATCTTTACGCAGAGGACGTTCGTAAAGAGCATTACCATGTCCGGCCTGAAAGAGTAATCAGAACGCACGGAATCAGACAAACCGATCCGGGGAGGGATATTTCCTCTCCGGATTTTTTGTTTCGGAAGGAATGGGCCATATTTCTCTTGAAAAGAACTTGATTTTTGTGTAAAGAAAGCGTATAATATCATGGTAGGATGTTAAGGGATGAATGGAACCCGGCCGAAGGGCCGCCATCTTCGAATCTGTATGCTCCGCTCGTGCGTAAATGGGGCGGCGCATGTGGAAATATATTCTCAGGAGGGACTATCATGAAGAAACTGTTCGCACTGCTCCTGGCCGTCATGATGCTTCTCAGCGCCACCGCGCTGGCCGAAGCGCCGGAAGGCTACCCCGAGGTCGTCGGAGGCGTTGACTTCGGCGGCGCCGAAATCTTCATCTATGACTACTGGACCGGCGATCCTTCCCGCAAGGAAGACCCCAATGAGGAAGAACAGGCTCAGTATGACTACCGCGACTGGATCATGGCGACCTATAACTGCAAAATCACTCAGGTTCAGAAGGGCGACTGGGCGACCAACGTTCAGGAGCTGATCAACTTCTGCACCGCTCCCGACGGCACCCTGTGCCTGTACATCCTGCCCCCGGACTTCGTCGGCCAGCCCATGGCGAACGACCTGTTCGAGTCCTGGAGCGACAGCGGCCTGATCGACCTGACCGCTGACAAGTGGAACACCTCCACCCTGAACTTCATGACCAAGGGCGACAAGGTTTACGGCGTAGCCACCGGCAACTCCGAGCCCCGCCAGTGCCTGTACTTCAACAAGCGCGTTCTGGAAGAAGCCGGCATCGACTGGGAGACCATCTATGACATGCAGGCCGAAGGCACCTGGACTTGGGACGCTTTCGAAGACATGCTGAAGCAGATCAACAAGGACACCGACAACGACGGCGTTCTGGACATCTACGGCATGACCGGCAACAACAGCGACTTCTATATGATGGGCGTTGTTTCCAACGGCGGCGAGTTCTTCCGCTTCAATGACGCCGGTGAGCTCGAAATCGCTGTCAACAGCGACGAGGCCCTGGAAGGCCTGGCCTGGACCAAGGACGTTTGGGCCAACTACGCCTATCAGCAGCCCGCTGACGGTGCCTGGGACTACTTCAAGGAGGCCTGGAAGCAGGGCTTCTGCGGCTTCTACATGTATCAGACCTACGGCGGCTTCAACGACAACTCCGAAATGGCCGGCATGGCTGACGATTGGGGCTGCGTAGCGTTCCCGATCGGCCCGAAGGGCGAGACCTACGTCAACATCACCTCCGACAACGTAACCGTTATCCCCAACGTCTATGACGACGATACCGCTGCCAAGCTGGCTCTGATCTACGACCTGTGGTCCAATGCGACCCCCGGCTACGACGATGAGTTCGCCTGGATCGGCAACAAGTACAACTTCACCGACGACCGCGCGGTAGACGAGACCTACGCCATGCTGCGTGAGCCGGAGCACTGCGTCGCCAACGCCGCCCTGTATCTGGGCTCCGTCAACGACATCCTGGGCAGCCCGCTGCTCTGGTCCCTGGGCGGACAGACTCCTCAGGAGCTGGTCGATGCGGCCACTCCCGCCTGGCAGGCTCTGTGCGATACCTTCAACGGCAAGGGCAATTAATTTCATAAGCTGACGGATTGATATCCGAAGCCAAGGGCCGCTGTGCTTTTGCACAGCGGCCTTTTCAAGAAAACGGGGATAACAAAAAGGAGGATCGCCTCATGCGGATGAAGCTAATTGCGTGGGTCATGATGATGGCGATTGCGCTGAGCGGAATGACTGCGCTGGCGCAGGAAGTAGAAATGGGATATGTTTCGGATTTTGCACAGGGCGAGGATGGGTGGTACGCCCGCTCGATGGGAACAGCCAAGGTGTATGTCACAGAGGAAAAGACCCTGAAAATCGAAGGACGCACGGACAACTGGAATTCTCCGGGCCGCGATTTTCTGCTGCAGCAGGGAACGACCTATCAGCTGAGCGTCGAGGTAAAGCAGGAGCAGGCGGATGCGGCGAAATTCATGATTTCCGTTGCGCATACCGCGGGCGGCACCGAGAGCT
>JAFQQU010000325.1 GCA_017410445.1 Clostridia bacterium | reverse complement strand
TTGCGCAGATAAACGGAAACCTCGCCCACGATGAAGGCCGCAACCATCAGCAGCAGGAAGGTCATGAACTTCGGATCGAGGCCCTTTTCTTCAAAGCCCTGATCGGCAAAGTGCCAGTAGGCCGCGCGGGCGCTGTTTTCGCCGGAGCCGCCGATGAAGAAGAGCGCGACGCAGACGCCGGGGATCGTGGTGGCGACGAAGGAAGCAAGGCCGGGCAGCTTGAGCAGCAGCAGCAGCGCAACGGCAACGACGCAGCCCGTGAGCAGACCGAAGGAAACGGGATTCCAGTAGCTGGCGATCTTGCCCACGCCAAACTTACCGTCGACGGAGTAGAAATAGACGCCGGCAGCCAGAGAAAGAAGCGCAGAAATCAGAGAGACAATTGCGCCGGGAGTGGTGAACTTTTTCATGAAAAGGGAACTCCTTTCTGAGATTCGTGGAGCTTTGGAGCCCGACAAGGGCGTTGACTTACGCAGAATCCCTGCCGTTTGCACAGCATTGCAGAGGATACCGCCGGCGGACAAAGGAACCGCATTTCCCCTCTCCGCAGGCAGAATATCCCCCAGATTCATGATACGTTTATTATGGCACAGTTGGCCGCCGGATGCAAATGGTTTTTGCGCATCGGGATGAGATCGATGACGGAAAATGCAAAATCTACGTCGCATTATGCGACGTGAATGCGGAGGAAAAACAATTGACGGCAGAATATCGACGCAATATAAAATGTTGGGATGTTGCGGCAGTTACATGATTTTGCACGACAAATCTCTTTCATTTCATTGGCAATTCCGCTAAAATAGTTTATAATATCAGCTGTATCATGCACGCGGGCGGATCATTCTGCCGGCGGCCTGGTGCAGTTATGCCGCATGGTCACCGCATGGGCTGCGCGGCGCGCGGATCCGGAGTCTGTTAATACCATCCCACATGAATCCTGAAAGGAGATTTCATACATGAAAACTTCGAAAAAGAGTTCGAAGAAGAGAACGCTGAAAAAGGTGTTTCTGAACATCGTGGCCGTGCTTTGCGTGCTGATGATTACGGCCAACATCATTGCTTCGGCCAATGCTGTTCAGATTCATTCTTTTCTGGGTACCGTTCCGTCCAAGGTCGTCATGAAGGAGGGCGCGGAGAACGAGGGCTACGTCCGTTATTATGAGAGCCAGTACGGTTCCATCAAGGAGCTGAAGGAAGCCGGCAACGCGCTGGTGCGCGAGGCCGAGCAGGAGGGCATTGTCCTGCTGAAGAACGAAGGCGGTCTGCTGCCGCTGGCGGCCGGCAGTGAGGTTTCCCTCGTCGGCCTGACCGCGATGGACCCCGTCTACGGCGGCACCGGTTCCGGCGCTGTGGATGCTTCCGATGCGCCCAACTATGTGGACGTGGTGGAAAGCGCGGGCTACAAGCTGGCGAACAAGGTTCTGATGAACTACTATGCCGAGGCGGATAAGCGCACCAACACCGACATGGCTGAACCCAAGTGGTCCAAGGTAAAGCGCGAATCCAAGACCGAGGACGATGAGATGACCCTCGGCAACGGCGAGCATGTCCTGTTTATCGTCGGCCGTGTAGGCGGCGAAGGCGACGACATGACCCGCGAGATCGAAGGCTCCTGGGAAGGCGATTACCTGACCCTCAACGAGAATGAGCGCGATACCCTGATGGGTCTGGCGGAGATGAAGGCCGATGGCGACATCGCGTCCATCACCGTCATCATCAACAGCGCGAACCCCGTTTCTGTCGGCTTCATCAACGATCCGGAGTACGGCGTTGACGCCGCGCTGTGGGTTGGCTCCGTGGGCCAGACCGGTCTGTGGGCTGTGGGCGACGTGCTCAGCGGCGCGGTGACGCCGTCCGGTTCCCTGCCGGATACCTGGTGGGTCGACAACCAGCTCAACCCCGTGCAGAACAACTTCGGCTCCTATACCTACGAGGGCGCCGCGGGCTTCAACATGGGCAACCGCTACGATCAGTACGTGGTCTATCAGGAAGGCATTTACCTGGGCTACCGTTACACGGAAACCCGTTATGAGGACGTGGTCCTGGGCACCCCGAACGTGGGCGCCTATGACTACAAGAGCGTTGTCGGCTATCCCTTCGGCTATGGCCTGAGCTATACGACCTTTGAGATGTCCGATCTGGCGGTTGAGAAGACCGGCGAGGGTCTGGAGACCGCCTACACCGCGACGGTGAAGGTGACCAACACCGGCGATACGGCGGGCAAGAAGACCGTGCAGGTCTACGCGCAGAAGCCGTACACCGAGTATGACAGGCAGAATCAGATCGAGAAGCCCGCTGTGGAGCTGGTCGGCTATGCCAAGACCGCCGTCCTTGAGCCGGGCGCGAGCGAGACTGTGACGATCAGCGTGCCGGAGTACTATCTGACCTCCTATGACGCGCTGGGCACCGGCGTGTATATCCTCTCCGAGGGCACCCATTATCTGACCGCTGCGGACGATTCCCACGCGGCGATCAACAACATTCTGGCCGTGAAGGGCAAGACCGTTGCCGACGGCATGACCGACGAAGGCAACCCGGCGCTGGTTTACAGCGTGGACTATGCCTTTGACGCGGAGACTTATTCTGCGGCTTACGGCAGCGGCGAGAAGGTGACCAGCCTGTTTGACGAGGCTGACCCCAACCGCTACAGCGGCCGCGGCGACAATTCCGTTGTGTACTACTCCCGCTCCGACTGGGAGGGCACCGTGACCCCGGGCTATGTGAAGCTGACCATGACCGAGCAGATGGCTTCCGATGCGCTGCTGGACGATTCCGACCTGCCCGCCTTTACGGAGGAGGACGAGTGGCCGACCATGGGCAAGAGCCAGGGCATCCAGCTGATCAACATGATGGAGTTTGCCTATGACGATCCGCAGTGGGACGTCTTCCTGGATCAGCTGACCTATGAAGAGCTGGCCAAGATCTGCGCCAACGGCCTGCGTATGACGGTCGGCATCGAGTCCATCGGCAAGCCCGAGACCCTCGACCACAACGGCCCCTCCGGCGTGACCCAGAAGTATTCCCTCGGCCCGAACGGCTATGCGACCCAGACCAACGATCCGGATAAGGAGCTCAAGGGCACCTGCTTCCCGTGCAACGGCATCGTGGCAGCGACCTTCAACGACGATCTGGTCTATCGTGTCGGCCAGATGATCGGTGAAGACGCCATGTGGGCGGGCTACGCCGCTCTGTATGGCTCCGGCCTGAATATCCATCGTTCTCCCTATTCCGGCCGCGTCTTCGAGTACTACTCTGAGGACGGCATGCTGACCGGTATGATCGATACCGCCGAAACCCGCGGCATTCAGGAGAAGGGCGTGTATGTCTACAACAAGCACTTCGTCCTGAACGATCAGGAAAAGAACCGCGCCGGCATCGCCACCTGGACGAACGAGCAGGCGCTGCGCGAGATCTACCTGCGCGCGTTTGAGCTGCCGATCGTGAATGCGGATGCGAAGTGCGTGATGACTGCCTATAACCGCCTGGGCGCGGTCTGGGCGGGCTCCTACCGCGATCTGCTGACGGACTGGCTGCGCGGCGAAGCCGGCATGAAGGGCTTTGCTGTGACCGATATGTACGACGGCGCGTACATGGTCAAGGTGCATGAGGTCATGGCGGGCAACGACATCCCCGACGACTACGTTGGCGACAATCTGGCTGAGTTCTCCGCCTACGGCCCGAAGGGCTCCAAGGCGAATCCCATCGTCGCCCAGCGGATGCGCGAGTCTGCCAAGCGCGTGCTTTATACCGTGCTGCACTCCCGCGGCATGGACGGCATCAGCAACAACTCCGTCGTTGTGCCGGTCACGGCGTGGTGGCAGATGATTCTCATCGTCGGCCAGTGGACGACGGTTGCCCTGACCGTGCTTGCGGCGGCGCTGCTGATGGTGGATATCGCCAAGGAGAAGTTCCCGGCGAAGAAGGCAAAAAAGTAAAATAAGAGGGCCTGCATGATCGCTTCTGCAGGCGGATACAGGCACACGGCGCGTCATGCGCCGTGTGCTTTTTTATTCGCTGCGGTGGAAAACGACGAAAATTCTTGTCGGATTTGACAAAATATGATACGATAATTGATAATCAATGGAAGATAGAGGACGGACAATATGCTGCGAATTGCAATTGTTGATGATACTCCGGCTGATTCTGCTGCGCTGCGCGAGCTGGTTGCGGATTTTTTCCGGAGGAATGAACAGGCGAATATGATCCGCATCTTTGATACCCCGCTGGATTTTATCCGCAGCACGGATAATCATGATATCGTCTTCATGGATATTCGCATGGATAAGCTGGACGGCATTGAAGTCGCGCGTATCATGCGCAAGATCAATGCCGAAGCGATACTGATTTTCGTGACGCACATGGCGCAGCTGGCGATCAAGGGATATGAGGTGGATGCGCTCGACTTCATTGTGAAGCCTGCGGATCAGTTCTCGATCAATTACGTGCTGACCAAGGCGCTGGCGCGGCTGGAGAATACCTCCGGCACCATGTTTGCGCTGAAGACTTCCGAAGGGATCATCAGCCTTTCCTCAAACGATATTACCTGTGTCGAGGTGTTTGACCACAATCTGGCCTATCATACCACCAAGGGCGTGTATGAGGTGCGCGGGCGTCTGTCGGATGTGGTGAAGAAACTTGACCCGAAACGGTTTGTCATGTGCAGCCGGTCTTTTGTGGTCAATCTGCGGTATGTGTCCAGCGTATGCAGCGAGTATCTGGTGGTGGACGGAAAGAAGATCTTTATCTCCAAGTCCCACAGCAAGGAGATCATGAAGCACTTCTCCAATTTCCTGGGTGAAAATCTATGATGACAGATATCTGGTTTATTCAGAATATCGATCACCGCATTTCCACGGCGCTGATTTTTACGCTTCTGCTGCTGACGATCGGCGGCAGATGCCGGCGGCCGATGTTTTCACTGCGGGTGATTGCTTCATCCGTGTGCATGTGCATCATCAGCCTGCTGATCAGATATGTGGTGGACGTCAGAATCTCCAGCGTGCCCTGGCAGGGCGTGGGGTATGCCTGTCATCTGCTGCTGCTCAGCATGATCTTCATGGGGGCGCATGCCGTCTGCTATGAAACGACGCATGCGGAGCTGTTCTGCGTGGGTCTGTTTGCGATGACGATCTTCAAGCTCGCATGGAATACATTCAAGGTCTGCGCGGCGGCCTGCAACCTGATCGGGCAGCGTGCCCTGTGGTCAACCTACAGCATCATGGGTTCGCTTGTGTCCTACATGGTGTATGCGCTGGTGTGCGTGGTGTCCAGCTGGCT
>JAFQQU010000324.1 GCA_017410445.1 Clostridia bacterium | reverse complement strand
GCCTCGCTCATCCCTTCGCGGATCACGATCTTCCGGTCTGTACTGCTGAAATAGCCGTCCGAGCCATCATGCAGCGACTCAATATGGATCGGCACCGGCGAACTGCGCTTGAGCGCTTCCATGAATGCCTCATACTGCTCCACGTTTGCGGTCAGCTCCTGCACCAGCTGGGGCAGCGGCTCTCCGTCCGTCTGGCTGACGTCGAACACGGATACAGGCCGGTATCGGGGAACTTTGATTTCCACTTCTTCCTTCAGGATTTCTCCATCCGGCCCCCGCATGGGCAGTTTGGTATCCGGATCGAGCTTCTCCCGTTCTTTCCTGATGGTATAGGGCGTTGGCGCAAGAATCCTGATGCTCTTTTCGCCCCGGATCACATGGCGCTTAAACTGATCCCGCCATTTGTTAAAGCCCGCAACCAGTGTAGCATCCGGCTTCTGCATGAAGATGAGCATCGTGTTGTTGACGGAGTATTTGTGAAACCGGGACATTGTGCGAAGGTACTGCTTATACTTTTCGCTCTCAAACAACTCCTGAATGCCCCGCTCGATGCTGTCTGTGATCTCTTTGAGCCGATCCTGCGGATTGGGTTCTGCCAAAGTTCTGCCTCCTTTCAAAAATGGGCATAAGAAAACCCGGCAGGAAGCTCCATGCCGGGTTAATAACCATGTCGTTCAATTTTACTCGATACTCTGCTGCGCTTTCTTTTTTCTTGCCTGCGCGATGATCGCCGCAAGATTATTCTCGTTGACAACCTTCGGATATCGCTGCTCAAAATCAATCAGCAGATCCTTGGCTTCCATCTCCTGCTCCCGGTAGGTTTCATACAGCATACCGGCATCCGGTCGATCGATCACGCTTTTCACCAATTCAATGGTATCCGGCGTAACCAGATCCCATGAGCCATACAGGTTCATCATGGCGCGCTCAATCATATCAAACGTAAGCGGCATTTCCCTCTTCTGGTGCTCCGCCACAATTCCGATAATATCGGACAGATCATTCTTATACTGCCTCGCGGATACCATCTTCATGGCGACAAGGTATTCTGCCTGCACCGTGCGAATCTCCAGAATTCTGGAAAACTCCTTATAGTGAACGGAATACTGACGCAGCTTGGGCGTATAGGACTTGGTTTTCACGAAGTCGGCATTCAGCCAGCCATTGGGCAAGCCAAACTCGTCACCAACCGAATTGATCGCATCATCCATCGCAGAAGAAGCATCAATCAGAGCATCCATGTCATACGTCGATTCTCTGAATCCGTAATTCGCCAGAATAGCAGCACCACCAATGAGGATGATCTCCGCAGGCATACCCTTTCCGCTCAGTTTTTTATATTTCTTTGCAAGCTCCTTCAGATACATATCCATGTTCTCTGAAGTGAATGGAATGTTAGACGACATTTCTGATCTCACTTTCTATGATATTGAATCGCAAGAACTCAGGAATCGCTTTCTGATAGCTGCTTTCAGCATGCTTTGTAGTCTGTGAAAGAGCGTCTGCCATCACAACACTCATAGGATAGAGCGGCTTTGCCAGCCTTTTCCCTCTCAGATCATCATATTCATTGCAAAGCGGAAGATCATTCAATCTGCTCAGATAATCCACCATCGCCAGCAAATACAGGGCTTCTGCGATCCATTTCTTTTGATAATACTCTCTGATCGCATTGCTTTCCAGTGTAGCGATGATGAAATCCAGATCGCCCATATCCTTAACGCGATGACAGACATTGCTCTTGAACACATCGAAGCTGCTGCGATGCTCTTTCGGTTCTTCCAGTCTGTCACGAAGCAAATCCTCAATAGATACCGAAAGCACCTTGGCAATCCTGTACAGTGTTTCCCCAGAGCATTTTTCGATCTGCGTTTTCCCGCTGCAAATGTCGCTGATCGTTGCATGAGGAAGGCCGCTCTCCTTCGCCAAGCGATACTTTGTCATGTTCTTTTGATTCAGCATTGCATTAACGGTCATAAGCATTCCTCCTTCCCATTCACATTATATCGGTATACCGAAATAATGTCAATGCGTATTATATGCCGCGGAAGAACAGCTTACACGTTCCTCTTAAACTGTCTTTTCAGATGAAAGATATCTTGAACGAATTGATTTCAAAGCGATTCTCCTTCATATTCAGAAAGGCTTATCTTCCAAAACAGATTATGTCATGGTCTGCCTCCTTTCAAAAATGGGCATAAGAAAACCCGGCAGGATAATTCATGCCGGGAATATCTCATTTCTTATTCAGTTTATATAGTATAAGTAGGTCTGACAGGTTCATCTCCAGTCTCTGGCAGCAGTTACGCATCATGATAATCATCAAGTATTCCCCATAAGAAGTATCAGAGAATGTACTTAATAACAAACGAAGAAAAACTATCACTCAATGTTATACCATTGTCGAACTTAAAAGACATCATATTTTCTATCGAACCTTCAAAAATCCACATATTCTTTTCAACGTCAAGAATCGCATACAGTTGCTCTTCAGGAGGATCTGTTCTGGGAGTGGCAAAGTACTGTCGATCAAATAATGAAAACTCAATCTCTTGGTTGCTATCGAGTGCATTTCTAAACTCAAAAAAAGAAATTTCAGACATACAAGCCTCCTTATTCAATTCAGTATGGCGTAAAGTATTCCGAATTGTCTCTATCATTTTATCGGCATGTCTATCTAATGTCAATGCGCGCAACAAACCAAAGCAACAGTAAATAAGTTCTCTCAAAAGAAAAATGCGCCCCCGCACAGCGCTTCAAAAGGCCATGCAGGGGCACGTTCAACTCATCATGGGTACTCTGCCCCTGTTTATATTCTCGGCGGGCTGATCCCCGCCGCCTTGGCGCGCTCGCTGTCGCGCGCCCGTCGTTCATCGCTGTACGGTTTCCTGACCGATATGCAGCTTTTCGGCACGGAAAAGCAGGCGGAATACTGATCCTGCGCAATGAGCCTGATCTGCGGATGTTCTCTGCTCATATCAAGCAGCTTTTCCATCAGCTTCCGGTTGTGCGTGTACACGCTCGCACATGGCTCAGCCTCAGAAAATCGGATAATCGTCTCCTGCTCCTGCAAAAGCGGCCTGTAGACATTTTCACTCATGCCTTTCCCTTCTTTTCAAACTCCAACCTGAACTGCGGCGCACCCTCTCCCGGATCATTCAGGTAGACCGTCGCGTTATAGGTCTTTCCGCTCTTCGCGCTGCGGAGATTCTTGAGAAATACATGCCCATCCTGGATTAGCATGGACACGACCTCCGCCGTCACCGGATGCCCGCGCATGACGAAGAACTTATTGTTTTTCCAGATGCCGAACTGACAGCAGCGGTTCTCACAGAAGAATCCCTGCTTCATTTCAACCACCGGCGCTCCGCACCTGGGACAGACGCCAAGCCATTCATACCGGGATGGGAAAAGCGCTTCCGCGCCCTTCACCCGTTCGGTATTCTCCACCAGATCACAGACAAACGCCTTGATATCCGCCATGAACTGTCTTCCATCCTCGCCGCCGCGTTCAATCTCCTTGAGGCGATGCTCCCACTGCGCCGTCATCGTCGGAGACTGAAGCTGCTGGGGAACGACGGCAATCAGCGCATTGCCCTTGTCCGTAGCCGTCAGGAATCTCGCTTTTCTGTCGCCCTTTCGCTCAAGGAATCCCGCCTTGATCAGCTTCTCAATCGTTCCTGCCCTCGTCGCCGGGGTTCCAAGTCCCTTGCGCTCAGCGTCCTCCGGCGCTTCATCCGCACCGGCGTTTTCCATCGCCGCAAGCAGCGTATCCTCGGTATAGCACTTGGGCGGCGTTGTCTTGCCTTCCTTAACGGCAGTCATGACCGGGCCAAGCGTCTGCCCCTGCGCAAGCTGCGGAATGGGCGCTTCGCTCTCTTTGCTTGCCCTGCCGCGTGCGCCAAGGCTTCCACGGAAAGTCGCTTCAGGAATCTGCCAGCCCATCTGCAGGGCGGTCTTTCCCTTCGCCGTGAACGTGTGCCCCTCGCATTCAAGCGTCACCTGCGTCTCTTCATACCGGTAAACATCGCCCACTGAGCACAGGAGCCTGACGATAATCAGGTTGAGAAGATCCTTTTCCCCCTGCGGAAGCGAAGATATGTCTCTGCCTGCCATGCTGTTCGTCGGGATAATCGCATGATGATCCGATACCTTCTTATCGTCCACCACCTGCATCGCCTTCACCGGGAGATCAAGTCCGGCAGTAAACGGCAGTTTGGAAGCTGTGACGCGCGCAAGCGGCGCAATGATCCCCGACATGTCGCTGGTCAGATACCGGCTGTCGGTTCGAGGATACGTCGTCAGCTTCTTTTCATACAGGCTCTGTGCATAGTCGAGCGTCTGCTGCGCCGTGAAACCGAAGATGCGGTTGGCGTCGCGCTGCAAAGTGGTCAGGTCATAGAGCTTGGGCGGCTTCTCCGCTTTGGCCTTGCGTTCTACCTTGACCACAGTCGCCGTCTTATGGCTGCAAGCCTGCGCGATTCGCTCCGCTTCTGCCTTCTCCTTGATTCTCGCGCTGCTGGCCAGAAAGCCGCAGCTCATCTGCACCGTGTAAAACGCTTCCGGCTCAAACGCAGCAATCGCAGCATCCCGCGCCGTAACGAGCGCAAGCGTCGGCGTCATCACGCGGCCGATATTCAGCGTCTGCCCATACATCAGCGAATGATGTCGCGTCGCGTTCATGCCCACCAGCCAGTCTGCGCTCACGCGGCACATCGCCGCTTTGTACAGGTTTTCATACTCGCTGCCATCCTTCAGGTTCTCAAAGCCCTCACGGATCGCACTCTCTTCCAGCGAAGAAATCCATAGCCGCTTGACCGGCTTCGTGCATCCCGTCTGCTTATACACCAGACGGAAAATGAGTTCACCTTCGCGGCCTGCGTCTGTCGCGCAGACTACTTGATGCACACGCCCGTCGTGCAT
>JAFQQU010000028.1 GCA_017410445.1 Clostridia bacterium | reverse complement strand
TGACGCTTTCTGTTCGGTTCGTACATGCCGGCCATGAGGGTTTGTTATGTTGTACTCTTTTTCACTCGTTAACTTCATTTCCCCCGTTTTTCGATATATAGTGAAGGCGCTGTCGCAGATTTCCTCTTCTGCAACAGCGCCGCCTTTTTTCATTGATCCGCCGATTATTCCCACGTCACGCCCGGATAGATCTGATCGCGGTAATCGTACAGCCGGTCCTCCTCGTAATCCCGGGCGTCCTGCTCGATCGCCTGATCGTAATAGCCCGACAGGCTCTCCTCCGCCGTCACATACCCGTCCTGATTCCTCTTCCATTCGCGCGCCTGCATGAAATAGATTCCCTGCTGCACCTCAGGGTCGCTCCAGTCGAGCGAATCCACGCAATCGTGCTGAAAGGCATGGCGGCATTCGTGCAGCACCGTCCGGACATACGACAGCGCGCTTTTTCCCTCATGCTGCGCAAGGTCGATGGCCACCCGGCGCTGCGCATGGCTGTAATACCCGATCGTATGCTCCTCCATCCGGCAGTTGACCACGGAAACCGGCTGAATGCCCAGATAATCGGCCTCTATATCGGCCACAACCTGCAGCACATCCAGCTTCTCCTGATCGCTCAGTTCCACCCACCTGCGGTCGTTCAGCAGGCCGATGGTATCCCGGTTTGCGGCAATCTGATTCTCCTGCGCCCGGTCGATGACGGCATAGGCGTTCCCTCTCTGAAGTACGCCGTCGATGCCGTACACCGTAAGCATCACGACCGACGGCACGGCCATCATCAGCGCCGCGCCCACCGCAAAATACCGGCGCACCGCAACCCGCAGCACGGACGGCGGACGGCGCTTTCCCTCGCCGGACAGAATCATGTCCCTGCGCATGCCCCGGCGCAGACGCCCTCTCAGCGAGGCGCGCTCAAGATCCTTCCGGCTCGCCAGAAGCATGAAAAGCCCGCCCAGGAAGACCGCTGCCAGCACGGCGGACAGGACAAAATGCCGCCCCATGAAATACATGAACAGTACCGTCTCGGTCGCCAGACAGCTGCAGCACAGCTCGTACAGGCGGCCGCGCCTGCCGTCCGAGCGCATGCCGAACCAGCCCGCCGCGCCGTGCAGCGCGGCAATCACGCCGCACATGGCCGATACGGAAATCTCGACGTCCAGCGCGGGAATGAGCACCTTGTGTGCATGCCCGGTCAGCATATACAGCATGAGCGCAGGCAGAACGATGCGCAGCAGCGGCAGAATCGCATCCAGAACAGCGCCCAGTCTCCTCCGCATCCCTCCGAACGGCTTGTATCCCCTCATTCCGATTCCCCTCCGTTTCGCTCATCCGATTCCTCCGTATCCGTCCGCACCCTCCTCCGATCAGAACAGGCTCGCGTCCGGCTTGTCGATGCTGTGGGTCGTGCTGTCCCCCTCCTCCTCCGGTTCATCCAGCCGGTGAACCGGGAGATCGGGCCATTCATACGGCAGCTCCGGCAGCACAGCCTGCTCCGCGCGGCCCGCCGCGTCCGCATCCGGGATCGCCATCAGGCAGACGAGGTCCTCCGCCATCGAATCGATCATCATCGCGCCGAAGCACAGCATCTTTCTGAGCTGAATAAAAATCTGCCCGCTGTCCGTCGGCTGCCCGACGGGAATGAGAACGCTGTACATGATCTCGTTGACGCCCTCGATGATTTCCATCCTTCCGTGCGTCAGCCGTCCGTTAATCCGATTCAGATATTCCCGGACGCCGCTCATCTGCCCGTCCTCCGGCACCATGGGGAAGGAAAACAGCATCCTGATGCCATCCCCGCGCCCAATCAGCGCTATGCGAATGGCATTCATCCTGCGTGCGCCGCAAAACATCGTACTGAAGTGGTTCCTTACGCGCTTAAACGGGCGGTCGGTGCTGTTCAGAAATTCGCGGATCAGTTCAGTCGTCTTCATCATAAGCGTCCCTCCTCATATTCTGTCGTATATCATTCAGTTCTTTTCGCCGTCCAGTCAGCCTGCATTCTCCTCCGGGATCATGAACCCGGCAAGGAATCCGATGAGTCCATGCGTTTCGCCGAAGGAAACCGGAGCGGAGGTGATCCGCCCGATGGAAAAATCCGGCCGGAGCGCGCGCCGGTAATTGGCCAGCATCACGACATTGACCATCGTCCAGATGAACATGCAGACCAGCGCGATGCGGAGAACGCAAATCACTCCGTCATAGAACAGATTCTCCTTCTTCAGCGTCTCGGGATTCCGGTCGGGCTCATGCGGATGTTTCTCTCGGTTGTTGGGCATACACAGCCTCCTTTGTTCGTCGATTCAGGGTCAGTCCGGCGCACCGCCCTCGGGCCGCGCGCCGTCGGTATCATGAAAAACGGTTTATGCGGAGAAGCGCTCGGACAGCCGCCTGTTCTTCGCAGAACGCGCGATCAGACGCTTCTGCACCTTGCCGACGTCCTCCAGCTGCGTGAAGTAGGGCGCGCACCGTTCGCGGATGACGATCGCCTGCTCGTAGCTGAGCAGCGCGAGCTGAGACGGCGTGATGAGCGGTTCGCCCAGCGCGTTGCAGCCGCACAGGCAGGACAGCTTGTTGCGGAAGGTCTCGTCCTTGGCGATGTTGAGCGCAATCCACGAGGAGCAGTTGGCGGCGATGGTCTCCGCCGCGCTGCCGTACACGCCGACGAGCTGCGCGTAGCTCTGAATCGTCAGAATGTAGCGGATGCCGCGGGACCGCGCGATGGTAAGCGCCGTCTCAAGCGACGGAATGGCCGGCTTGATGTTGCAGACCTCGTCCAGATACATCTCCGTGCGCACCGGCAGGCAGCCGCCGTTCTTCATTGCGCATTCGTTCAGCTCCTGCATCAGCTGCGTGAGCAGAATGCCCTGCAGGCCGCCCAGCGCGGTACTGTCATCGGGCAGGGTGACATAGAGCACCGTCGGACGGACGCCGATCTGGCGGAAGTCCACGCTGTTCCTGCCGGACACCATCTCCAGAACGTCGTCTCTCGCAACCACCGGAGAGAGGTATCCCCGGTAGCAGGAGAGAATGTTGCCCCGCGTCTGATTGGAGCCTCGCCTGAAGCCCGCAAGCAGCCGCTGCGCCGAGGATTTCGAGCCGAGCCGGTCGGCGGCGACGAACAGCTCGCATTCGTCGTCGTCGTCCTTGTCGCCGGGAATGGTATCGGTCAGCCGAAGCACCTCCTGAAGGGTAATGCTCTTCTTCGCGCCCCAGATCACCGCGCAGATGCCTCGGAACAGGTCCGCCGAGCTGATCCGCCAGAAGGGATCGACCCGGTTCGCGCTGCCATCGTTGAAGACGCTCGCGATGATGTCCTCAACCATCTTCCACGCCTTCTTCTGCTCCACCTCATCCCCGGCCGCATACAGCAGGTTCGCACGGCTGAAGGGGTTCCACCGGTCGCCCGCGGACGGATTGCGGAAGTTGATACCGAGGAGATTGTAACCGTTTTCCCGGGCTGTTGGCTCGGTCGCCGCCCTCAGCTCGCCCTTGACGTCGAACACGACGAACGATCGCTTCTCCTTTGCCCGGAGCGAATAGAGGAGCGAGGGAAGGATGATCAGCCGCGATTTCCCGGTACCCGTCGCGCCGTTGATCAGCACGTGCCGACATTCTGCGCCGCCATCCACCACCAGCTCGCCGCCGCGGCTGTACAGAATGACGCCGCCTTCCTCCGGAGCCTTGTCCCAGCTGCCCTTGAGGCAGCCCCGCGAACCAGCAAACTCGGCATCGGACGCCCAGCCGGAAGAGGTATACACCTGATTCATATATTTCTCAAAATACATCTGCTCATCTCCTCCTTTTCTGTCGTTCAGCGGTCGGATTGGAAGCCGATCTTCCGCGCGGACGAATCGCCGCGCAGCTTTGCGGCCTTCCTGATCCGATTTACATAAGAATAGGGATCATCCAGTATGGCAGAAACCGTCTCCGCGGTGATGACCCCCTCGTCGTTTCCGCAGATCCGGATGAACTTGCCTGCGCTGAAGCCGTCATGCTCCGCCATCTCCTGAAGCACCGACTGAATCCGCTTTCTGGCCCTGACCGAACCGCAGCGCAGTCTGTGCTTTTCAAGGAGCTCGTTCAGCTCCGGCTCAGCGCTCCGTTCGAAGCTGATCACCTTCAGCCGGCCGTCGAAATCCAGATCATCGGCGCACTGAAGGATTTCCCTCTCCTTCTCCGGGCCATAGATCAGGGTCACGCACTTGGACGCGAGACCGTCCTTCAGCGCCAGCACCTCGCCCAGCGCCTTCAGACGCATCCGGTCGGCCGAGGCGGTCAGTCCGGACACATTCAGCAGCAGCAGGCCCTCGAAATGGCTCCGCCTGCCCGCCGAAATGACCAGCTTGCCGCACAGGCCGAGGAGATCGGAGAAGCGATTCGGATGATCGTCGGCTGCGACGTCCATCGAGACAATCGGGCCGGTGTTGAGAAGCGTCTTTTCCCTGAATTCGTCCGGCATGGCCGAGCACAGCGTATCGACCATCTCCTCCTGCGCCTTCTGGCTGCATACCGCCAGAAAACGGGACCCGGGCGCAGCCTTGTAAATATCCGCAATGTTCATCTTCGAAGACCTCCTTCTCATCAGTCAATCTCATCGGCTCTCCCAAAAAGCAAACAGCACCCGGCAGAAATCTCACGGATGCGGTTTGGGGAGAGAAAAAGGCGGCCAATAACCTCCGGAACAAAATTTTCGGGGTTATTGGCTCGCCGACGGTCAGTTCAATCGTCGGGAATGAGCGCCTGATCACAGGCGCTGCATGTCGGTTCGGAATGCTGTCTTCTTTCCTCTGCGGCATACTCTGCCGCATGTCGTTCTCTGCCTTCGTTGGTCTCTTTCTGTTCCTGCCCGACATGTGCCGTGCCTTTCTCACGGCAATCCCTTGAACTGGTGAATATTCAGTTAAACAATTTCCATCCGAAGGATGTTTTCGGCTGGGTTGTATAGTATAACACCGGCCAATGCATCCGTCAACAATTTCATTTGTTATTTTTGCATTAACCGCAATTCATACCCAGACCGGCGCTTTCCCGTCCGCCCGGTCCATGCGTGCGCACATCTACTTTACAAACAGTTTACTTTCCGCCTCAAAAGCGTCCAGCCAGCGCGCCGCGCGCTCCTTCAGCTCGATAAACGCCTGCTCATAGCTGATCTCGCCGTACTGCGGATCGCGCACGCCGAAGAAGAAATCGCCCGCCTCATACTCCCTCTCTCCGGTCAGGTCAAGCCGGGAAATCCGGTCCATCGCGGCGGCGGAGATGCCGGCGAAATCGGTAAAGCGGGCGGCGTCCTCATCCTCCAGACGCCGAGCACAGGCATACGCCTTGTCCGGGCGGATTCCGTGCGCTTCCAGCGTGTCCCATACCTCCTGCGGAACAGAGCAGTCCTGTGTGCCCCGGAAGGCGGCTCTCGCCTCGCCGACCGCCTTAAGGCCTCGCGCTTCCGCCATATGAGTCAGGATATTCGCCGCCATGACGCTTCTGTTCAGGCCGCCGTCGCAGCAGAAGCAGATGCGGGCGGGCACATCCGCATAGTTCTGCATATCGCGGAACATCTGCGCCGTGAGATCCATCGGGGAAAACTCAAATACCGGCGCGCTGTCCGGGCGGATCTGCGCAAAATCAATCGCCTCGCCCAGCCTGTCCCCGTCGAGCTGGCCCGGCTTGTAGTAAGCCAGCGTGATATGCGGGGTGAGCGGATAGGGCAGGCTGACGATTCCGTCAAACCGTCCGTACATCTCCATCAGGAGCGCGTAGTCTTCCTCGGTCTGCGGCTTCAGCATCAATACCAGCGATTTGGACACCATATTGACCATTCTGTCCGCCGTAAGACGGATTTTTCTCTCGCCGAAGTCGCGCCGGATGCCCTCGACGGTCGCCGCAGCTCGTTCGAGGCTCACGGCCAGCTCCCGGTTGTATGCATCCGTGTCAGCCGGGTCGGATTCGCAGCGTTCGGGCGAGACCAGATCGTGCAGCGTCATGTGAAGCGCAGAAACGGGCAAGGGCGCGGCCAGCATCCCAGTATCCTTCAGCTTGCAGTCAAGCACGCTCTGCATGAGGCGGATCATATAGGTCTCCCTCTTTCCAAGGCGGAACACAACCGTCGTGCCGGGGAAACGCTTATAGCCGCCGCTCCATGCCACCTTGTTGGTCAGTCCATCCGCCGTCTGAAAGCAGCCGCGCACCGGCTCATATTTCCATGCCGTCCTCTGTTCATAATCGTTCAGCAAAGACATTATTCGCAGCCTCCTCATTCATCTTCTGTTGACTGTTATTATAACACACCTCAGAGAGCATATTTAAAGCCGCTTCCGGCTCTGAGGGCGTCGCCGTTCAATCGGTAAAGGGTAAAGAAATCCCGGAAATCCCAACTGAGGGGCTTTCCGGGTCGGTTGATTCAGGTTTGCTCATTTCAGCGTCTGACGCGTGACGTTCCATGTTATGCGCCCGCCTTCGCCCTCCAGATTCTTCGTTGTCGCCTGCACCGACTTGGCCTGCAGGCCTTTTCTGTATTCCTTGTATGCCGCTGGATATTCTCTTTTGAGAACCTCAATCGCGCAGCACACATCCGAAAAGGTCCACTCTTTACCGTCTCTGAATTTCATCTTGAAACCGAGAGAATCCCCGCCGGCAGCATTCTGTTCGTCCGAATCCTTCAAATCAGGAGGATAAACAGCGGTTGTTACCGATTGTATCTGCAGCTTCCGGGCATCGGCCAGATCCTTTGCAGCCAGCAGCGCTGCCGCCAGCGCCCGCTGCTTTTTCTTGATCAGCTTTAAAGTTTTCCCGCTGCTCTTCGCCTTTTCTTCGTTTTCCTCCTGCTTCCTCCTCGCATCGCAGACAACATCCAGCCACTGCTGGCGGACGTACTGCTTAAAGCATTTCATCTCCTCGGGCTTATCCATCCACGAATCATCCGTTTCACCGCAGCTCTTCACCCATGCTGCTGCGCCGCTGCCCAACGTCAGCGTTCGCTCAGTCACACGGATGCAATACCTCGCATTGCCAGCATCCAGAACCTCTGTCCGCCACTGACGGCTGTTCCGCTCCTTGCAGAATGCCTCAAATGCAGCTCTGCTCTTTTCTACAATAGCAGCATCCGGCTCATAGCATTTTTTGCCGGATTCGTCGGGCGATTCGTCATGCTGCTTGCTGAGCGTTTCCCATTTGATTCCGAGGAAGCGATCGGCTATTCTGTCCCGGATCCACAGAACATTGCCGGTGTCCCCGACTTTCCTGGCCAGTATCTCGTCAAAGTCGATCTCTCCATCCCACTTCCGCTTCTCCAGCGCAAAAGACGGCGTCACTTCCTCATCCCGGTATAGAAACGCCAATGTGCTGCGCATGACGCGGGTCATCCACCATGTACTGGACTGATTCTTCATGCCGTCCGTCGTATCGCCGCCCAGCGCCGCAGGACCATATTTCTTCACATTCTTCAGCGAACTGAAATTTTCCTTTGCTTCCATTGGGCCGTCCAGAATGTTGGCTATCATGGCGCCCGCCTTATCGGCCATGCGCCACACCGCCTCCGAATACCTCTGTATGTCCTTCGGCATATCGCCCTGAACGAACTTCCAGAGCAGCACATCGACAGCGGAAACCGTCTTGACAGGGGTACTCTCCTCATGGTTCATGAGAATCATGTAGGGATTGTTTCGCTTGTCATCCACCTCGGTGACGTCCAGCCATTCAATCAGCCTCTTCAGTTTGTCCCAGCTGTCGGCCATGCCGTCGTCCATTCCGTCAATCAGCAAGATGTCCAGATACCTGATGATCATACATTTAGCATAAAGCAGCTCTCTTCCTTTTCTGATCTCCTCGTCTCCCATCTGATTCATCCAGCCGATCTCCAGCAGCATATTCATAAAGCGCTCGGGATTTTCATGGTTCGGCGTATTCGTTTCTGCTTTCTTTCCAGCATCCGTCGGATTCTCTCCTGTTTCCTGACTTACATCGGACTCGGCTTCGATCTCCGATCGATGATCCATCAATGCCTCACTGCCGTCTTTCCATTTTGTTTCCATCCACCTGCTGCAGCGCAGGTATGCACGCTGAGTCAGCGCAACGGAACCTCTCTTGTCGTTCAGCCGCAAATAATCCTGGCCTCTTCGGTTCTCATACTTTACGGCTTCCCACAGCCAGCCGGGGAGATAAATCTCTGTCCTGTTCTTGCCGTCGTTCTTCTCTCCGTCCGCGCCGGCATCATCGGGACTCCGATTCTCTTCATTTTCGATAATGACCGCAGCGTCCATTTCCATTTTGTCTGCGGCAGCCGTAATGACCCGGAACCACAAGCTGGTCAGCGGAGTTTCACTGCTTTCCTCATTAAGGGATATCCACTTGCGATATATCAGTGCGGCAACAATCGCGCTTAAGGATACCGCATGCAGCTTCTTCGTGAAAATATCGTTCGCCAGCGGAGTCAGACTGACTTCCGTCACACCGCCGATGCGAAAGAATTCCATCAGCTGGTCCTTTCCGGCCGATTTCTGCGCCTCCTCAACCTGCTTGACAAACCCGGAGGCTGCAATCCGCTTATCGCCGTATACGCCGAATCCTTCCTTGCCGCCCTCAATGCTGACCCAGATGCCGCTTCTTTTCTTCTGTTCTTCCGCTTCAGACTCAGCCTGCATCCGTCCGATCCTATTCCAGAGATAGATGGCCAGCAGCACATCCTCCGCATCAAAGCTTTTCTTCATTGTCCGGCACATACGGCTTCCGCACAGAGCAGAATACACCTGGACCTTTCCCCCGTTTGATCTGCCTGTCGTATCCGCACCGGCCATCTCACTGAGAATCGAATACTGATTATCGAAGATATCCAGGAATCTCGGCGGCTTTCCCTGATGCCGAAACGGTTCGATCTGCCAGTTCTTTTTACTCCTGCCGGTCCGCTTCTTCAGCGCATCCCGGCAGACCTGACGGCACAGCCTGACCGCTTCATCCCGGCTGTTTTCCTCCTCTGCCCACTTTGTTAACGACTGCCAGTAGCGGCCGTTGTTCCTCTTCCCTTCAAACTGCATCAGTTCCGCCCGGACCCCGCGGATAATCTCCTCTGCAAATCTGATGACTTCATACATGGGATGGATCTGCATCATCATCAGATACCGCTTCTCGTACTCATCAGGCTGTTTACCGTCAGGCAGAGAATCCATCAGTATCGACTCCGACACCGTTTTCACAGACAGAGAATCGCTCTTCAGCGTCTTCTGATCCTTCAGGGATGGAGGGCCGCCGAGCAGCTCATCAGCCTCAGGGGCCTCCTTCCTGCCGCAGATATACTCGTCTTCCTCTTCCTTATACTCTTTTCTGGACGCCGCCAGCAGCTCAAACGATCGTCTTACGCCGCTGGCCTCGCCGCCAAGAAAATCCACGCAGTATCTGTTGATGCAGCAGGCTTTCAGTACCTGCAAAGCAACGTCCAGACACTCCTCTTCAGCCGCCGTTGCTTCCGCTTCAGCTTCTGCCGCCTTCTTCGCTGCTGTCTTTTTTGCTTCCTCTGCAGCCGCTGCCGCCTTCTTCGCTGAGGCCGCCTTCTCTGCCTCTGTCGCCTCCTTCATCTTTATTGCTGCATTTTCTGCCGCTTTTTTTGCAGCCTCGTCAGCCTTGCCTGTTTTCAGAATGGCCCGGTTCACCCTCAAGATCCATTTCCGGCTTTCCCGGATCAGTTCAAGCAGCGAATTCATTTCGGCTGTTTCATTGAATCCGAACATTCTGCTATTTCCTCCTCCGTATCGCTTGAGATCTTCTTCAATCCGTTCTTCTTCAATCCGTTGTCTGCGGGCTTCTTCTGCCCGGCAATCTCAACCAGATAATCGCCCAGCAGATGAATCATCAGGAATTCCGACATCACTTTGATCCGTGCGCCGTCCTCATCGATGATATATCCGCCGTAAGCGTTGAGCAGCTGGAAGCATTTGATCAGCAGGAACCTCTTGCTTTCAGACTCTGAATATCCGTTTGTCTCGCTGAGCAGCTTTCTTCGCAGCGCAGCCGGCGTATGGATTCCCTCCGCTCCTGCAATATAGCCCGCCCGGATTTCCTCTTCCTTGCACAGATACTTGATCAGCTGCTTCATGAAGTAGATATCTGAGGCATGGCGTCGGACAATGCCTGACAGCATTCCATCGTCCAACTGGATGTTCAGCAAGGATTCATACTGCTCCATTCGCTTCCCGGCGTCTTCCTCCCATACAAACTGCGCCAGCGTTTTCTCTCCGCGCAGTTTATTGTCACTGCTTTTCAGCAGAGATCTGTACTGCTCATTTCGCTTCCCGATATCTTTCACACATACCATTTTCAGCGGTGATGTATGCTGCTTCTTTAGCATTTCGGCATCAAACAACCTGCGGAGTTCGCTTTCTCCTTCGCCGGGCAGCAGTTCCTTTATCTTGCTCATCGCATCCAGCATCGGATACTCACGCAGCAGGTATTTCATACAGCTCCGGTAGCTGGAAGCCAGCAGCCCTCTCCGGGCGGCCAGCTTCTTCCGGGCGTCAATCGTTTTGCCGTAATCAACGATGCTCTTCTCCATGGTCTTAAGAGTTTTCTCTGCTGCTTCGGCGGCCGATTTATTCTCCGCGTCGTTCTGCAGCGCGGTCCATTCTTTTTTCAGTTCCATCCAGCCGAACAAACTGCCAAAGGATTTGCTCTTGTCGCTGAGGGGCAGATTTTCCTTCTGCTCCATCCAGCAGGCCCAGACAATCTTCGGAATCAGCTCGACCGGATGGCATTCCTTCACAGTCCATTTGCCATATACCTCTTTGATGATCTGTTCCATATCCTGAGTGAACTGATAATCACTCATCTGGACCAGCTCCGCACGCTTAGCAACAAACAGATTCCGGTATTTTCTGAATACGGAGGTTCCGCTTTCATAACTCTCTCCAAAGAACTTGCCATCCGTATTCTTTAAGCTTTCCTGCAGCGGATGAGCATACGGGCGCACCGACGTCTTGGCCATATCGATTTCCAGCGCCGTCTGGAGCGCTCCGTTGATCACACGCCAGAATCTGAGCAGGTCCAGTATGATGCGTCCGTTCGGCTTCAGCGGTTCATCCGTTTTCTGCTCCTTCTTCAGTCCCGCCTTATCGATGATTCCATCGCTCAGGCTTTCCTTATAGGCGGCCGCCGCATTGTCCAGCGCGTTCAGGCTCATCACGCCAATGGCCTGTTCCGTTGTCAGAGTATATGCCTTCCAGAATGCGTTTTTCAGCGTTTCGCTGCCTGCGGTCAGCTCCTCGGGCGACAGCAGATTGCCCTTCGCGTTCGATCCGCTGTAAATCAGCGGCGGACAGACATCCGGATTGTGACTGTTCGCGTGATCCGGCAGCGATTCGATCAGCCACATCAGGCTGTCGATATACTTCGGCAGCATATGATCATACATAGGAGCATTCCGTACGGCTTGTTTCTCCGGATTGGCGGACGTCTCTTCCGGATCCGGCCGGTGATAGCGCAGCCTTTCCTCCTCATCCTTCAGGTATTTGATCAGTTCCTGCTTTTCCTTGATTGCCTGATCAATTACCTCATTCGTCTTCGCCACCGATTTGCGAACTGCTTCCACGATCTCCTGCTGAGTAACGACGGAAGCGCGGTCGCCGTCCGAGTCGGCGCCGTTGATCGTTGCAAAGGCAATGCTGGGAATCATGACCAGTCCATCGAGATGGCCGTAGTTCTTTTCATAATCCAGCAGATTCCAGCCGTCCAACGGCATCAGCAGCGCATCCTCGCCGGCGGCCAGATGCGGATTTCTCAGTATGACCGCGTCCCGGCCCTCCACGATCTCGCCGGTTTTGCTCATCTTGTACCATGTGCTGTTGTGCTCTTCCGGCGCAGGGGCATAGTAATGCCCCATGCCGCGCTTTCCGCACGCATTGATCGGGCTGTACACCCGCTTATTTCCGCTCTTCTCCGCTCCCTTGATCAGTCTGCTGATCCATTCCAGCATAGCGTCCAGATCCGGCACCAGGAATCGCACGTCGCCCTTGATCTCCGGAATCTGTCCGCGCATCATCTGCATGACGATGGAACGCATGCGGCTGTCCATCGCCTTTTTCATGTAATTGGTACAGGCAAATTCCGGCAGAAGCTCAAGCAGCTTCTGCTGAATCTCATTCTCGTTGATCGAGCCGGATCCGCTCTCCACCAGATCCATTCCGATTTTGCTGAGCTCACCCAGCGTCAGCAGATCGTCATCGCCGGAAATCTCAGTTCCTTCTGCGTTCTCCGCATTTTTCCCTTCGTTCTGTACCTCAGCCTGAAACACATTATCGACATTTTCTTCGCTGTTCGATATTTCAGCCGGGTGATCGTCCGGCTTATCCACATACTCTCTGATGAACTCAATGGGGTCCTTATACCGGCCAACCGCCTTCTTGAGCACGCTCTCCGCCATATCCCTGATCTTATCCGCGCTCAGAACATTCGTCGCAAGGAACTGATAGTTCATCCTCGTCACCGGCGACGGGCGGGAATTTCGTCCGGCAATCAGCAGCGAGATCTTGTACTCAGCGATCTTTTTCCAGAAATACGCCCACGAATCTATCGCTTCGCCTTCATTGAAAGCGGCTTTCACTTTCTCGTTATCCAGATTCAGCTGACTGAGCTGCTTGTAGCCTTTGAACATGGATTCTGTCAGCAGGACATGCGCGTCAGCCAGCGGACGCTCTTTTCCAAAGATGTCTTCGATCATGACATCCTGTCCGCTTTCCAGCCCTGCCTTCTGCAGCAGAATCTCCTTCCAGTTCAGCCGGATCAGCAGACCCTTCACCCACGGAAGGCGGATGATGAATCCGTTATAGAGGCGAGGGGTTTCGAGTTCCTCTTTTCCGGTGATCAGCTTTTCAAGCGCATCAAACACATCGTCGTCCGCAAAGCCGACGCCGTCATAGAGATTGCCGCTGTTTTCGAACAGCTCGTCTTTATTATTTTTATCGATCTCTCCGGCTTTCCCGAAAACCTGGCTGCAGCCGCGGGTCTTTTCCCAGATCGTCTCCGCGTCCCATTCGCTTTGCTCACCCAACGGGCAGACGCCCAGTTCCGTAAGCCTGCTGCAGCAGGAATGAAGCACGCCGACCGCGGTTTTTGACTGGTCCTCCCAGTTGAGCCACTGACTCATCTGACGCTTCAGCGCCGGCTGGCAGTCCCCGATCAGCTGTTTTGCATTCTCTTTCGCCGCCTCATCCGTCTTGCCCAGATACCCGAACAGTTCAATCAGCTCGTTCGGCATATTCGGCGTCAGCTCCGCCCGGAAGGGGGTAAAGGAGTTGTTCATCAGGCTGACCTGCAGCAGAGCCCGGGTCGGGGCCTTTTTGCTTTCTTCCTCTTCATCCCGATTGACGACTCCGCAGCTGATCAGCTCCGGCTGACCGCTCCTGTCCTCTGTACCGCGCACGCTGTTCCACAAGCCGGCGGCAAATTTGCCCCGCTCTCCGTCATTCATCGGTCCGTCAAGCATCGTCTCGACGGAGCTGCTCAGTTCTGCACACAGTTCCTGAAGGGTATACGGTCTGGCTTCGCTGCCCTTTTCAGGCATATCCATTTCATCGGGACCTGCGCCGTCCTCCGTTTCCACGTTCCAGTTGATCCGGAAATACAGCGTACGCCGGTCGTTGATCTCCTCGGTCTTCTGTTTCAAATGCAGCGCCGCGGCATAGAGAAACGCATATCCTTGAACAGATTTTGCAATGGCCGTCAGATCTGTGCTGCCCGGAAGACGCAGTTTTTCCAGCCCCAGCGGCGGCTGCTCCACTTCGCTCAGCGCCTGAAGCCATGCATTCTTCAGATCTTCACGATAATCTGTCAGATAATTGCTGAAGTCCTCCTTCTTCTTCTTCGGGTCAGCAAACAGGGCGATCATCCCGCAGAACCGGCCCAACGGCGTTTCCTGCAGATTGATCTCCTCATTGCTTCTTCTCAACGGCTCCAGCAGAATATGATTGCGGCTGGTCTGAAACTCAATCCTCGCAGCATTTCCCTGTCGACTGATTTTCCACGCCGTGAATGCGGCGCCTTCCTTGTCCGGCATACGGATCCACTTCAGCAAATCCCTGAACGGCTGATACTCATCCTTGCCTTTTCCCCCATCCGTATTCTCTTGCTTCGGAAACAGGCTGTTGATTCTTGCCTTCAGCGTATCCTTCAGTCCGGTCAGTTCATCGTTTTTAATCGTCTTCTCTGTTTCCGACTGATCCATCAGCTCCAACCGGAGCGCAATGAGGAACGCCAGCTGCTTTATCCGGAGCCCGATCTGCTGTGTGGAAAGGGGCATACAGAGCGGAGCCACGCGTCCATCCATCCACTTTTCCAGATCGCTCTGCTGAATCTGATCAATCTGACGCTTCCATTGCTCCATGACGTCGCTGTTGATCTGTTCCTTCATCGTCTTGGCGACCGACTTGGCGGCAGACAGCAGACTAAACAGCTGGATGAGCCCCGTATCCTGTTCGCCGGCGCCTCTCCTTTTCCCGGAATAAACTCCCTTCAGTTCCGGTCTGGGCTGATCAAATTCCCGCATCTTCCAGACATAGAAGGAAGAAGCGTCGGCATTCATCGAAAAATCCTTGATGTCTTTTACACAGATCACAGTGTTTGCGTTCAGATCGACAGACGGAGCCGGCGATTCGCTCTTGTGCGTGCTCTCCCACGCGCTTTGCATCTCCTCGACGCTCGATCCGTCCGAAAGCGCGTTTCCTATATAGGCACTGATCTTGGAAGGCGCGAGAAACCGGTAGGGGCGTCCATCCTCTTTCTTTCCCTTCAACACGCCGACCGCTTTGTCCGGCTTCTCTCTGTCTGCACCGTCAGTTTGGATCTGTTTTTCCTTCTTCTCCATGCCGCCGGCAAAGGGCAGTCCGTTTTCGTCCATATCCAGAATGTCCAGCGACAGCCGCCTCATCAGTTTGGGCGCGACGTCCTTCCGCACGAACAGATACTCACTCTGACGGGCCATCGAAGCAGACGCAATAAACGGAACATATTCCAAATCAACCGTTTTGCTGTTCGTCTGTCCGCCACAGTCTCCGCTTTCTTTCTGACCCTTCTCTTCGTTCTCTTTCTGCAAAACCTGATTGCATTTCTCCTGCGGGACTCCCTTGATTGTAAAGCCGTTCCGATACAGGAACGAAGGAAGATCCGCAGTCCGCTTGGCGCTGACATACTTCATGTCATTCGTCAGGCAGATGGTTGTCGGACTATCCTTTGGCGGCCGCATTTCGACAATGATCGCATCATACAAATAGTCCGTAATGACACGTTCACTGGCCTCATAGGGGAGATTGGGGTTCGCTTCATGATATATATTATACAACACGTCAAACATCTGCGTGTTGCGCTTGCGCACTGTGGTAAATTTCATTGAATCACTGTAGGTAAAACAAACGCTTTCCCTACCGTCCTTCCAGCCGCGTTGATAGGCACGGAAAGTGATAATGTCCCTGATTGTCAGGTGAAACAGATCAAACCGCCTTGCGCGCATAAATCATTCTCCTTCTCCGGATGATTATTTACTTTATTATAACACACATCTGTTATTTTTCAATAGAATCATCAACCTTGTGCCGGATACAGAAAACGAGCCGGTTCGGTAAAAAAAGACAGCCTGCACATCCATAATCAGATGACGCAGGCTGCCCTTGTGCCGGTGAAATGATCCTCCTTTTCTGAAATAATTTCTTTCTTACTTCTTCTTTAAAAGTTTGTCCATGATCTGATCCACTTGCAGATTTAAGCCCATCAGCTTGTCCGTCAACCCTCTGAAGGACTGCGAACGCTGCCCGGGCTGTACCGGCACGGGTTCGGGCTGTACCGGTACAGGCTCGGGCGCAATCAGCTCCTCCGTATTCAGCGACGCCGCCATCGGACTGGTATCGCGGCTGTTGATCCAGCGATGGTATCTATCCAGCACCGTTTCCATTTCCCGGAGATCAGGGAAACGCTTCTGCCTGCGGCGCTCGCTGTTGAGACTGAAGAACTCAGCAAACAGCTTCTGCGCATCCGGGTGCATCAGTTCAAACATCCGCTCCCATACCGGATAGGGCGTCGCCGTCGTCGCGGGGATCTCCGCCGTTCCATACGGAAACATCCCCTGACGGGAAAGCTGCGTCAGAGAACGATCCTCATACCAGATATCCGGTCGGGCCGCAAAGGGATGGATGCCGTTCATGCAAATCTCAAAGGCCTGAATGGCCAGAATGTAGGCATAATCGCGAACGGTAAATATCGTATCTGTTCCCATTCCGTCCACCGGAGGCAGGAACTCCTCAGAATATCCGCTGCCGGGAATCACGCCGCCGTCTGCGCTGCCCAGCGCATAGGCATCCACCTGACAGGAATCCAGATCAATCAGCGCTGCCCGTGCGCCGCTATAATAGCCGTCCGGATCCTTGCAGACCAGAATATTCTCCATATTTCCGTCCGTCGGAAGAATGCCAATCGTGGCAAGCGCAGCGCCGGTACGCACTACGGTGGCTGCCAGCTCGATGGAATTCCTTCTGTCCCACATCGGCATATTATTCTCGCGATACCAGTCATCGAACAGCTTGGTCACGGGCACACCATCGACAAAGGGCATCACATAGCCCATGACCGTGCCGTCGGCGTCCAGCAGCACGTCGATCGGCAGCACCGCATTGAACACCTTTTTTCCCTTCAGCAGCTGGATCTTCTCGATCTTACGCCGGCTAATCTTCCGAAATACCTTCGCCGCCAGATCGGCTCTCCCTTCTACCGAATAGACAACCGCCTCGGCGCCGTCGCCCAGCTGTCTGCCCAGCTTGATCTCGCTGCCATTGCCGCACTTGACCGTGTCGCCTTCCTTGGCCGGCTTGATCGGCACCTGCTCATCCGGGATGCGGGTGAGTCGGGACGCCACAGCAGTTCTTGCGCTGCCGTTCTGCGGAGCCGGGCGACTGCCGTTCTGCATATTCGTCGTCGCGCCGTTCTGCGGAGCCGGACGACTGCCGTTCTGCATATTCGTCGTCGCGCCGTTCTGCGGAGCCGGACGACTGCCGTTCTGCATATTCGTCGTCGCGCCGTTCTGCGGAGCCGGACGGCTGCCGTTCTGCATATTTGTCGTCGCGCCGTTCTGCGGAGCCGGGAAATCGTAGTCGACATACGCTCCGGTCTGTCCGGCAGGCTCTTTATCCACATACGTACTGACACAGCCGTATTTATTGGCATACAGGATTTTCGCCGACTGCAGAATACCCCGTTCAATACCTCCGCGAACCGTACGGCTCAGCGCCAGCCGGGTGGCCAGATCGCTCGCAAGCTCCTTGTTCCGGGTGATCAGAGCAAAGGGCTCTCCGTGTTCCCTGTTCAGAAGCATTGCCTCAGACATGCGCAGGAACGTAGCCGCCGTCGCAGGCAGGATATAGCTTGCATCGTCCTCCAGCTCAAACCGCTGCTGAATGATCAGCAGATTTGCCTGCCGCAGCGTATCGAACCAATACATTCCCGCTTTCGCCAAATCGGTTTCCTCACTCTGAGGCAGTCCACTGAGATGATTCAGCGCATGCCAGGTCTCTTCCATGACGATGACCTGACGACCGCAGCTCTGCAGAATGCTCATCAGGCAGCGGAAGAAAGCATTGATCAGCGGAATGTTGTACAGCCTGAACACCGATTCGTCAATCACACAGCGGCACTGATTCACCGTCTCTGCCAGAGCGCGGGCCGCCTGCTCGCTCAGCTGCTCCACCAGCGGATACGATTTCGTTCCTACCTTGACCTTGTCTTCACGATAATTTCTCTCCATAATTCTTCAACCCTCCGAATTCATATAGCAATAGGAATCAGTAATAGCAAACATCACAGACAGGGCAGAATGCGGATGCATCCTGCCCTGAGGGACCGGGGACGCTCCTGACCGGGCGGGGTTCTCCGGGGCCTTCCCTTGACAGCCCCGGCCATGCCATCAGCTCTGCCCACCTCCGTCTTCCTCCCCGAGCAGGGCACTCATCCTCTGACGAAGTTCGGAGGCGCCTTCGCCCTGGCCGTCGGACTGCTCTGCGGGATTGTCCCGCTCACTCTTCTTGGCCAGGAATGCCTGATAGGCATCTGCCAGCCCAGACCTCGTCACTTCCATATCGAGGATCAGCTCATCGTCCTTGAAGCCGGTCGCCTCCTCGTTGATGGCAACAAAGGTCTTATACATCAGCATTCGGCTGTCCCGATCGAAGACAGCTCCTCCGCGGATGGTCCCATAATTCTCATCGAGAATGACCCTGAGCAGCAGATCCTCCTCCTGCTGGTCTGCGAGTCTCATGCGGAACGGCATCCGTGCCGTCATCATCATGCCGTCGCTGGCCGCCTGCATCTCCATGCAGATATAGGTCAGCGCCTTGCCCTTCCCACTGTCGTGGTCGCTCTCGCCGGAAACGACCATTTTGATCGTATCGCCAGCGACGGTATACTGCAGCCTCTTGTCCTTCATTCCTTCCATGAACAGATTCAGATTGCGCTCCTTCTGATTCATCATGATTCTCATCTTCCTTTCTTCTGTCGGCTTTATCCGTTCAGTTCGTTCTCCACCGCTTCAGCCAGCCTGCATACGGCGTCGATGCCCGCCTGAATCGTGTTCATGACCGTTTCGTCTCCCGCCCATTCGCCGTTGCTCGAGACGAACTGAGTGAACCGCAGTTCGCCGTCGTCACAGTCGTACTGGAAAATGCCCCTGCGCTGCTGACAGTTCATCCGGTTGAGCAGCCGACCGACCTGGATCGTGTCCAGAGAGGTGACAGGCGCGTATGCGTTCACGCAGATCGCCGTAGTGCGGACCGTCATGCTCAGCTTGACGTCCAGCAGATCGCCCCTGTCCACCGGGAGCAGCATCACAAATGCGCCCTCCCGCCGTGCGTAGGCAATGTTCTTTCTGTCCAGAAGCTCCGTCAGCGCCTGAATGTTGTCTTCCATTCCCCAAGTGTTATGGTTCATACCGATTCCTCCTCATTTTCTGTTTTTTGCTCCAGCCGTATTGGCTATGCATATAGAACGGGGCAGCGGTCATCCATCGGTCGTTCTCGCGTTCAGCAGCAGCTTCACCCTGTCGGCCATCATACTGATCGAGGGGCGAATTCCTTGCGCCGACGGCTCTCCATCCACTTCGGAAGAGCCGCCTTCCTCATTCTCTTCGACTTCACCAGACGCATTCCCGATCTCCTGCCCCTCACTGAGCGTTGCAAACGCCTCGCTGCACGGGCCTGCGTGCCGGTCGTCATCATCGGATCCACGGCTTTCGGGCGTCTCCCCGGCAGCTGCATCCTTTTCGCCTTCCGATTCGCCGGACTCTCCGTCCGGTTCATTATCAATCAATTCGAGCAAGGCCATCAGTTCATCGCATGCCTGACGGAGCCTCTGCTCCCTTTCTTCGCCATCTTCGTCTTCATCTTCGCAGCCCTCTTCCGGGAAAGCAGCTATGCCGGTCTGCCCGACCTGCTTTCCGTGCAGCATCGCATGGACCTTGAAATACATATTGGCAACTGCCCGGCGGCAGGATTCCATTACACTCAGCAGCTCTGCCTCCGGGAGATCATCCGTGTTTTCGCTGATCCGGAAGAACGCCCGATAGACCAGCATGCCGCTTTGACTGTCATACAGGAGTCCGCCGAACAGACGGTTGATGTTCTCCTCCAGGATCAGATCGAGGATACGGTCCTCCTGCTCTTCACTGCCCGCCTTCATTCTGACCGGCGCGCGCATCATCATCAGCAATCCGTGCTCGTTCGCTTCGATCATCGCACTGACAAAGTTCAGACAGAGGCTGTCCGCCTGATCCTGTCCGCGCGAAACCATTCCGGGCAGCCCCAGCAGAATCTGGCTGTCGTTTCTGACAGTGTAGAACATGTCTTCCGAGTCCAGCGCACGGAGCATCATCTTCAGATTGATCTGTTTTCTGGCGTTCATTGATATTCCCTCCTGTCTTATTCCGCGGGATCCGCGCTGTCGGGATCCATGTTCATGAATGCGTCATACAGTTTGCCTGCATTCCTGCAGCCGGCTTCGAGCACTTCGTTCAGCACCTCGTTGCCGATCCATTCCTCCGCCAGCAGGATGTGGCAGCACCACAGAAGACTGCCGTTCTCCTCATACTGGAACTGACCCTGATCCTCAAACAGATTCATCTGATTGAGGAGGCGGGAAAGCCGCCTGTCCCGCTCCGCTGAAATCGGCGCATAGGCCAGCAGCGAGAGCGCCCCGTCCGAAAGATACAGGACAATCTTGATCTCCGTCAGATCACTGTCCATATCCGGATTGGGCGCCATGATGATAACGGTCTTTGATTCCTTCCCCATTGCTCCGTATCCCTTCTCCTCCATCCATGCGCTGATGCGCATCAGATTGCTCCTCATCATATCATTCATCCGATATTCACCCTCCTGTCACTTTTTTCAATTACTCTTCTTACCAGTCTGCGCCGAATGCGGTGCGGCCTGTCGTAGCAGGCGGAAACCGGCTGGTCGTTGACCATAGCGGCAAACGAAACATCATCATCCGGGTGAAACTGACTGCCGTCCAGTGCCCGGATCACCGTCTTTCCGGCGTCAGGATCATTGGCCATGAGGTTCAGCACCACCGAAACATCCTGCGCCACTTCTCCGTTTTGGGCATAGAATAGTCCTTCAAGCCCGTCGCTGGTGCAGAATATTGCATCGATGGCATCCGTTCCGCTCGCGTCGCCGCGCACGATCTGAAGATGCTCCTCAATCCGGCGGTCCGAGTGGATCGTCAGCCAGGTGGCGTGGGCAGACTGCCCCTTGTCAGAATAAGTGACCTGCCTGAGCGAGCCGTCTCTGCTGCGGCCGATAACAACGCCGTCACCCAGCTGGACGGCCATCCAGTGTCCATTCAGCGAATCCATTGCAGCGGCGACCAGCGTGCATCCGCACTCGTTCAGCGATCCTCTGTACATCTGTCCGACAGCGGTCTGCACGTTCCGGATCAAACCGAGCAGCTCGCGCCGGACTGTCCGGTCATCTTCATAGTAAAGGCGGCGGAAGTGATGGCTCATATACGTTCCTACCGTCTGGCTGAGCCAGTTTGCCGTCGGCCCGCCAAGCGCGCAGCAGGATGCTCCGTCGCAGACTGCTGCGCTGCAGACCGTGTTGTCCTCATTCATCATCACAAAGCAGGCATCCTCACAGGGGGCATTGCGGCGCAGCCAGTGAGCTACGCCCTGCAGCTTTTCAGCCGTCATCAGCATATTGTTTTCTCCTTTCAAACCATTATCAAATCAAGCCGGCGGCCCGGATGCCTCCGGACCGCCGGCCTTGCTTTACGCTCCCGTAAAGATGGATACGCCTCCCCTCAGGCCGCCTGCGCCCTTGAACGTCTCGCCGCTGGCTACAGCAATTGTCGTGGCATTGAGCAGACGTACGTAACTGGTGAAATCATCGCTGGAATGAAGCACGCACAGCTCGTCCGCTGCGATATCCTCTCTGAGCATGCGCTTCAAGTCATTGAAATCAGCCTCATCACCGATGCCGACCGGGATGAACACGGCTTTGGGACGCGGGCGTGCTCCCAAACGCGCATCCAGCATGGCGAAGGCTTCATCCAGGCTGTCAGTCGCCTTGCCGTCCGTCATGACCGAGATAATAGGCGCATGAGCCTTGTATCCGTCGGCGATCATCTGCTTGCGGAACGCTTCCACATCGCGGATGGCCGTGCAGATGGCCTCTCCCATGGGCGTAAGACCCTTCGGCTCGCCGAAGCGCGCCTGAACCTCCTGCGTATTGATGGTGCGCAGCAGCTGGTTCGAAGTGATCTTCTGAACGCCGTCGCCGCTGAAGGTATAGATGCTCATCAGGATCCGGTTATCCATCTTCTCCCTCAGGTCATCCATGAACCTGCCGGCGCATTCGATGCATTTGGCATGGATCGATTCGGCGCTGCCCTGCACATTCTTCTTCGTGGATCCGGATATATCGATGATCAGGCAGACCAGCGTGTAGTATACGCCATAGCTCAGACGGACGTTGGCCGGGGACATGCCGAGCTGAGGCGCGGCAGCCGGAGGAGCGAATCTGTCGACGATGCTGGCCTGGCCAGCGGCGGGGCTTCCGGCGGGACGGCGATTGCCGTTGTGGTTGCTGTTGATGCCATTGCGATTGTTGGAATTCATCATGATCGAAACACCCTTTCTTAAATAAGTAATTGATTGATAAGGCATGCATTTTGGAATTTTCACCATTCTGCATTCCTTATTCATGTAAGACAAAAAGGATCAGGTCGCCTCTTCGGCAGCCTGATCCTCATCACCGGAAGTCCTGTCGAGCACGCCCGGTCAGGCTGATCTGCCGCCCCAGTTGCTGCCCGTGCCGGGATAGGAAGGAACGCCTCCGTTTCCTGTTGGCTGAGCAGTCTGTCCGTATCTCCCACCCTGTCCATAGCCCGGCTGTACGGACTGACCATAACCCGCCGGCTGCACGGGATGAACCGGCTGACCATAACCCGCCGGCTGCACGGGGCGAACCGGCTGACCATAACCCGCCGGCTGCACGGGGCGAACCGGCTGACCATAACCCGCCGGCTGCACGGGATGAACCGGCTGACCGTAGCCCGCCGGCTGCACGGGACGAACCGGCTGACCGTAGCCCGCCGGCTGTACGGGCCGGACCGATTGCGTCGTGCCCGTGGGCGTAAACGGAACCACACGCGCATGGGTGTTGACGTAGAAGACCTTGATCGGCTCAAGCAGCAGTCTGTCCTTCACGCGCTCGAGCGTCTTGAACTGGTTGAGTCCAAGCGCATCTTCTCCCAGACCGTTGTCTCTCGTCAGCAGAGCCAGCGGCTTCATGCCATCGCGGCTCGTCAGCTGACTGGAGAGAATCTGCAGCAGCAGAGCCGGATCGGCATAATCGTTATCCCCCCTCGAGAAATACTGGAACGGCGCACGTTCGAAGAGCAGCTTCTCGCTCTTCAGCCAGTTGTACCACTCCAATCCCTTTCGGGCCAGCGCGACCTTTTCCGTCTCACTATAAGTGGAAGCGATTCGTTCCAGCTCAAGCCTCGTCTCTGCACACGCCAGCAGTCCGTTCCCCGGATTGCTCCTCAGCGTCTGATACAGCATCGTGTACACCGTATCAATCGTTTCCTCTGTATACAGCATCAGCATGGTAGTGTCCAGGAACGGTCTGTGCGCGAAGAGCATCTTCTTCCATTCCGCTACATCCTGTTCTGTCAACTGCGTAATCCTCGGATACTCCCGCTTGCCGCGAGCCGTCTGACCCACCTGATTCGCATTGCCGCCATTCCACATCGGGTATCCATAATTGTTCTTCTCCATGATTCTTCCTCCTAATAATAAAATCACAAGAATATGTCGGCTTCCCCTCATTGGGAAGTCCGCCTGACAGGAGTTCTTCCGTTTCTTTCTTGACCACTCCTATCATAAAAGAGCGCCCTCGCTCCGGATTTCCGGAATGCGGACGCTCTTTTTCTCTCTCCGAACCGGCTCCGAGCCGCTCGAAGGGCAGAACAGAATCCCGGCTTATCCTCCACCGCTCCTCTGCCGGCGGATTTCTGTTTTTTTGGGGTATTCTGTTCGCTTATCAAATACAACGGCATTGATCCATTTCAGCCGGTGATTCTCCTTTTTGATAAACGGAGCGGAACCCGAAAAAAAACAGATTTTTCGTCTCCGCTCCGCTTTCAATAATATTTTTCAAGGAGAGTGTCTTTATGCTGAACAACATTTCCCGTGATGCCCTCGCCGCCGCCCTCGCCGACCGTTATCCCGCGTTCAACGCGGCCTGGGCTGAGCGCACCGCCGACCGTCTCCTCTCCACCATCGACGACCGCCTGGAAATCAACGTCCGCGAGTGGCTGGAAGGCCGCCCGCTGACTGATATCTGGGTCCGTACCTCGCATGGCCGTCTGTTCTCTGTCGCCTCCCTCATGGAGATTCAGCAGAACAGCGATTTCGTCAGCGCCCTCACCAACCTCAACATTCTGCTCTCCGGGAACGAGCCGCTGGCAATGACCAGAATCTTCCCGGTGATTGAATAAGGGGGTGACCGGCATGACGTACAATCATTACGGCGTCCATCCGACGTCCTACCACGATGTGCCCGACAATCAGTTTTATGAAAACTTCCTGCCCAGCAGATGGGATGCATGCAACAACGCAACGCGTCAGGAGCTTCTGCAGGAAGCCGTAAACCGCAGCGCTTCCCTCAACAATGAACAGGGCTCGTGCAGGGTAACGCTTTCCGATCAGATGAATTACAACGTTCTGGGCGGCCAGCGCGGAGACTCCATCCGGCTCAATGCCGACTTTTTCGGACAGAACGGAAATAAAGACTATCTTCAGGAAACCTATGGGGCTCCGTCTTTCAAAGCCCTTGAGACCGCCTTCCACGAGGACCGGCACGCGGCGCAGAATCAGATTGCATCCGGCGTGATTCCTGCCGACGACCCGGCGCAGAAAGCCGCCTTCGCCAACAACCGCATTGAGCGGGTCGATATCCCCATCAATGCGCAGGAAACAGTCACGGGATCAACCTATCTGAACGCCTCGAACAGCGTCAATAACGGTTATTCCCTGTATCTGGCGCAGCCGGTGGAGGCTGACGCCCGCAAAGTATCCGAGCATCGCGTCTCCGAGATCGTAAAAACGCAGACTGAAATCCTCCAGAACAAGCTGTCCAGCGACACCCTGACCGCTGCCGAAAGAGCAACGCTGGAAAACGACCTGCGCTCCCTGACTGACTTTACCAGCAAGCTGGAGCAGCGCTGTTTTGAAAACCAGATGAAGCAGGCCAGTCAGGATTTCGGAGTCAAAGACCTTGAAAAGGAAGTCGGCAACGCGCTGAGCAACATGAAGAACCACACTGAGCTTCCCGTTGATCCCAATGTCAGCAACAGCGTGCAGACCATGTCCATTCACTCCGCAGCCGCTCAGCATCTGACCGAACAGCCCGATCTTTCGTCTCCTTCTGCCGCGCCGTCCGTCCAGTCTGCGTCCGCCGCGCAGGACGCGCCCTCCGGACCCGCCGCAGCCGTCCCGGACAACAGCGCTTTGGCTCCCGCCCCTGTCGCCGACGAAGCGGAGAACAATGCATCGGCTGGCAGCGCCCTCACCGAGGCGGACGACAATGCCTCTGTAATCGATGACAACGACTGCGACATCGGCCTCTAGACAGCGCCCGCCCCGCATGCCCGGTTCCGCCGCCGGGCATGCGTCCGGTCCGCACCATCAGAATATATAAGGAGGGAATCTTCATGAATGATTACCGCATTCCGGCGCAGCCCGCTGCCCAAAGCCGGAGCGCCGCATCCGCATCGGACGGCAGACCGCAGGTCGTCAACCTCTTCAACCGCAGCATTCACCAGAACCGCATACCTGCATGGGAAACAAATTATCCGGCGCCTTGCGTCATTCTGTACGATGAGAGCCGCCAAAGCTTCGTCGTGCTGGACAAGGAAACGCTTGCCTACGGGACCCTGCTCATCGGCGGCATCGGTTCCGGCAAAACCACGGTGCTCAGAGAGATCCTCCGCCAGCTTCTGGCCCGGCTCGTACGCGGAGAATCCATGCTCATCTTCGACACCAAGGGAGATTACGCCTCGCTGTTCTATCAGCCGGACAATCCGATGCACGTTCTGATCGGCTCGCCGGATACGTATCCCACCGCAACGCTCTGGAACCTGTTCGCAGAAATCGGCCCGCTTGAGACGCTGGGCTCCGAGGCGACCCGGCGTGCAGAGGGAGTCAAAATCCGCTCCCTCGCCCAGCAGCTCTTTGTCGGCCGCGAAAACGAACAGCAGCCCTTTTTCACTCAGACGGCCGCCGACCTCTTTGCCAAAGGAGTGACTCATCTGATCCGCCAGAGCCGCAGGACGGGCAACCGGAACCTGCTGTGCAATTCAGCGCTGAGACAGTTCTTCCGAAGCACCGACGCGCAAGGCTGGAAAACGGTGCTGACGCAGGATAACCCGGACTTCTCTTCCTCCGCCGTATACTTCGGCGGCACGCGCGGCGACATGGGCGCCTCCATTCTCGCCACGCTGAACTCCATGGTCGAGGACCTGTTCAGCGGCTTCTTTGGCGACGGCGGCCCGCAGGATACGTTCTCCATCCGCGATGCCGTCGAAAACGGTAGGATCGTCTTCATTGAATATGATCTGTCCATCGCCGAAGTCCTCTGCCCGGTATACCGGCTGCTCTTTGACCGGGCGATCAAGACGAGAACGGCGCGCACCTGCCGTTCCTCGGGAAACCTCTATTTGATCTGCGACGAATTGAAGCTTCTGCCCCGCCTCCATCTGGACGACGCCGTCAACCTGTGTCGCGATTTGGGCGATAAAAAGGGCGTGCGCGTCTTTGCCGCCTGCCAGAATATTCACCAGATCATAGAGCAGTTCGGCGAGTCCGGCGCCAAGTCCCTTCTCGGCGGATTCGGCACGTGTATTGCTTTCAGCAATCCGGACAGTCATACCCGGAATTATCTGAGCGAGCGTTACGGCAAGCTCTATCAGTCCATTGTATATGAACCGCTCCGCACGCCGGTGCCCGTCTGCCGGGAGGGGCACGTTCTGGAGGATTTTGACATTCTGGACCTGCGGAAGGGTCAGGCCGCCGTGAAGCTGCCCTTCCATGATCCTTTTATCTTCCAGTTTGCAGACTATCCTTCTTAGATAAGCGGCCGCTTCCCATCAAAAAAACAGAAGAGGTGATCTGAATGCCTTCTCCCTATTCCATCAGCAGGAGAGCCGACCATTTCAACCGGGCAGAGCGCATGGTTTCGCCGGTTGGACGCATGTCGCTTTCCGCGCTCTGGAGGTACTGCCCGCCCAAATCCGCCTTCATCACCGGCGGATACTCGGACCTGCGGGCCGCCGCAGTCAACAGCATCATCGACCGGCTGGCAGACGAATGCGCCCTTCCGGTCATCGTGCTGGCCGGACGCGGTTCGGCGCTGGACGCCGCGCTCTGCCATAAGCTTCCTCAGGACATCCGCCTGACGAGATCCTCAGATTACAACTATCTCTACGGCCTGTCCGCCGAGCGGATGCACACATTGCTGAGTGATCTGGTTAAAGATCCCACCGGCGAAGGTCAGGTCAGCGACTGGACGTGGGCGTTCCTCCGGGCTGTCACGACAGTCAACCCGCTCTCAATCAGCAGCATGAAACTGCTGGCAAACAGCCCCGATCATGCCATCGCCGCCTTTGCCGAGAGGAGCGGCATTCCGGACTGGTCAGTTCAGCCGCTCAGAACCTGTGCGCAGGCCGGTCATCTGGTGCGCAATGTGCTCAACGACATTGCGTACAAGCTGCCCGACAGCGTCTGCCGCAGCAGCAATCCCTTCCGCGACGGTCTGAACATCCAGTTTGTCGCCGAAGACGCGCTGACCAGCGGCCGTGCTCATGTTGTCGTGCTCAATGCCGCGGGCGATTCCTCGCAGGCCTTGCTGAACGCTGTTCTGGCCGCCGAAATCAGTCAGCTGCTCGCCTGCGAGATTCCCATGGCCGTCGTCTTCGATTCGGTTGAAATGACCAATAAAGAAGATCCTCTGCTGAAGCTCATTCCATCTCTGATCACAAGTCCGTATGCGTCGGTGTGTCTGTCCGCTCCCACGCCTGCCTTTGTGCCCGGCGGTTCAGAGATGCTGAGCCAGTTCCATACCAAGCTCTTGTTCCCCTATGGCGACATTGGCAGCATCGATGCGCTCCATGCTGTTCTGAACACCTACGGCCGATACAGCCATACCGACGTCAACCGCTCCAGCGGCGGCCGCCCGATCCGCGCTCCTTTCGAACGCCATGATCAGGTAGCCACCGTTTACCGGGACCGTCCCGTTCTGACACCCTCTGACTGCAAGGGCATGGATGCCGTATTCTCCGGCTTCACTGGGGGGTGTTCCGCCTTTAATATCCTGCTCATCCGCCAGCTGCTCACTGAAAACTATTAAGGAGGCTTTTTATCATGATGGATGACTTTGATTTCGAGAAAAAGTACGCAGAACTGAACCGAAAAGGCGGCACGCCGCCTCCCGGAGGCAGACCCGGTGGAAGCTCCCGTCCGCAGACTCCGTCCGGCGGCTCCTACCGCGGAGGGCCTCACCGCGAAAGATACCGCCATGCACAGCCCCTGTTCGGACAGGGCGCCCGCCGCTTCCGCCCGTCCTTCATGGACAGTCTGCCCTCCCTGTGGGGAGTCGATCTTGCGCTGGGGCTCCTGACCCTCCTCATTGTGGTTTGCATAATCACCGGGTGGGAATGTGTTTCCATCGCTATTGTATCTAATATTCTGCAGATTTTGTCTGCTGTGCTTGCTTTTCTGACCCTTGCGCTGATCGGCATGTTCCTTTTCCGTTCTGTATTCCGAAGGGGCCGTTTCTTTTAATGTATTTAAGGAGGAGATCCCATGAATCAATATGAGACTATAGGTACTAAGCTGCTCCGATGGCTGATCATCTGGGCAGTCCTCTTCGTAATTATCTGTCTGGCCGCCGTCATGACCCACTGGAACTTGGTCAGCTCCTGGTTCCAGGGCACGGTCAACGGCCTCATCGAATATGCCTTCCAGATCCTGCTCATCGTCGTCGCCATCGGCGCTCTGATCGGCTTCTTCAGAAGACATTAGGGAAAGGGGGAAAACCAGAGTGATCCGCTATACCATGAGGGCTGCAGACGTCCGCTTTCTGGGGCCCGGAAACCGCGCAGCGCTTTGGGTTCATGGCTGCCCGCGCGCTTGTGAGGGATGCATCGCATCCGATATGAACCGCAGCTCCGACTATTCCGAGGAAACTCCGGAAGCTCTCGCAGACTGGTTCCTCTCCACCGGTGCAGACGGTCTGACGCTGAGCGGCGGAGAGCCGTTCGCTCAGGCCGGAGCGCTGACCGATCTCATCCGCCTTATCCGCAATCGCAGACCTCAGGTCAGCGTAATCGTCTACACTGGATACACGCGCGATGAGCTGACCGATCCCGATTATTGTGCGCTGCTCAGCGAAACCGACCTGCTCATCGACGGCCCCTATCTGCGCGAACAGGATTCGGGCCGGTTCGCTGTCGGATCGGATAACCAGCGCATTCATCTTCTCACCCGGCGCATTCCCGAAGAAATCGCAGCCCGGTATTACCGGACGGATAAAGCCCGTCAGGTCGAATTGAGACAGCAAAGCGGCAGCATCCAGCTGATCGGCGTGCCGAACCGCCAGCATCTGAACGTATGGAATACACTCAAGGAGGTATATCGTCATGGCTGAACGCATCAATTATGATTCCAGAAAAAAAATCATTTTGTCCTATGACCGCCGGACCCCCGTGGTCATCAAAGTACCCGGCACCGAACAGCTGAAGCAGGGAATGCGGCTCAGTCCGAATCTTCCCTCGCTCCAGGCTTTCGGCTGGGCTATGACCACCAACATCGAAGGCTTCAAGGCCTATCGTCTGCCCGGCGACGATTATCAGAGCATCATCCTCAGCTTTGAAGCTGGCGCGCAGGACGTCACCCTGACCATCGACGGCCAGCCGCCCAAGAAATATGAACGCGTGAAAACCGTACAGTTGCTGGACGGCGTCATCGAACTGACCTTTGGCCGCCGCAGCCCGGCTTCCGGCGACACCCAGACCGTTCCCATCACTTCCGGCCTTAACGCCACCCGGCCCGGAATTTTTGATACCATCCGCAGCCGTCCCGGAATCGCTGCTTCCGGTCCGGTTGTCCTGCCTACCCCTCCCGCTCCGGCAAACCCGCCGTCTGCTCCCTCCACGGTCTCCGGCCCGACTGTCCTGACCCCGCCTGCCCCGCGCACACCTTCTCCCTCCATCCCCGCTCCGGCAAACCCGCCGCTTGCTCCCTCCACGGCCTCCGGCCCGACTGTCCTGACCCCGCCTGCCCCGCGCACACCTTCTCCCTCCATCCCCGCTCTGGCAAACCCGCCGCTTGCCCCCTCCGCGGCCTCCGCCCCGACCATCCTGACTCCGCCTGCCCCGCGCACGGCTTCTACATCCACCCCCGCTCCGGCAAACCCGCCGCCTACTCCCGTCGCTTCTCGTCCCGCTCAGCCGGCGGACGAGGACCTGCGGGCCCGCGTCCGCGAGCTGGAAATTGAGCGCAGCGATGCACAGCGCACGAATCTGGAACTTCAGGATCGTCTGGACGAAGCGCTCCGCATGCGCGATCAGGCGCTGGCCCGCACTGAGCTTTTCGATCTGAACGAGCCTGAAATCCGCACGGCGCTCGAGGAATACCGTTCCTCGCTGAACGTCCTCCGTTCCTGCTCTGCGCTCTCCGGCCCCGGAGCCGAATCCGTCGAAGGCCTGCTTGATCAGGCCGGACAGCTCGTCAACCGCGCCGAAGAGCAGCTCCGCCTTCTGATCGAACATCGGGAACGCCGCGCAGCACAGATCAATCACGCCGTATCCACAGGCTCCGGCCTGGTTGAACGGGAGGTGTAATCGTTCATGGCTCATGAACTGCACGCCGATCCTTCAAACCGCCAGCGCATCCGGGAGCTGGAGACTGAAATCAGCCGGCTTCAGGAAGAAGCTCAACGCATCATCAACCGCAGCAATCAGCGCCAGACCACTGCGGAGCAGGCGCAGCAGGCCGTCGCTCAGGCTGAATCTGAGCTGAATGCCCTCTCCGGCATGGCACATGAATTCTTCGCGCCCGGTCAGAGGGATGTCGTCGCCGAGTCGCTTAATCGCTGCCGCAGCTGGATCAGCGCCGGCATGACCGACGCCGCAGCGGCCTACGCCTCGGTTGCCCTGTCACAGGCGCGCCTGCTGTCCGCCCGGATTCAGGACGCCGAACAGCAGTGGGTGACTCTGTTCAATGCATGCGCTGCCCGTGCCGACGCATTGATTCGGATGCTGGACGAAGCGGTTCAGTCTCCCTATGCTACCCCGGCCGGAACATTTCTGAGGGATGCCGACTGCCTGAACTATTTCAGCTCCGGTCTGTACGGAGCAGCCCGAGAAGAGATTGATCAGCTCAATAAAACCTTGCTGACCCCCGCGCGGACCGATCTTCAGGCAGCTTTCCGCAGCGGTACTCTGCCTCCACAGAGCGGCTTATCCGCCTTGCTGCGCGATATTCCCAAGATTGAGGTCCGCTGCTCCACGGCGGTCACTGCCGCCGACCGGGAAATGTATTATTCCGACGAGCGCAGTGAACAGGGCCAGCGAACTGCATTTCTGCTGCAAAACGAGGGTTATACGCTGGAATCATCCGGATTTGACGATCATGCCCCCCTCAATCCCTATACCATCCTGGCCGGGTTGGCCGACAGCTTCCGCATCAGAATCCGTTTCGTTCCCGTCCGACGCCAGGGCATCGCCGTGTCCAATATAGTCACTGTCGAATGTATAGATTGCGGCTATACCACCGAGGCGCAAGGCCGGATGCTTGTTCAGGTTTGGCAGAAGCGCTTGCTGAACGAAAATCCGTCCGCACAGATTATCGTCCTTAATGATAAGGGACCCGGACTCAGGAAAAAATTGCATTTAGATGAACCTGAACAGCCGCTGGGCGCCGCACAGGCAGTCCGCAGACTGTAAGCAAAGAAAGGAGAATCATTTATGAGTGGAGATTCCTTTGGAGTTCTTGTAGGAGGCGCATTGATTCTTGGTGCTCTCCCCGTCGTCGCCGGCGCTGCGCTGGCCAGCGGCGCTGCTTATGCTACCTATAAAGTTGCGCAGACCGGATACCGGGTTTACCGCAAAAACCGGCTGAATGCCTCGCAGAATGCCAGCCCCACGCTGCGCACGGCCGTTCAGTCCCTTCAGAACCGCATGGACCGGCAAACCGAGCAGGCTGATCTGGCCAGAGCCAGACACATCGAAGCCGTCCGCAGGCAGGGCGCGCAGCTCCGTGACGCAGCCTCTTCGCGCCGTCCCGATCCTCAGGCCATGGCCGCCGCACGCGAAGCCGTTGATCGGGAAATGCGCGCAGAATCCTTGCGCCAGGAGCGAGAAACGCTTCGCCGGGAAGCCATGAAGGACATGGCCGATATCCTTGCCGCCAGCCAACAGGCATACAGGCTCCGCCGCGAACTGGCCGATTGGGCCGCGCAGGATGAGCGGAACCGTCAGATTCAGAACCGTCTGACTGCAGAGAGCATCATGGACGCCCGGGAAACGCTGACCCTGCTGCAGGATGCTGCCAAATCCGGCGACGATCAGTTCGTCCGCTCCGCCGAAGAAATCGAACGACAGGTCCGCGAATCCGAGCAGGCCTTCCTGAACGGCAATCTGCAGAACGCCTGCGTACAGGCGCAGTATGCCGTTGTGAGCGGTCTGACGCTGATCTCCGAGCATGCCGATCGTCAATTTGAGGAGGATGAACTGCGCGCCGACCTGCTCACCCGCATGGAAGGCCTGCAGGCCGAACTGGGCGCCTGCCGCAGCTTCCGCTTCATCGATCCGAATACCGGCCGGCCGGAAGAAGCCAACCTCGCCGAATACTCTCAGGGGCTCTGGGATTCTACCTCCGATGATCTCCAGCGGGCCATTGAAACCGCCCGCCATGCCAACAGAAGCGAGCTGGACGCTCTGGAGTATCATTTCGAGCAGGATCTGCATCCCGCTGCCCGCCGCATGATGGAAAGCTCCTCGCAGCAAATGCTGAGCTACTATCAGAAGCTCTATACGGCCGAAACCATTATCAGCGCCATGCATGACAACAATTTCCACTGCCAAAGCGCCGTTCAGCCTCAGGATGACAAGACGCAAGAGCTGGCTCTGCTCTTTACCGACCCGACCGGCGCGCAGCTGGTCGTCTCTTTGGATTCGGACGCCGCACAGGATATGGATTCGATCCGGCTGGGCATGCATGTTGTGCCCGGAGAGGGCGTACAGCCGTCCGAGCAGGAGCTGGATTCCCTGCGCAGCTATCTGACCGAAAGCCTGAGCGGAGACGGCGTCGAAGCAGAGCTGCACTGCAGCGGTCAGGTCAACCGTCCGACCGCCTTACCGCAGTATGCCAATCTGGAGCTGCTCCGCGCCGAGCCCGCGCGCGTCCGCACTGAAAACTGACGGCCCATCCACTATACGAAAGGAGAAACTGCCATGAAAAGCTTTATCGACGCCTTGCTCCCGATCAGCCGTCTGGGGCTGATTCACGGGCGTGTCAACGATCTCTTCCTGCCGCCAGACATGCAGATCCGGGATATCGAGCAATATTTGCTGGATCTGCTCAAGAGCCACGGTTTCAAGCACATTATCTTCTACGGCTCTGAAGGCAACCGCGGCGCTTTCACGCTGGATCAGGACAGCGCCCGTTTCTTCTTCGATCAGACATCTCCGACAGCGCCTCTGCGCGGGGCCCCGGACAGCGCTGCCGCCGATCTGGTCCGCCGCCGGGGAGCGCCGAACCTGTCTTCTGCCGCGCCCGGCCCGGCTGCCATTCCCGCGCAGGAAAACCGCATCGTCTTCAGCAAGAGAAACTGGCAGCTTCCGGAGTTCGTCGCAGCCATGCTGAAGCTGCAGAAGCAGCCCGACGCCAGCATGGCTATCATCTTCTACAACATCCTCACCACTCCGCTGGGCGCCAGTCCCGCGCTGATCGACGAACTGCTGACCGGCCTGCAGCGCAGTCTGAACCGTTCCCTCTGTCTGATGATCGCTCCGGGCACCGAATATAACTGCACCACCCTCATACAGACTCTCGCCTCTTATCAGCTGAGCAGCTACTTCACCACCGCCGGCAGTATGGATCAGGCTTCCATGAATCCGCAAACCACCTTCCGCATGGGCGCGCCCGGAACAGACGAGCTGCTTCTGCTCCTCAAGCGCCTTCAGATGGGAATCGGCACGCAGCCGGGCCGCCGCCTCCGTCTGGGTGCGCCCGCCGGCCTGCTGGCCGAAGAGCTGGTTTATGCCTCCCGCTTCAATCGCTCGCCGGACGCCTACTGCACTCTGCGCGAGCTGATCAATTTGCTGACCGCTTATACCAACAACAGCAGCGCACCTCTGACCTGCGACGCAGTAGACCGTCTTCTTGAAATTCCGGTCCGCAGCCGCGTCTCAGCGCTGGAATCGGTCAACCGCCCCGGCTGGGAACCCGTATACCGTGAATTCTCCAAAATGGACGCCCTTCTGCGCAAACGGGTCAAGGAATTGCGTGATAAACATAAGAATGAACAGCCTCAGGATCAGATTCCGTCTCTGGATTGCCTCCGCGCCTGTATTCCGGATCCCTCTTGCGATGCCGAGCGCGTTCCCGTCCCCAATTTCCTCCTAATGGGCAATCCCGGCACCGGAAAGTCCACGCTGTCGCGCTATATCGGCCAGATCCTGAAGGAGGCAAACATTCTCCGCCTCGGTCATGTACATCAGACCGGTCAGGACAAGCTGGTCTCCTCGCTGGTCGGCGGCGTCCGCCAGAACGTACTGGCAGCCTGCGACGCTGCGGAGGAGGGCGTTCTGGTCATCGATGATGCTCAGTCCATCTGCAAAAGCAAGGACGGCGGCGTCAACCATGCGGGTACGGGCATTGAAATCGTCGAAACGCTGGTCCGTGCAATGACCAGCCCCGAGCGTCACTTCTGCCTGGTACTCTGCGGATACGAATCCGAAGTCCGCGAAGTCCTGAAAATGGACGACGGCCTGCCCCGCCGGTTCAATTACGAAGGCTTCTCCTGCGAGCTCGTCATTCCGGACTATGAGCCTGACGTCCTGCGCACGATCCTGCTCGATCGGATCGCCGAACGCGGCTGCACCGTCGATCCCACTCTCCTGACGTCCTCCTCCGGCGGTTCCGCGCCGATTGACTGCTTCGTTCAGCGCATTTACGACGAACGCAACCGCCGCAGCTTCGGAAACGCTGACGCCATGATCAAACTGGCCAACGCCGCCTGTGATGCATCCGGCGAAGACCGGATCGTCGGAATCCCGCAGTTCTGCCTCGATGACAGCCGCAGCGCTGAATGGTTCCGCCCCCGGGAGACCGCTCACTCGCTGGATGCCATCCTCAGAAACATCCGCGAACGAATGGTCGGCATGGAGACGGTATCCCTGTTCCTGTCGGATCGCGAACGGGAAATCAGAGACCATATAGCACACGGACTGCCCATCGATAAGCTCTTCACCCGCGCCATCGCCATCGAAGGCAATCCCGGCGTTGGCAAAACCACCGTTGCCAACATGCTGGGCAGCTTCTATTATGGCCTCGGCCTCAGCGCGACCAGCTCCGTCATCGCACACTCTGCTTCGGAGCTTAATTCCCCCTATTCCGGCGGCAATGAGGCCATGATCCTCGAATGGATCCGCGACGCCGCCGACCGCAAGGGCGTCCTGTTTGTTGATGAAGCGCATCAGCTCATCCAGCCGGGCCGGACGGCTGCCTATGAAGCGCTGATGGCTCCGCTGACTGACCGCAGCAAGCCCTTCCAGCTGGTTCTGGCCGGCTATCCTGAGGAAATGGAGCAGCTTATCCAAAGGGACAAAGGCGGTTCCCGTCGTTTCATGCGCCTCGTCCTGAACGACTATACCGGCGATGAGCTGCTGGAAATCCTGCTGCGCATGATGCAGTCCGCCGGTCAGACCGCGGATGAGGACGCCGTATACTGCCTGCACAAGCTGTGTCAGGCCATCTATGAGACCCGCGATGTCTCCACAGGCAACGGCGGCGCCATGGAAATCCTGCTGGATCAGCTCAATTGCGCCCGCCGCCGCCGCGTCGACGCCCGGGGCATTCCCTTTGCCGATCCTCAGGCTGCCCTTTTCATCGCCGATGACGTCGAAGCCATCCTTCCGATGCAGGCGTCCAAGGTGCTCGTCCGCTTTCAGGAGCTGCTCCGGAGCTGAATTGCCTCGGCAGCTCCTTCCTCTTTTATGAATAAGCAGAGCAAAC
>JAFQQU010000027.1 GCA_017410445.1 Clostridia bacterium | reverse complement strand
GGGATTCTTAAGGGACTGGTCCCTTAAGCCGCCGGAGGCACGTAACCTGTCTCATTGCTCGCCGCACAGAGATTGCTCCGTCTGAACCCTTTTCCGCCGCGCCTCACAGAGAAAAGCGGGAGAGCGGAGTTTTCTATTTCACCGAAAGTGTTTTGGGAGCGACAGAGGGGCGGCGCAGAAATTTGGCGTCGCGCGGAGCGCGCTGCGGAGCAGGAGCCGACAGCATGCTTCGGCGATTTCGCTGCGGAAAAAGCGGACTTTGTCCGATTTTTCCGCACGACGGAGATATGAATCCCGATGAAAACGAGGCCTGCAATGAACTCGACAGCAGAGCTGCGCTATGAGCAGAGTCCGCAATGATCTCCCGTGATCGAAACCCCGATGAAAACGAGATCCGCAATGAACCCGACATCAGAGTCCTGCTGTGAGCAGAGTCCGCAATGACCTCCCGGGATCGAAACCCCGATGAAAACGAGGCCCTCGATGAACCCGACATCAGAGTCCTGCTGAGAACAGCCCTCCGCGATGAACTCCGGTATCAGAATCCTGCTTCGGATAAAGCTCACTCCGTTTCCCTGAATGGATTCCTTCCGCCGGCGGCGCGGACAAAGGCTGCGGTTTGCACCAGCGAACAGCGCGATTGCAGAGCGGACAGAGATAACAATAAGCCGCCCTTTGCCGCGCTTATCCCCAAAAAGAGAGCATAACAGAGAGCGTGAAAACACTCCTTCGGCCCGATTGACATGCTCTGACTGTTAAGATATAATGAAGCCAACAGGAAGGAGATGACGCGCGATGAAAACGGGTATTTTTTCGCTGCCGGATCCGAAAATGACCTTCAGGGAAGCGGTTGACTATGCCAAAAAGCTCGGACTTGACGCGATTGAGCCGTATCCGTCCCGGGAATTTGAACGGCCGGACGCAGAGGAAGCCAGACGGCTGGGCGAATATGCGCGGGAGCAGGGCGTTGGCGTCTGCTGCTTCTCCATGGCCGCCGATATCGTCACCGGGGATCGGAAGGCCGCGGTGGAGAACCTCAAGCGGTATGCGGACGTCGCCGCCGCAATGGGATCGCCGTATCTCCATCACACGCTCTATCCGGCGCTCGGATTTGAGAATAACGGGCTGACCTTCAGGGAAGCGCTGAAGAATGCGGTCGAGGGCGTAAGGGAAGTGTATGACTACGCCGAGCAGATCGGCGTTCAGTGCCTGTATGAGGATCAGGGCTTTTACTTCAACGGCGTGCAGCGGTTCGACGACTTTATTGGCGAGGTGAACAGAAACGTCGGCGTGGTGGCGGACGTCGGAAACATCCTGTTCGTCGGCGAGACGCCCGAGGCGTTTGCCGCCCGGTTTGCGCCGCTGGTAAAGCATGTGCATGTGAAGGATTATCTGTATAAGGATTCCCGCTGGCCGTCGCCGGGCGAGGGCTGGTATATCTCGCGGGACGGCGGATACCTGCGCGGCACGGTGATCGGGCACGGCGTGGTCAATTTCCAGAGGGTATTTTCGATCCCGCAGTCGGTGGGATACGACGGATACTTCTCGCTGGAATACGACGGCATGGAGGACGCGTTCCGGGCAAACGAGATGGGGCTTCGGAACATGAAGCGATATTACGAGCTGGCGAAGATGGATCAGATGAAGCACGTGGATGTGCATCTGTAAAAAGGGTTCATAAAAACACCTCCGGTCCCGGTCATGCGACTGAGATCGGAGGTGTTTTTCATGCTTTGATCCAGCGGATTTCTGTCTATGAATCGGTTTGTGTGCTGGGAGAGGAGTTTGTGTGCTCCCGGTAACCGGCCGACGCCTCCGGCGATCAGCCGTTCCCCGGCATCGCTGAGGGGATGACGCACAGTTTCTGCCCGCCGCCGGACCGGGGCCGTGAATGCGGCGTATGAGTCCGGTTGTGGTGCTGGCGTTCAGCGGGATTTTGCGGCGGCGGGGAAAGGGGGAGCAGACGATGGCGTCTTTGTGCGCCGAGGGAGGAGATGGGAGGCGTGCCTCCGGCGGCTTAAGGGACTGAGTCCCTTAAGAATCCCCGCACGCTCACGCGGGTTATGATTCTGCGAACTCGGGCAGCGAGCGGGTTTCATAGCAGCGGATGAGCTGCTCGCTCAGGCCGGGCACCCAGTACATATTGTTCGTGTTGAGTATTTCGTTTTCGCCGAAAACGTGCGCCTCGGGGCAGACGGCGCGGACGCCTTCCATGACGCGCGTATGGAGCATCGCTTCCTCGGCCTGGCAGGCGATTCTTCCGCCGCCGCGCAGCGTGTCCGCGAAATCCCACAGCTTATGCATTCGCTTCTTGCCGCTGTCGGTGAAGGAAATGCCGTAGCTGCGTACTGTTCCGTCGTGATACCTGAAAATCAGCTCGCCGCCGCTCTGGTGGTATCCGCCGTAGGTTACTTTGCCCTTCTCAAATTCATATTCGAACATCGGGTTCTGCAGCGTGGCGTTTCCGCCGGCATGGGTCGCGGCATAGGTCAGGTCTGCGTCGCCAAGCTTTCCGCGCAGCACGATCGTGTCATACGTCTCGATCGGATTGGCGCGCGCGGTGACGGCCTGAATGTCCGTAAGCTCACAGCCCGACACCCACAGCATGTTGAACAGATAATGCGCCGTCGCGTTGCTGGCCACGCTGTCGAAGATCGGGTTTCCGTTTTTGTCATATTTCTTTCCGGCCCAGCCGCTTCCGCGATGATAGTAGGCCGTGTCTCTGGGCCACAGCACCAGCGCGCGCATGGACTTGAGCGCGCCGAATACGCCCGCCTGAACGTCCCTGCGGAAGGCATACATGGCCGGGTCGCTGCACCACTGGAAGCCGATGGCCAGATTCATGCCGGTGCGGTCCCGTGCGTCGATGATGCGCTGCGCATCGGCGACTGTGCCTGCGATCGGCTTTTCCAGCAGGACATGCGTGCCGTGCTTCATGCAGCAGATGGCCTGCGGCGCATGCAGCGGAATGGGCGTGCAGATGGCGGCCAGATCCGCCGTGTGGTTCTCATAGAACTCCTCGACGGTGTTGCAGAATACGTCCGTCATGCTGCGGGCTTCCTCATACCGGGGGCTCTTGTCCGCATACGGATCGACTACGCCGGCCAGAACCGCGCCGTTTGCTTCTCCGCGCAGCTTCATCTCCCGGACATAGTTCGCCGCATAACCGCCGATGCCAACCAGCAAAACTTTAATGGGTTCCATAGTCTGCCTCCTTATATTGATGAGTGCTTTGGTAAACGGACGGGAGGATGAGCGGAACCGTCAGGCGCCGCCCATGGCCAGCTGAATGAGAATCCTGATCACGGTGTAGACGGGGAATTTGTTGACGTGCATCGTAAGCATCGATGCGATGATGATGACGATGAAGAAAAACAGCATGCCGATGATGCTCAAAAGCTTCAGCCAGATGCGTCTGGTGACGCAGAAGCGGTAGACGGGCAGGCCCATCAGGAGCGTGCCCGGCGCGATCAGCAGCCAGTTGTATTGAACCAGCGCCATGCTCAGCGTCTTCAGCACCCATGCAGCCTGTTCGTCGTCGGCCACAGCCTCGGCCAGCGCCGCCAGCAGGCGGACCGGAGCAGACGCGCAGAGAATGGCCAGGACGGAAAGAATCAGGCCGAGAAAACCGGCGATGAGGAAGGGCTTTGTCTTCAATGAACCGACCCTCTTTCGTAATTATGAACCTGAAAATAAGAAAAGGGGACGCAATCCACCTCGATGGACGCGTCCCACAATAAAATCAGAATTCGGCGGTACCGGTCGTGCGCGGGAAGGGGAGCACGTCGCGGATGTTGGAGATGCCGGTGAGATACATGATCATGCGCTCGAAGCCCATGCCGAAGCCGGCATGGGGGGTGGTGCCGTACTTGCGCAGTTCAAGGTACCACCAGTAGTCCTCGACGTTCATGCCCAGCTCTTCGATGCGGGCGGTCAGCACGTCCAGACGCTCCTCGCGCTGGCTGCCGCCGCACAGCTCGCCGACGCCGGGAACCAGCAGGTCGGCCGCGGCGACCGTCTTGCCGTCCTCGTTGGCGCGCATGTAGAAGGCCTTGATTTCCTTCGGATAGTCGGTAACGAAGACCGGGCGTCCGAAGTGCTTCTCGGTGAGGTAGCGCTCATGCTCGGTCTGCATGTCGCAGCCCCAGTAAGGCTTGTATTCGAATTCGTAGCCGCTCTTCTCGAGGATTTCGATGGCCTCGGTGTAGCTGCAGCGGACGAAATCGGCGTCGCGGACGGCGGTCAGGCGCTCGATGAGGCCCTTGTCCACGAAGCTGTTCAGGAAGGCCATCTCCTCGGGGCACTCGGCGAGCACCGCGTCGATGATGTACTTAACCATGTCTTCCTGCAGGTCCATGTCCTCCTTCAGCGTGGCGAAGGACATTTCCGGCTCGATCATCCAGAACTCGGCGGCGTGGCGCTGGGTGTAGGATTTCTCGGCGCGGAAGGTCGGGCCGAAGGTGTATACGTTGCGGAAGGCCAGCGCCAGCGTCTCGGCGTTCAGCTGGCCGGAGACGGTGAGGGAAACGGGCTTTCCGAAGAAATCCTGAGAGTAATCGACGGTGCCGTCTTCGTTCTTCGGGATGTTGTCCAGCGGCAGGGTGGTTACCTGGAACATCTCGCCGGCGCCTTCACAGTCGCTGCCGGTGAAGATGGGAGTGTGGACAT
>JAFQQU010000323.1 GCA_017410445.1 Clostridia bacterium | reverse complement strand
TGGCTGGACGCCAACGGCGCATTTCCATTCAACCTGACTGTCGTTCTCAGCGCATGGGGCGATTTCCAACCTGATAATCCGCATAACCTGCCTGTTGCCTACATCCGCTTCCGGAAAGAATCCTCAGATATTCCCGCCCATGCTCGTGAATGCCCGTCCTATTGCGGCAACTGCGTAGCCAGCGGTATGTCCTGCTGGGATCTGAAGCCGGGTGAGGCTGTTGTATTCAACGAACACTGATCTTAAGAGGAGGAATGAAGCAAATGAAGAAACACTTTCTTACGCCTCTCCTCATTCTGTTTGACAGACTGAACGTATGGGATGAACGTGTGGAACAGATTCATATGGAAGTAGACCACAATCCGGAAACGTATCCTCTCTGCAGTCGCCGCCGTCGCGAATACCGCGAGGCGCGCCATGCCTTTGAAGATGCTCATCCGGAAGTCCGCAATGATCTCGATTCCGTGCTCTCCCTTTACAGCAGTTATCTCGCGGATATCGCCGTTGAAGCCTACAAGCAAGGTGCAGCTGATCTCTACAATATGCTCCGCCAGCTTGAAGCCAAAGGAAATCCGCCCACAACAGAAACGGAGGATGATATATGAAACCGCCCAAGTATTACCACACCTGCCCTGACTGCGGAGCCAATCTCGATCCCGGAGAACACTGTGACTGCACACCGGAGAACAGCAAGGTTGAAAGGAGCATGAACCATGACCAGTACCATCGACCTCTTTATTTCCTCCCTCGCCGCATTGAACCGGCAGCCCGTTACGCTGCAGCAGTATCGGGACGATCTCAGGCGGTTTGAAAAATTCCTTCAGCAGGAGTTCTCCCTGTCCCTCTCTGCGGCTGATGCTGCGAACATCCGCGGCTACATGCTGGAAGCCTATATGCAGCAGCTCTTCCAGCGCGGGCTGGAGGTATCCACCCGCAACAAGTACATCATGGAAATCAAGGAGTTTTTCACCTATCTGTATCAGAGCCAGCTGATCGACGTCAATCCCTCCACGGTACTCAGATGCATCAAGGAAAAGGACACGCCGGAGAAGAAGGAAAAGGATCGGGTCAGGGAACAGAAAATCTATACGTCGCAGCAGCTGGAAGCGTTCATGAACACAATTGTTTGCGGCCGCGAATACTGCAATGACCGGCGCGACGCAGCGATCATTGCGCTGATCATCGCCAGCGGCGGCATGCGTGCATCCGAGGTGTGCGGCCTGAATATTTCCGATGTGGACGCAATCCGCACCGGTATCCTGAACTGCCGGCGCAAGGGAGGCAACTGGCGGGATATTGCGGTTTCGCCCTTCGTTCTCCCCTATCTGGACGCTTACCTTGAAAAGCGTCCGGACGCTGCGCCGGATGAACCGCTGTTCGTATCCACTCATGGCGAACGCGTCAATCGCAAAACACTCTGGAAAACGCTGGCGCACAAGCAGAAAAAAGCGGAGCTGGCCACCGGCATCCATATCCTCCGCCACATGATGCTCTCGGAGATCACCCGAACCGGAGGCGGTGCCGCTGCCCGTGACATCGCCGGACACAGCAGCATTTCCATCACCAACCGCTATGCCCACTCCACACAGGAGGAACGCACGGAACTCGTCAGCAGCAATGCCTATGCCAAGGCGCTGGCAGTATGATCTACACCCTATCTAAACACACCTTTTCAGAATGTGTTGGCCGCAGACCGCTGCATCGCGCAGCAGTCTGCGGCTTTCTTTTTACGCGCGCGCCTGCGTGTGTTCTGTCACTCAAATGTGATCTGCATGTGAAACTATTTCAAAAAATACAAATCCCGATTGTTCCCTTACCACTCCCGCTGTATAATGGGAGCATTCACTCTTTTCAGCCCATCACAATCTCATTCGTTGCTACTTTCCAACATTTCAAAACTTTTTTATTTTCACCCGCTAGTTTTCCTCCGAAAAGTCAGTATTACATATAGGGAAGAAGATTCCCTGCCTACAAAACTATAGGAGGATACATCATGACAATCCAAATTCGCAAGGCTCGCCGATCCATGGCGCGTCTCAAGCTCGGCGTAGCCGGTCCCTCCGGCAGCGGCAAGACGCTCAGTTCCCTGCTTTAGGGCTACGGCCTTATGAAAGCAGCCCATCCCGAGCTTCCTTCCGGGGATCTGTGGGAAAAGATCTGCGTCATCGACACGGAGAACGCCTCGGGCAGTCTCTATGTCGGCACTCAAGCAGGCGGCATTCGCGTGGGCGAATACTTGACCATCGGTCTGGAGCCGCCCTTCAGCGCAGCGCGCTATCTTGAGGCTATCGATCTGGCCGAACAGAATGGCGTAGAATTCCTCATCATCGATTCTCTGTCTCATGCATGGTCCGGTGAAGGCGGTCTTCTGGACGTACAGGCCAATATCGCCAAGCGCACCGGCAACGGCTATACCGCCTGGCGCGACGTCACTCCCCAGCACAACCGCCTGGTGGACCGCATCCTTCAGTGCAACATGCACATCGCCGCCACCCTGCGCACGAAGACCGAATACGTGATCGAGGACAACGCTTCCGGCAAGAAAGCGCCCCGCAAGGTGGGCATGGCCCCTGTCTTCCGCGAGGGCTTCGAGTACGAGATGTCCGTATTCTTTGAGCTGGCTCTGGATCACAGCGCTTCTGCCACCAAGGACAGAACCGGTCTGTTCGACGGCCGCTACTTCATCATCACGCCGGAGATCGGCACGCAGATTCATCAGTGGCTTGCAGGTGCATCCACCGATGGTCCCGCCCCTGCCATTGCCAAGTCTGCTCCTGCCGCTCCTCCCGTGCCGCTGAAAACCCTTGCCGAGCAGGTAGATGAAGTCATGCTCGCCTACTGCAAGGATCTGACCCGCGAGGAAAAGGAAGTCGTCGCAGCCGAGCTCAAGCAGATCGCCGGCACCGCCAACTACCGCGCTGTTACCGATGAAGCGGCGCTTGAAAGAATTCTGGAAAGGTTTGGAAATAACGAATGAGTATCAATAAACTGACTGCCTGCGGACGGCTGACCGCCGATCCCGTTCTGTCCGACGCCCCCAACGGCGCCGTCATCTGTCACTTCTCCCTTGCCTGCGATACCCGCCGCAAGGATGTATCCGGCAATACTCTGACCAATTTTTACCGCTGCACCGCATGGCGCGGCCAGGCGGAAAACTGTGCCCGATACCTTCATAAGGGCGATAAGGTCACTGTTGTCGGCGATCTGCTGCTGCGCGAATATACCGACCGCAATGGTCAGTCCCGCGCCAGCATGGAGCTCGATATCACTGACATCGAATTCCCGCCCGCTCCCCGCACCGGCGCGGCCTCTGCAGTTCCCGGCGCATACTCTGACGACGAACTCCCGATTTGATTCGGCTGTGTCAACAGCTTTGTAATCAAATCAGAACTTCTGCCGCCCCCTTCCTCAAAGGAGGTGGGCGGCCGTGAACCTTACTCCCACTCAGGAGGCGCAGCTGCTCATGCAGTATACGCCCAAGCTGCTCAGGATGGTCAGCAATTTCTGCGCCACTGCGGACTTCCGCCAGCGGTACAGGGATGATCTGACGCAGGAAGCAAAAATCGCCTTCCTTCTCCACCTGCGCAGCATGAACGATATGAATGAAATCCATCTGTGCCGCAAGCCCGTGCTGCGCGCGATGTACAACTTTATGGAAGCTGTTGCGCCTGTCCATATTCCGCACAATGTCTTCTATAAAGAGATTGCGGACGTCGCCGTCATTCCTGTAAACACCGGGCAGGAAACGGAAGCGCTCTTGCCCTCTACTCCGGCCAATGAAATCTTCGCCATCTGTGAAGCCAATGATTTCATTCATCTGCTGGAGCCCAAGGAGCAGCAGCTTCTCAGTCTCCGCGATCAGGGCTACAGCAACCGTGAGATTGTCGACATCCTTCAATTCAACAACGAATGGCAGGTCGGTCGGCGCATCAAAGCCATTCAGAACAGATATGTTCGCTACGCTATGTAACAGGAGGTTTTCCTATGAGCATTTTACAGCAGATCATGGATTTTGCCGGTCGACATCTGGAGCCCTTTATCGTGCGCGGCGACGAGCTCATTCCTGAGCACTGTCCGATCTGCCATGGCGGCGAGAGCGGCGACAAATATACATTCGCCCTCAACCTGACAGAAGGCGTCTATGTATGCAAGCGCGGTTCCTGCGGCGTGCGCGGACGCTTTGAAGAACTGGCTGAACGCTTTGGCGAGCGGGCGGAGCTGATCCGCCCCGCCGCCAGAATGAAGAAGCAGTTCGTGCTGCCGGATGTGCAGCTTCAGCCTCCGACCGAAGCTATTGTGCGCTATTTTGCATCGCGGAAGATCAGCGCCGAAACACTGAATGCTTTCTCCATCGCCGCCGCTCCTGATGGCAGCGTTGTGTTTCCCTTTTACCGGGATGGCGAGCTCGTCTACATCAAATACCGCGCGCCCCGCAAACCGCAGGGCAGAGAGCGCAAGGAATGGCAGTATCCGGGTACGCAGCCGATTCTGTTCGGCATGGATATGTGCTCCTTCTCTCAGCCGTAGGTCATCACCGAAGGCATGATCGATGCGCTTTCTCTCTATGAGGCCGGTGCGCGCAATATTGTGTCCGTCCCCTCCGGCTGCAGCAATCTTGACTGGATCGACCACTGCTGGAATTGGCTGGAACGCTTTCAGACCATCATACTGTTCGGCGACAACGATGAACCGGGCAGAAAAATGATCCGCGAGGTCGTCCGGAGGCTGGACGAATCCCGCTGTATGATCGTTGAGGACTATCCCGACAGGCCGGACGGCTCCCCCTGCAAGGACGCCAATGAAATCCTCATATTTCATGGCGCACAGACGCTGCTTGATACGCTGAGCGGCGCGCAGGCCGTCCCTGTCAAAGGACTTCTGCAGTTGGCAGACGTCATGCCCTATGATCCGACCACCGTTCCGCGAATCAAGACAATGATCCCCGCACTGGACGAGACCATCGGTGGCCTTGCAGAAGGTGCGATCACAGTGTTCACCGGCCGGGCTGGCAGCGGCAAATCGACACTGACCGGACAGCTTCTGCTCAACGCCATTGAGCAGGGCTATTCCGTCTGTGCTTACTCCGGCGAGCTTACCAAGGAACGCTTTCTGGACTGGATCAACCTGCAGGCAGCCGGTTCTGACTACATCGGCCTCAAGTATGACGCCGTGCGCGGCATGCGCGTACCCTGTATCTCACCGATGGTTCAGCAGCGGCTCTCCGAATACTACAGGGACCGCTTCTACCTCTACGACAATACGGAACTGTTCGAATCAAATCAGTCGGACGCCATTCTGAAGGTATTCGTCACAGCTGCCCGCCGCTATGGTTGCAAGCTGTTCCTTGCGGATAATCTGATGACCGCGCTCAGCGACAGCGACGAAGAAACCAAGGCGCAGGGCAAGTTCGCCAACGCCCTCAAGCGTTTTGCAAACCAGTACCATGTGCATGTGATTCTGGTTGCCCATCCGCGCAAGGTCAAAACCGGCGAGTCTCTCGGTCAGGACGACATCGGCGGCAGCTCTGCCACCGTCCGTCTTGCCGACAGCGCCATCGTCGTCGAACAGCCGAACCTCAGAATCATCAAGAACAGAGAGGGCGGCGTACGCAGAATCATCGAATGCTGCTACTGTCCTGACAGCCGCCGCATCTATCAAGCAGATAAGGGCGACCTCAACCGCTTTTCATGGGATAAATCCGGCATCACGCCGCCCAATCCTCGCGCAGACAGCCTGCCGGAATACGCCGTTCGCATGGCAGAAAGCGCACACCCCTTCTAAGGAGATAATGAATATGTGTATCATTCCTGACGATATGAAATGGTCTTTCAGCAAGTAGGCTCTTTTCGATCAATGCAAATTGGCGTTCAAGCTGCAGTATATCGACAAGATGCCGCAGATACAGAATGCCTACGCCTCCTACGGAACCCATTGCCACAGCATCCTTGAACGCTGGGCAAAGGGCGAGCTCATGTCTTTTGAACTGGCCGACGTCTATATCGCTGAATATGATGAAGCTGTCAAGGAATACTTTCCTCCCTTCCCCCGCGGACTGGCAGGCAAGTATTATGATGAAGGCCTTCAGTATTTCAAAACCTTCGATGGCTTTGGCGATCAATACGACATTCTTTCTGTAGAGGACAAGTTTGAGCTGAACATCCGCGGCAATCGTTTCGTCGGCATTGCCGACCTGATTCTGCGGGACAGAAATACCGGACAGATCACCGTCATCGACCACAAATCGAAGTCCATGCAGTCGCTGAAGAAGAAGCTGTTTGAAAATACCCGCCAGCTGTACACCTATGCAGCCTATGTGAAGGAGCGTTTTGGGGAATATCCTTCCATGCTGCGCTTCAATATGTTCCGATATGGAAAGTTCGTGGACGAGCCCTTCTCCATGGAGCGCTACACCGAAACCATGGACTGGATTGAGCGAACCATTGACGGGATCCGCACGGACAAGGATTGGCTGGTATCCTCCTCGGGCTACTTCTGCAAGTTCATCTGTTCCACCCGCGATCACTGTCCCATTGGGCAGGAAATCATTCACTCCAACGAAAGGAGCACACCCGCATGAACACCGCTCCTGTATAGGAAGCCCAATGCGCGGCGCCGACAACCGACGCCGCGCCGGACATTCCGTATGTCTGCTATCATCGGCACTCCTGCGTCAGCAATATTCTGCTCGCCGACAGCGTGGCGACCAATGAAGACTATGCTCGCCGCGCTGTCGAGCTTGGGCACTCGGTGTTATCTTCCTGCGAACATGGAAGCCAAGGTAATTTCTGGCAATGCGCTTCTTTGGCAGAGCAGCATAATCTGCGCTGGCGTTATGTGACCGAGGCTTACTTCGTCAAGGACAGGCATGAAAAGGACAACACCAACTGCCACATCATTCTGGCGGCAAAGACCCGCAAGGGCGTCGGAGATCTGAATTTCATTCTCTCCGAGGCCAATATCTCAGGCTATTACTACCGTCCGCGCATTGACCTGGAATTGCTGCTGTCGCTGGATCCCAAGGACGTGTTTGTCACCACCGCCTGTATTGCCGGTGTGTTCAAGTACGGCGAAGAGGAATCTACACGCCTGATTCTGCGCATGGCGGCGCATTTCCGCGACAGCTTCATGCTGGAGGTACAGTATCACGACACTGATAAACAGAAGGAGCTCAACCGCTTTCTTCTGAAGCTGTATCGGACGCATGGCATTCCGCTGATCATGGGCACCGACAGTCACTTCATCTATCCGGAGGATACTGCCTTGCGCGAGCACAGGCTGGAAGCGAATCATATCCGCTATGAGGACGAGGGCGGCTGGTATATGGATTATCCTTCCGGAGCCGAAGCGTTCCGGCGCTTTCAGGTACAGGGCGTGCTCTCCGACGCTCAGATCCGCGAGGCAATGGAAAACACCAATGTGTTTCTGACATTTGAAGACATCGTGTTCGACAAGAGCAAGAAACTGCCCACCATCTATCCGCATCTGACGCAGGAACAGCGGAATCAGAAGTACATGGATCTGATCCTCGGTGAGTTTGAACGTCAGACCTCAGGCATGTCTGATGAAGAAAAAGTAATCCGCATGGAGGGTCTGCGTTATGAAGCAGATACCGTCACCTCCACTGGCATGAGCGATTACTTTCTGCTGGATCATGAAATCGTACGCCGCGCGGTTGAAAAGGACGGCGTCATCACCAAGACAGGGCGAGGCAGCGCACCCAGTTACTACACCAATTCACTTTTGGGTCTGTCGTCCATCGACCGCTTTGCCATACCGGTAGAAATGTTTCCGGATCGCTTCATCTCTGCCGACCGTATCCTGTCCGGCTCTCTTCCCGACATAGATATGAACGTCGCCAACCGCGAAGCATTTGAGCAGGCTCAGACGGAGGTTCTCGGTGAGTGGCATGCGGCGCCCATGGTGGCTTTCGGCACGCTGAAGCGTCTGTCCGCATGGAAGATGTATTGCCGCGCAGCAAATATCCCCTTTGAAACAGCCAACGAAGTGGGCAATCAGCTGAAAGCCTATGAAACTGCCATCCGTTATGCGGAGGAAGGTGAAGAAGTCGTGCTTTCCGACTTCGTGCCCGAACAGTTCAGCAATCTGATCGCCGCAAGCGAGCAGTATATGGGAATGATCGACTCCATTTCACCCCATCCCTGCGCGTATCTGCTGTGTACAGAGGACATACGCCGTGAAATCGGCATCATCCGCATCAACAGCAAAACAGGAAAAAAGCAGCCAGTATTCGCTGCTTTCATCGACGGCGTAACAGCCGAGCAGTATGGGTATCTGAAAAATGATCTGCTTCTGGTGGACGTGGTCCGCACCAATCAGGAGGCGTTCAAGCGAATCGGCATGCAGCAACCGGACGTCAGTTCACTCCTTGAGATGACGCACGGTGACCGCGATACATGGCGGATGTACGCAGAAGGCTACACCATGGGGCTCAATCAGGTGGAGCAGGAAAAGACCCGTGAAAAGGTCATGCGGTACAAGCCGAAGAACATTACTGAGCTTGCCGCCTTCGTCGCCGCAGTCCGTCCTGCGTTCAAATCCATGCTCCCTACCTTTCTGGAGAGAAAACACTTTGACTATGGCATACCGGCCTTCGATAAGCTGATCCAGACAAGGGACATGACCTCCAGCTTCATTCTGTATCAAGAGCAGGTCATGAAGGTTCTGCAGTATGCAGGCTTCACAGCCCCAGAGTCCTATTCCGCTATTAAGGCCATCGGAAAAAAGCATCCTGAAAAGGTGCTGCCGCTGAAAGCCAGATTCATGGAGGGCTTCTCTGCAAAGACAGATACGCAATCTGCAGAAAAGGTTTGGAAGATCATCGAGGATGCTACTGGATATGGCTATAATAGTAGTCACGCAGTCTGTGTTGCTCTCGATTCCCTCTATGGCGCATGGCTGAAGGCTCACCATCCGTAGGAATACTACACCACACTCCTCTCCGGCTATGCGTACAAGGGCGATAAGGATCGCATTGCGCAGGTCAAGGCTGAAATGAAGCGCGCCTTCGGCATCCGTATCGCTCCCTGTCGCTTTCGTCAGGACAACCGGGATTATTACATCGACCATGGCGAAAACACCATCTCCGATGCCCTGACCTCCATCAAGCATATCGGAAAGCGCGTGGCTCAAGCGCTGTATCGCATGCGGAACAATCAGTATGCCTATTTCATCGATCTTCTGTACGATATGACCATGAATCCGGCTTTTGACTCCCGCGCCATTGACATACTAATCCGGCTGGATTATTTCCGGGAATTCGGAGCCCCCGGAAAATTACTTGCTGTCTATAAGGAGTTTCAGGAAGGCGAAAACCGCTTCTCAAAAACGCATGTGCTGCCCACCCAGGAAAAGCGTCTTTGTGCCCTGCGCCTGTTGGAACAGAAAATTCCAGAAGAAGAGCTGCTTCTGCCAGGCCTTCTGCGCTTTGAAGCGGAACACATGGGCACGCCGCTGACCGTCTGTGAAAGCGAGCGCGCAGTCTATGTTGTTCTGGAAGTGGACGACCGCTACAGTCCGAAGCTCCGCCTCTACAGCGTAGCTACCGGCAATATTGGCGTGATGAAGATAAAAAAGTCGTAGTATCAGGAGCAACCCCTGTCCTACGGCAATGTAATTCTCATGAAAGACTGGCAGCGCCGCCCCGCCTACTCGTTCTCTAGCGGAAAGCCTCAACGGATTCCGGATCAGCATGATCTCTGGCTGTAGGAATACAAAATCCTTTCCTGATCAGCCGCAAGTTTCGTCGAAAAAAGTCAGTATTACTATTGACGAACTTGCGCGGATCTGATGGAATCGGCAGACATGGCGGTCTCTAAAACCGCTGCCTTACGGCGTGAGAGTTCAAATCTCTTGATCCGCACCATTTCCGTACTCGATCATTGATACAATGGTTGAGTACGGAATTTTATTTTTTTCGCATTCACGCATTTACTTTGGGTAGAACTCCGCATTGACGTATGATATAATCTAAGCACAGACGACGCTGTTCAAAGGAGTGGTAGTATGCAGAACATGGATGAAAAAATATGGCTTGACTGGGCAATCGAATTGCAGAGTTTGGCTCAGGCCGGCTTGACCTACGGCAAGGATATTTATGACAAAGAGCGATATGAACGCATCCGGGAAATCTCCGCTGAGATCATCGCCCATAAGTCTGAAATCCCTATCGAAACGGTAAAGGATCTGTTCTGCAATGAAACCGGATATCAGACACCGAAGCTTGATACCCGCGCAGCGATTTTCAAAGATGACAAAATCCTATTGGTTCGGGAAAACAACGGAAAATGGTCGCTTCCTGGCGGCTGGGTCGATGTAAATGTGTCTGTAAAGGAGAACGCCATCAAAGAAGTCAAGGAAGAATCCGGTTTGGATGTGACTGCTGATCGCCTGATTGCGGTACAGGATCGCAACAAGCACAATCTGCCGCGGTATGCTTATGGGATATGCAAGGTGTTTGTTCTTTGCTCCTTGATCGGAGGACGATTCGAAGCCAATTCTGAAACGACCGGTTTCGATTGGTTTGCGATGGAGAATCTTCCAGAACTGGCAGAAGAAAAGAACACCTCAGAGCAAATCAGGATGTGCTTCAATGCGTATCATGCAGCTGACAGATGGAAGACATATTTTGATTGACCCAAGAAACATCAAATTCCCTTGATGTTGCATTGAATGCCCTTTCGTTGCAGAACCAAGAATCTTGTTATATCTGCATCCATATCTGCCACACTGAACATAAAACACAAAGGGAGCACGACGGAATTACTTTTCTCCGTTATGCTCCCTTTATTTTTCAGCCTACATCCGCACATTTACTTGATATATCTTTTCAGCTCCTGATAGAAATTCTCTCTCGTGCCTGCCAGCACAACAACAACCAGTTTGCCCTCTTCCTCATAGATTCTGTAAGCAATCTCATAGTTGGTCCGGGCATAGTATACATCCCAGCCATAAAAACCGGACAGATCGCCCACCTTGGCAGTACCCGCATAGGGATCCTCTGAGATCGATTTCAGCGCGTTCTGAAAAGCCTGCTTCAATGGCTTTTCCTTGATTTTCCGAAAGTATTTCTCTGCCTGCGGCGCAAATCGCAGCTCGTACATCGTCAGTCCTCCTCGCCGAATATATCGGCCATGGTGGCGGACGGTGCTTCACCGGCTGCGATTCTGTCAGCCTCCTCAATCAGTTTGGAAGCAGCAGATCGCATGGATCGGTTCATCGTCCTGAACCTCTCCATAAGTTCGTTTCCCTGATACCCCTCTGCAAGAAGATCCGCAAGAATTTCCTCGGCAAATTCTCCGCTGCTCTCCGGCTCCACAGCGCGTACAATCATCTGATCGCCGTCCATGTAGCATTCTACTTCCTTATCAACGCCCAGCTTCTTGAAAAATTCAATCGGTATGGTAATCTGCCGCTTTGAAGATACAGAAATGCGACGCTTGTTCATTCCACGCTCCAATGTTGCCTGCATTTTTCTCCCTCCCACAGTGTATTCAGCTCTGCTGGCTTCTATTCTGACTATAGTATATCATGTGCACCGCCAAAAGTAAAGAACCAAGATTCAAAGAAACAAAGAAGCATTTCAATTCTTCGCTCGATCATCCGCCAGGTATTCCTGAAGCGCAAACAGCAGCGGGCGTGTTTTCTCCCCCATTCCCCTCACCCGCATATTGCTCTTTCCGGCTCTGCAGGAACCATCCTTATCGATCCGGATTTCTTGGATAAACTCCACGGGTGGATATGTCCCCAGCCCCTTAGAATATATGTGCCGCCAGCTCTGTACAATAAAGCCATAAAACCTTTGAGCCAGCATCTCTTCAAACCCATTCTCATGCGCAAAGCTCATCACCAGCTTATACAGCTCCGTTTCCTCCTTGCAGCAAGGCGGTTCAATCACCGGCGCATTGATTACGGCTCTTTTTCTGCGTTCGCTTTCATATATGTGCGTTACCCGCGTAGCGGATATCCCGTACTCCTTTGCCAGTGCGGCAAATGTTTCGCCATTCTCTTTACGAATGAATATCTCTTCATTGCGCTTCTGCATATCTGTTGACACCCAAGATCATCCTTTCATTCTTTGGTTTTCGCCTTGCGGTACATACAGTATAGCATATATTTTCCTTCCTGTGGATGACCAATGTATGGACAGACCCTGTCCGAAAAGAGGCCATTGGATTTCCATAGCAATTATTTCTTCTTATATCGTCAGACGAGTTCGAGCATACTTTCAGAAAAAGCGAGGTGTCCAGCATGCCAGCAGCAGCCAGAAAAGCAGCCATCAGCTTCGGTATGGTCTACATTCCGGTTTCCCTTTATACCGCCGTACAGGACAAGGGAATCGGCTTCAATCAGCTCACCAAAGACGGCGTCCGAATCCGCCAGAAGAAAGTTCGTGAAGATACGGGTGCAGAAGTACCTGCATCAGACATCGCAAAAGGCTATGAATACGCGCGCGGCCAGTACGTCATCATCACTGATGATGAACTGGAGCGCATCAAATCCGAGCGCGACAAGGCAATCAACATCATCCACTTCACCACGCCGGAAAGCATCCCTTCCGTCTACTTCGACAAGTCCTATCTTGTCACACCGGATGGCAGCGACAAGGCCTACGAACTCCTCCGCCGCGCCATGATCGAGCGAGGCGTAATCGCCATTGCAAAATCCATGCTGTGGTCAAGGGAAAACATGATGGCGCTGATTCCGGAAGAGAACGGCATCCGTCTGCAAACGCTGTTCTATCAGAACCAGATCAAGTATGTACCGATGGCAACCAGAAGAACAGAAATCTCTGATGCTGAACTGAGCATGGGCAAACTGCTCGTCGATTCCATGGTCCGCCCCTATCAGCCCGAATTGTACCGCGATGAATATGAGGAAAAGCTTCTTGCCGCCATTCAGCGCAAGGTGGACGGACAGGAAATTGTCGCTGCACCGCAGCAGCGCGAAAACAACGTCATCAACCTTATGGAAGCGCTTCAAAGAAGCCTCGCTCAGCAGGGGGGCAAGCAACCGGATAGAAAGCCGGAATTGGCAGGCGTTCATTGATGGATATTTTCGACCGCAAGGGCATCAAACCTATGCTCCTGACCGAAGATCATACGCCCACAGATTCGTCCGACTATGTCTGTGAGCTGAAGTTGGACGGCATCCGCTGCCTTGCCTATCTGAGCGATCACACCGATCTGCGCAACAAACGCGATATACCCCTGATCGCTGCGTTTCCTGAACTATCTACCATTCATACAAAGGTGCGGGGCAAGTGCATTCTCGACGGCGAACTCATTATCCCCTTTCCTGACGGCGCGCCGGATTTCGAAACCATGCAGGCTCGTTCCATGCTGACCGATCCTGTACGGATCCGCCTTGCATCAAAAATGAATCCCGCCGCTTTTGTCGCCTTTGACATTCTGTACCACGACGGCGACGAACTCATGCATTTGCCTCTCATGGATCGCAAACGCATCCTTTCAGATGTCGTTTCCGAATCAAACGGTCTTGCGCTGTCGCGAGTATTTGATAACAGTCCGGCATTATTTGAGCTGACCACTCGGCAGAGACTGGAAGGCATCGTTCAGAAACGGAAGAACAGCCTGTACCTTCCCGGCAAGCGCTCCCGTGACTGGATCAAGGTTAAGAACCTGATTGACGAAGACTTCGTGGCCTGCGGATATATACCAAAGGGCGATCATTGCACACTTATCCTCGGGCAATATGAAGGCGGAATGCTTATCTTCTGCGGACATGTCACCCTCGGCGTATCAATGCAGCAGGCCGCACACTTTCCAGTAACCGATCAAAGTCCACTCTCCCCTGCTCCGTCAGGCAGCACCCACGCTCTGTGGTACTCACCCCTGCAGGTATGCACTGTCCGCTATATGGAACGCACCAGCCACGGCAGTATGCGGCAGCCACGACTGAAATGCTTCCGCAACGACAAATCTCCCCAAGCATGCGTTCTTCATAAGTAATAAGGCTGCCGTACTCCGAATGGAATTCAGCAGCCTTTATGTTATTCCTGATTGCGACAAAATTTATCGCCGCCATAAGTCATAATTCCTATCTTCCTTCGGAACCTGATGAAAAAAGTGAACTGTAATGCCGGATCGCCATACTTTTCAATCGTGTTCACCCAGAACGTATCTGCATACCTAATTAGGTTTCTCCAGACCTTCCAGTATTCCGGGCGCATATCGTCTATGATCACCTGATCCATTTCAAAGCGAAGGAATCCATGATCTGGAGTAGTTTCATAGGTAACATCAGCGCAAGCGTCCTCTGCATATGTCATGGCCATTTTGACAAGGCGTGCGAAGCGTTGTTTTCGGAAAGGAATACGAAAGTATCTGGTATGCTTTTCGGCGTTCTTAACTTTATCCCAGATTTTCTGAAACCTTTGAAGACTTTGTTCATCTTCTGAACTTCGTTCATCCTCAGACAGAGCTGCTTTTTCATCTTCAACCTCTCGAAACATCGCCTTGGTATCTTCATGCCACTTCCTGTAGAAATCCTTCGTAACCTTCATGCGTATGCTCCCCTAACTCTATCAAATTACTCCGATATAGATTGTCCCAGATTTGTTATCTGCAACAATCCTCGTTTTTCTCGCTTCATTGCCAGCTCCAGAAAATCGCGTGATTTCCCCGGATGATTCACAAAAGCGATCAGATAATCGCATATATTGATCATTTCTTCGTTGGCGCGAACAATCGCCAGCCTGTTGGGAACAGCTTTATCAAATGGATACAGCGAGGAATCAAAGCCTGTTGGCAGCCTCACCTCGCGTATCGCCGGGTGGTACGGACAAAGCAATGTCAGGGTTACTCCCGGACAGGACTCCTTGATCTGCTTCACCGCTTTTGCCGCCATCTTATCAAAGTTACCATATCTTCCGACAATGAATTCACATACGCCATACAAATCTACATGTGTTTGAACAACGTTCAGCAATTCCGAAAACACTTCGTCTCTGGCGTCCCTGTGGCCAATAAAGAAGCAGCGTTTCACAAAACACACCACCTTCATATTTAGCGTAGCCAAATTTATTATATTTGGTATTACCAAATATATCAACCCCCACGCTACATATAATGAATGATAGCGAGGGGGTGATGTTCTGAAAACGCGAAAACTTGAGCTTGGCGACCGAAATCTGATCGGCGCACGTGTTACGTTAGCCCGAAAGAAGATCGGCATGAAACAAGTTGAACTTCTGGCTCAACTGCAGTTGGCAGGCGTAGATATGAGCATCCCTGCTCTTTCATTACTGGAAGGTCAGAAACGCCCTGTATCCGATATTGAACTGAATGCTTTGGCAGATATCCTGAATGTGTCCGTAGATTGGCTGCTCGGAAGAGAGTAAGTCAGGTTGTTGTGCAAGTATGTGATGCTGCACAGCAGCCTTTCTTTATGCCTATCGATTCGCGCTATTAGCTTTGTCTCCTTCATCCTCATAATGGGAACTCAATTTCACTTGGCTATCCAATACGTATCCAAACACACGCTCTTGGTTTGTTTCAATATTCATGTACGATACCCTATACCATATTTCTCCGTATACATTCAAGGTTTCGTCTTCATAACGCAAGTTACCAGCGTAAGTAGCCGGTACCGTTATGCAGACTTCTCCATTCGGTCTGTCATAGACAACGGCGTTATCTGAAACAACAGTCAGAGAACGATCATTTTCGGCCCAGTTGCTTACAACAATTTCTTCCACTTTTATCCAGCCGATCTCCGGCATATGGTTTATATCATTCACCTGGGAAAAGGGTGCAGTCGAAGCCAGAATCCAATTCCCGTTCCGCATGATCAAATACAGATTTTGCCCTTCCGATAGGTCACAAACAACTTCAGCACTATCATCACGCCCATATCGAAGGACTCCGCTTTCATACGCCAGCCAGCCCGGCCTGAATAATTCTTCAGTAAGTGAGTTCTCAATATTGCTGTCGTCGACCAGCACCCATCCAGTATCCATATGTCCGTTCTTCTCATCCCAGAATCGAACTTTCGTCAATCCGTTCACTTTTTCTGCATTAACATCATAAATCCAGCAGCAATCGCCACCGTGCAGCGTAAGCAGAGTATGCGAACCATTACTGGCTTCAGCATAAATCGGCGTTTCAACATTCTGATTAACGCCTGCCACCAAAGCTCCATAGAGATAATACGTACCGACCTTCGGATCCTGTACTGTTGTGTCTGATATATAAAGTGGCAGATATGGTTCAATTTGCGCATTACTTGGCTCAGATTCACTTGCGGAAAATACATTCTGCGGTGATGCAATTACATCCTCGAAATTAGGAGTAGTAACATAAACAATACCGATCAGAACACAAGCAAATGCGGCCGTTATGGTCACATATTTTTGTACAAGTCTAACACGTGCCCTCTTTCGCCACGAAGAAATCATCGCATCCTCTAGTTCATTCAAAAATGCCACTGAAGGTCTCTTCTTATTCATATATTCCACATATCGATCCACTACGCTCTTTCCTCCTTGAAAATTCTCCTTAACTTCTTATGAACCCGATGAAGCTGGCTTCTTACAGTAGTAGAAGATTTTCTTTGTATCTTCGCAATTTCTTCCAGCTTATATCCTTCAAAATAATGTAGCTGTATCAGAATTCTGTCTTTTCCACTCAGTTCACTCAAAGCCTCCCTGATCATCAAATCTTCTTGTGATTCTTCCTCACTATTATCCAAAGGCCCATCAAGGATAACTCTTCTGCGCCATGCTGTTCGCCATAAAGTATTCGCACGGTTTATAGTAACGCGTATAAGCCACGCCTTCATATCGTCCACAGTTTCAAAGTCCGGGTTCTTAGTTGATAATGATAGAAATACATCTTGACATATATCCTCAGCATCTGCAGCATTTCCAGTTCGAGCATAGGCCAAGCGATAGACCATAGATGCATGCCTTTCAAGTGCCATACGAAAGTCATGTTCACATAATAGCTTCATAATTTCCCTCCCTAATAATAAAACGCTTCATTCCAACCTTTCGTTTTGGCATCAGGAAAATAATTTTGCGAAATTCTTCTATCATATATTCTAAATTTCTTTTGCTGTCCATGCAACGTTTTTTATTCTCGTTTTGTTTTATAGGTGAAGGAGGACACAATAATCAGAGATCAAGGCGTTTTGCAATCATAACCTGTGTTATAGGAGGTATATTATGAAAATTTTTCAGCGGTTTCTGTCCTTAGCAATTGTCGTGGTGCTCCTGAATTCTGCTGCCTATGCAGATTCTTCCACGGCAGTTATGTTCCAGCTGCCGGAGCAGTTCACATATACAAATTTTACCATGTCTGAAAAGGGATATTGCATTGCCGGTTATGATGGCATATCCCCTGTCGAAATCCCTGTTGGCATGTACTACGATCCATCTGGCAAGCAGGTATGGCAGCACATGAACATTGACTATCCTGGTAATATATATCGATCAATGGTTGAACTTGACAATGGTTCTCTGGCTGCTATTCGGTCAGTGGATTATGACGGCAATTTTGATATTGAGCTTTTCGATGGTAACCGTTCAGTCTATAAAACCATACCAATGGTTAATCCATTTCATATCACCCCAGTGCAAGGAGGTTTTTTGGTAGATAGCGCTCCTTCGGCAGAAAGCAGTCAGATCAGTATGTTTGATTATTCAGGTAATGTACAATGGACAATAGACTGGGATGAGAAAATGCGATTCAATCGCATCATTTCGTCCAATTCCAAGTTCTATGCCGTTGGCACCCGTACAGACCATGGTTGTATCGTCACATTTGATAGCAACGGCAACCTTTTGTGGTATCACAATAGTGACCTCCCATCAGAATACATTGATGTTGTTCCTAATGAAGAAAACCTCTTTGTATTAGCAACCTCATGGGAGGAAGATCGTAATTTCATTGCGGCATATAACGCCACGGAGGCACTTTGGGAATCTGATCTCCCTGCAACAATCGGTAACAACGACATAACAACAAAAATCATTCAGGCCAGCGCCATTACTCTATGCAATAATCAGATCGTCGTAGCTTCTGCCGCACGAGAGCAGGATGTTGGTAAACTTGCATTGCACTATTTCACCCTAACAGGATCGAATATTCACAATGAAACTATTGATGTCAACGGCATCTATCCAAATGAAGTCGCTTTGATGAGTGACGGTAATCAGCTGCGTTATGCTGTGCTCGGCCGCAAAACTGAGCGAAATATCAATTGGCAACCTGTCACTAATATACCATTTTTTGCTCTCATAGACACTGTAGTTACGCAACCAGACACGTAAATACAAACAGCAGCCCCTTGCTTTGATTGCAAGGGGCTGCCATATTACTTAAAGAACACCGAGTGCCAGAATAATTTCACGCTTTGTCTCGGAGCCAACAACTCCATAATGTTGTGCCAAATATGCGTTAGTTAAAAACAGATCGCTAGTTTCCCCCTCAAAAGTCAGTATTATATATAGCGAGACCTGTCAGGCAAGTCGCCGGACAGGTCTCCATTCTTTGAAAGGAGTTTTTCGCATGACCCCACATATCGTCCACATCGGCTACGGCAATATGGTTTGCGCCAACCTGATCAAATGTGTCTTTCCTCCAACATCTGCTAACGCAAAGCGTCTGTAGAAGATGTCGAAGGATGAAGGCACCTTCCTCGACATGACCAGCGGCCATACCACCAAATGCCTGCTGCTCATGCAGGACGGCAGCCTGATCAGCTGCGCGCTAAGCGCAAAGACCATTGCATCCAGAGTCAATACCAATCAGGAGGAAGAGTAAATGAAAATTATCGAAAAGTCCGTCAAGGTATAGAACCCTACGGACGGAATGGACGCCCTGCGCCGCATTGAATACGCAGGCCGCAACTGCTACCAGTCCCATCACAAGATCACCGATACCAGCGCTCCGCGCTTTGTCAGAGCTCTCATCAAGCGCGGACATCTCTCTCCGCTGGAATTTGCTGATATGACCGTGGAGCTTATCACCTCCCGCGATGTCATGGCAGAATTGACCCGCCACCGTCTCGCCTCCTTCTGCATCGAAAGCCAGAGGTATGTAAATCTCTCCGGTGAGATCTCCTTCATCCGTCCATTGTTTTACCATGAAGGTGACAAAGCTACGGACTTCTGGCTGAACTGCATGAAGGACGCCGAGGACTCCTATCATTTCCTGCAGGAATGCGGTCTGCTTCCTCAGGATGCCCGGAAGATTCTGCCCAACTCCACAGCCGTCCGTATCGTAATGAAGGCGAACCTTCGCGAATGGCGACATGTCTTCTCCCTCCGCACCAGCCCTGCCGCCTATCCCGAAATGCAGGTATAGATGAAGGAACTTCTTCACCTTGCGAAGGAAACCATTCCCGTCATTTTCGATGATTTGGAGGGCGACGCATGATCACTCTCTACTCAAACCATTGTCCCTGCTGTGAAGTTCTCTCCAAAGAGCTGCACAGCGCCGGAATCCCGTTTGCCACCTTCACAGACACAGATCAGATGCTTTCCATGGGATTTACTCATCTTCCCATTCTGGACGTAGATGGTCTGCTGCTCACCTATCCGAACGCACTCAAATGGATCAAAGAAAGGAAGAACAGCCTTGAGAATCGATAAGTATCTCGACCATGCCGCCTACTAGGACTTCATTTCCCGCTATGCAGGCGCGCTCAACGCCGCTACCGGCAGCGAGGTCGATCCCAACGCCAACGTGGTCAACAAGAATATCGCCACGCTTGAAACCGAAATCTACAAGCCCGACGCCATCCGAATGAACCGCCTTGCCATGTACCGAAAGCTGAGCGAGATGTACGGCGTCGATACCGCCGAGGAATACCTGCGCCAGCTGGAAGAGCATGAAATCTACCGGCATGACGAAACGGGCATCATTGGAAAGCCCTATTGCGCATCCGTCACTCTCTATCCCTTCCTGTTCCACGGCAACACCACCATCGGCGGCACCAGTGAGGCCCCGAAGAATCTGGCTGCCTTCAACGGCTCCTTCATCAATCTGGTGTTCGCTCTGGCTTCTCAGTTCTGCGGCGCCATCTCCACGCCGGAATGGCTCTCCTATATGGACTACTTCATTCGTCGGGAATACGGCGACGACTACTATCTCCGCGCCGGCACCTGCGTTGACGCTTCCACTCGCAAACGCACCATCGACAAGGTCATCACCGATTCCTTTGAACAGGTGGTCTATTCCCTCAATCAGCCCGCAGCTGCCCGCGGTAACCAGTCAGTCTTCTGGAATATCGCCTATTTTGATAAGCCTTACTTTCATGGCATGTTCGAGAATTTCGTTTTCCCGGACGGCACACCCATGCACTGGGACTCGGTCAACTGGCTGCAGAAGCGATTCATGAAGTGGTTCAACCGCGAACGCCTCAGAAAGCTGCTCACCTTCCCTGTGGAAACGGTAAATCTTCTGGACGACGGCAGCAATTATGTCGATCAGGAGTGGAAAGAGTTTGTCGCTGAAATGTGGGCTGAAGGACACAGTTTCTTTGTGTACAGATCCGATTCCGTGGATAGCTTGTCAAGTTGCTGCCGCCTTCGTAACGAGCTTCAGGACAACGCTTTCTCCTATACTCTCGGCGCAGGCGGTGTATCCACCGGCAGCAAATGTGTAATGACCATCAACGTCAACCACCTTGTGCAGAATGCCATCTGGGATCGCGGTCTTGACGATGTCAGGCTGGCCATGAAGGAGCAGGTAGATAAGATTCATAAATACCTCCTGGCCTTCAACGAAATCCTCCATGAGCGTCAGGCTTCCGGTCTGCTCCCTGTATATGATGCAGGTTTCGTCAATCTGGACAAGCAGTATCTCACAGTGGGTATCAACGGCCTCATCGAAGGCGCGGAATCCCTCGGCACCGATATTGATCCGCTGAATCAGGATTACATCGCTTACACCGAAGCTATACTGCAGCCCATATATGAAGCAAACAAAGCCGCAAGATGCAACGGCATTCTCTGGAATACCGAAATGGTGCCTGCGGAAAATCTGGGCGTAAAGAATGCCGCATGGGACCGTGCAGACAAGTTGTTCGTTCCCCGCGATTGCTACAACTCCTATTTCTTCCGCGTGGAAGATCCCAAAGTCAATGTGCTTGACAAGCTCATGCTACATGGCAGAACCTTCACCCGATACCTCGACGGCGGCAGCGCCTGCCACATCAATATGGACGAGCATCTGACCAAGGAGCAGTATCTCCTCCTTTTGGATGCCGCTGTCAAGACCGGCTGCAGCTACTTCACGTTCAATATTCCCAATACCGTTTGCCGTCATTGCGGTTACATCAGCAAGCACCGGCTGGCCGAATGCCCGGAATGCGATGGCAAGGATCTGGATTATGCGACCCGTGTGATCGGCTATCTCAAGCTGGTATCCAGCTTTTCTCAGGATCGACAGCTTGAAGAGGAGAAGCGTCACTACAGCGCAGGATTGGAGGAAGGCCATGAAAATCATCCTGAATCCTGATGAATCTTTCGTCAGGAACCTCAAAAAGCGCATCAAGGCCAACAATAGCTTCTGCCCCTGTAAGTAGGAGAAAAAAACGGAGAACAAGTGTCCTTGCAAGGATTTCAGGGAGAATCGTGAGTGCCATTGCGGGCTGTACATCCGCGTAAGCGACGGTGATGAAGCATGATGATCTGTGCCGACTGCGGCGAGTTGTTTGAGGAAGCAGTTGACTTGTTCGAGATCCATGGCTTCCATTACCCGCCATACGAAAGGCTCCACGCCTGTCCTCACTGCAAGGGCATCGATATACGGGATACATTCCGGTGCGAGCTGTGCGGGGAGTGGATCACCGGCGAATACATCGTCACCATAGACGACAACCGCATTTGCTGCGAATGCTACACCCGCCATGATATCTTCGATGACTAAGCCTCTGAAATATGTTGAAGCCGCCGTGACTCTGGCTGAGGTTCCTCGGGAGATCAGCCTCACACTGACGATCTCCAACTGCGTCAATCGTTGCCACGGCTGCCATTCGCCCTATCTCCGTAAGGATATCGGACGCCTTCTGTAGCCGGATCTGGATGCGCTGATCCGGCGCTATCACGGGCTGATCACCTGCGTATGTCTTATGGGCGAAGGCCAGAATCCCAAAGAGTAGAGACTTGCCCTTCAAACAATCCGTAAGCACGCCCTAAAAACCTGTTAGTATACCGGCAGCGAGAACCCCTCCCCTCTTGCCTCCTTGTTTCCCCTGATCGATTATCTGAAGGTCGGTCCATACGTCGAAACCCTCGGCGGGCTTGATTCTCCCAACACCAACCAGCGGTTCTATCGTGTCGATCAAGGATGCCTGATCGATGAAACACATCTATTCCAGAGAAAGAAGGTTAATCCATGACTCTTGATGATTACCGAAATAAATACGGCAACACCCGTGTGATGGGCGTTGACCGTGCAATAGTCATCCCCTACCTGAAGGACGGCTTCACCCACCGCAGAGATACCGTACTCGTCAAAGACAGCGAAGCCCTTTCCTTCTCCGACTGGATTCAGCAAAACCTGAAATCCATGCTCCGCTGCGAAGCAGAATGCAATCCTATCTTCAAGCAGATCATTCCCTATGTTCTGCTTGAGCACAAACCCACCGGCAGATATTACATGACCACCCGCATCGGCGGCGACGAAAGGCTTCTGGATCAGGCGAGCCTCGGCCTCGGAGGTCATATAGATGAAGGCGAGTCCATTGAAGAATGCCTCTGGCGCGAGCTGAACGAAGAGATCGGTCTGAGCAGCAATGACTGTTCAGAGCCATCTCTACTCGGCTATCTCTTCAGCGAGAAGAACGAAGTGGACAGCGTCCACCTCGGCATGGTGTATCACATCAGCACGGAACGCGAGAGCATCTCCTGCCTTGAAAAGGATAAGCTGCTCGGCGGCTGGTTTTCCCCGTAGGAGCTCAAAGAGGTTCGCGCCAGCGGCCATCTTGAGTCGTGGTCTCGCACGCTCTTTGATTCCCTGTTGAAGGAGAAGTGTCATGAGCAGGACCAATAAATGCAGCGTCTGCGGCCGAATCGCGCCGACACAGGCTGCCTGCAGCGCATACGGCGCCATCACATACTCCTACTGCGGCGACTGCCTCAGGAACAATCTGGAACCTTACGGCGCTGTGGTATCCTATATCGCCTGTGCCGGACGTTTTCCTCAGAACATCAATGAAGCCTACATCGCTGATGTACGCCGTATGCTCCCCCTGTGGGGCAAGACGGAGGAAGACTTCATCCGTGACGTTGACAGAGAAATCCGAGATATGGAGGTAGATCAGTAATGTCCAGAATCATCATGGGCGTCCAGCCCGACGCACCCGTTATCGAAAATGCACTGGGCGGCAAACAGTCAGAAACACCCTATGGCTTTCACCTGCTGCCGCTCAACGCCATGTTTGCAGCTGCTGAAGTGGCTCACACCGGCGCAATGAAGTACAATGAGGACTTCTACCACCGCAACTATACCAAAATCCCTGTTGAGGAGCACATCAACCATGCCGTGCAGCATCTGTACGCATTCCTCGCCGGCGACACCAGCGATGATCATCTGAGCCATGCCATCGTCCGAACCATGTTCGCCTATGAGGTTGCCCACTGCAAGGAGCGCACCGATGGATGCGCCTAAAGAAATCCGCATCCTGTGCGCAGACCTTTCCCTGCGTTGCCCTGGCTTTGCCGTCCTGATCTGGGATGGCAAAGCCATTCATGTAGATAGCCTCAGTCATCTGAATACCCGTGGAAAGGACATGACCCACGGTGAATTGCTGGTAAATATCAACACACACTTAGCCCAACTGTCCGAAGAGTCAGACATATTCGTGCGCGAGAAAGGCTTCTCCCGTTTTGCTCATGAAACGCAGGCATAGTATAAGGTCGTCGGCATCGCCGATCTTACCGCATGGTCAGCAAAAAAGGAGTCCTATCATGAAATCGCACCGAGCATGATAAAAAAACTCCTTACCGGCAACGGCAAGGCCAGCAAGGAGGAAGTTGCTTCCGCACTTGATCTATATGTAGGAAAGCAGAACTATGCCGTGTCTGACGAAAGCGATGCCGTCGCTGCAGGCGTTGCTTTTCTCATCCAAACCGGCAGAATCGAAATTTTACATTCTACTGACCCCTAATTCAACCGGCTCATGAACTGCCGGTATTGACACCGACACAAAATGCCCTTAACATGGGTATATAGTGGCAGTAAATGTAATTGCAGCGGACCCTCAAAATTGTCTTGAAGGAGGCGAATTGCTATTAGCACTCGCTAGGAAAGTCGGCAATAGCTGGCAGAAAGCATGAATGTCACTATTGTAGATCCGGAGAACGTACACATCTCCATAAACGAGCAGAAGTTTGCCCGATATGTTTTGGACAGTCTCCTGCGATCGAACCTTGAAAACTGTACAAACGGCGTACAACCCTCTACGAGAGGAGAGGATTGTATGGTACAAAGAAGAGTTCCCGTGGGAATCAATGAATTTGGTGTTCCGATTATGCGACACCTGCAAGCCAAGAATGAATATGAGCTCATGCTTCGTGCTGCCAAAATCATCGTGGAAGCCGGTCTGATTGGCGATTATGTACTTCGCAGCGAAGCAGATGAAAAGCCTGTCAAAAAGACTTCCTTCCGTGAAATGGCAGAATGGTGGTTCAGCGTATATAAAGGAGACAATCCGACGCTCAAGCCTGCCACCATCAACGATTACCGCCGCATGTTGGATAATATGCTCTATCCCGCATTTGGAGATATGAACATCGATGAAATTACCACCACCAGCATTCAGGAGCTTCTGAACCGCAGTAGAAAAACAGCTTCTTCTACTCAGACAAAGCTGCTGATCACGCTGCGTCAGATCTTCAACATGGCGATTCAGGAACAGCTCATTACAGTCAACCCGGCCAAGGGAAAACTGACCAAGACTGGCGCCGCAAAGAAGGAAGGCCGTGCATTGAGCCAGGAAGAATGGCTGCGTGTTCAAAGTCTTCTTCCCCAGCTTAGTGAGCCTGACCGCGTGCTCGTTGCGCTTATGATGTACGAAGGCCTCAGACGCGGCGAAGCCTTGGGGCTGACTTGGATGAATGTCGATTTTTCGGAAAACTGCATCCGCGTCACACAACAGGCAGCCTTCAATAATGGTGCGAACAATGCTACCATTCAGCTGCCTAAAACGAAGAAGAGTGTTCGTACGATTCCTTTGGTAAAGCCCCTCAGAACAATACTTGAAGGAATCCCGGTTCGAGGCGAATATATTGTCGGAAACAGTGATACGCCCTACACAAAGTCCATGCTCACTAAGGCAATGAAGCGAATCAAAAAAACTCTGGAGATTGACGATCTTCATCCTCATATGTTCCGCTACAGCCACGCAACAGTACTTCATGAGCTTGGCGTCGACGATAAGACCATTCAGCACTGGGAAGGCCACGCCTCACAGTCTACGACTGCGAATATCTATATCAAGAATTCTCAGACGATGACTGATAAGGCCGAAGCTATACTTTCGGAATTTGCAACCTCAAACTCCTGATGGTTCATTTCTCCCCTGAGAGAAAATGCCCGTTTTTGAGGTCTTGTCCGCAAGTTGTACGGAATTTGAAAATGACAAATTTGATCGCATTTCATATTTACGTCCATTTCATATTTCCGAGGCTGATTTTTAGATGTATCAGACATAAAAAGTAGCACTATGTTTTCACATAGTGCTACAAAATCTTTGGTACACCTTCAGGGACTCGAACCCTGGACACCCTGATTAAGAGTCAGGTGCTCTACCAACTGAGCTAAAGGTGCATATCCGTTGTCGCTCTTGCCTTGCGGCGTTCCCGCTCAACAAGTACATATTATACTCATGTGCCCCCATTTTGTCAACACCTATTTTCAAAAAACTTTTTTCTTAACATTCAGCCTTTTCAGTGCCGTTTTTTCCGGATCATCAGTCAGCAGCTTCCTCAGAAGCTCAGCTTCGCTGGCCACGCCCGTGAGGTTCATCTGCGCATCATACACCGCGATCAGGTGCATCCTTCTGGGGCTGAGATGCGCCGCCAGCTCATGCGCCGGAGTATCCTCATACGCGGCCAGCCACTTTACCGGCAGCACGCGCTCTTCCTCCATCTCAAGCATTCTCGACGTCAGGCTCTCCAACGCCGCGCCTTCCGCCTGACTCCGCTCCCTCCCTGCGCTCATCAGGAAAAACACAGACGCAACCGGCAGCGTAATATTGAGCCGCCCTTTCATCATTCCGTATACCGACAGTCCGGCCAGCAGCAGCGCGAGTACCCGGCCGATTCCGATTCCGTACCGGACAACCGCAGCAGGCGGCATCCGGCGGCTGAGCAGGCCGCACAGCGCACGTCCACCGTCCAGCGGAAGCGCCGGCAGCAGGTTGAACGCCAGAATCACCGCATTCTGTTCGATCAGAAGCGCCGTCCAGAGCGGCGGCAGCAATCCCCACCAGCAGAGCGCCGCAGCTGTCAGCACGGCCATCAAATTGAACAGCGGCCCGGCCAGCGCTACCGCCGCAATCTGCCCGGGCCGCAGCATCCACATGCTTTCCATTCTGGCCGCGCCGCCAACCGGCATCAGCTCAAGCTCCATCACCCGCACCCGCATCAGCCGCGCTGCTCCGATGTGCATCAATTCATGCAGGAGAACCGATCCTGCCATGACGCCCAGTCTCGCGCCTTCGTCCGCCATGAGCGCCAGCGCGGCCATCGGTATGGTCACCGGGTTGATCCGTACAGGAACGCCCATCAGCCGCCCGAGCCGCATTATTTCATCCTTGCGGACGGATCAGCCGATTCGCCCATCTCCCTGAGCTCAAAATACAGCCTCGGATCAGCCTGTCCGGTCTGCCCGATCTGCTGACCGGGTTTCAGCTTCTGCCCGACCTCGACAAAAACGCTGCCGAGATATCCATATACCGTTTCCCTGCCTTCATCATCGGCAACCAGCACCGTCCAGTCTCCGTCGACGCCCTGACCGATGGCCGAAACCGTTCCGGACATCGCCGAAAAGACCGCCTGTCCGGCTTCACACCGGTATTCAAGCCACGGCTGCTGCTCCGTATAGGAATGGCTCACATCTCCCTGTACAGGCGCTGACAGCATGTTCTTCTGTCCGAGATTCAGAAAAACAAGCGCCGTATCGGGCACCAGCGCCCGCACAAAGCTGAGCCGGCCAAGGGTCTCATCCCAGTCCACCCGCATGGTCATCGCCTGCCTGATGCCCTCTGCAGCCTTCTGTGTCCACGGATGATCCACATTCTTCACCGCCATCGCCGTCAGCAGGAGCGCACAGGCAACCGCCGTGTTCCGGACGAGTTTTTCACCGACCGTCATCTGATCGCCGCCCTGCCGTTCCGGCTTTCTTCGCCTGATTCTTCTGCGCGGACGCATTTCATTCAGGAGCGTCTGAATTTCCGGTTCTTTCTGCGTTTCAGTCTCATGGACGGGCGCTCTTTCCGTTTCCTGATCCTGTTCCGGCCTGACGCTGGTATGAATCTTAAGCCTCGAATCATTGTCCTGCATGCTTCATCCCTCCAGTCGTCTCAATATATGCGTCCGTCCCGGAGGGTATGAGAAAGCGCCGCCTCCCCTTTCGGGGAAACGACGCTGCCGTTCATTATTCTTCGTTCAGTTCGCGGCCCATGTAATCCGCAATGCCCTTCACCATGCCGTCAACCAGCTTCATCTGATACTCAGGATCATTCAGCAGCCGGTCTTCCTCCGGGTTGGACATGAAGCCCATCTCAACCAGAATCGAC
>JAFQQU010000322.1 GCA_017410445.1 Clostridia bacterium | reverse complement strand
TTTTCTCCTGCGTGATCATCCGCTGAACGACGTCCGCCGTGATGTAATACGGAAGGTTTGCGACCACCTTATACGGCTCGTCGCCCATGACCTCGCCCATATCCAGCTTCATTGCGTCGCCGAAAATGACCTTCGCGTTCTCAACGCCCTCCAGCACTGCCGAAAGCACCGGCTCAAGGCTCTGGTCCAGCTCAATCGCCGTGACCTTCGCGCCTGCCTCGGCCAGATGACGGGTCATGACGCCCGCGCCCGGGCCGATTTCAAGCACATGGTCGCCCGGACCGACGCCCGAGGCATATACAATGCTCCCCACCAGCTTATCGTCCAGAATGAAGTTCTGGCCCAGAGAATGAGAAAAATGAAAGCCGTATTTGGTCAGCGCCATGCGCGCGGCCAGACCGGCCGAAACGTCCCTGTATTCGCTCATGCTGTATCCTCCCGGCGCATGTCTTGTCCGCGCCTGCATAGTATATCCATTATACGGTATCTCCCCGCATTCATGCAAGCAAATTTATGAATACCTCCGAAGACCGCCCTTTCTCTTGACAAACAGCCGCCCCATCCTCTATAATAAATACAATGTTTCCATGAAGGAAGCGCAAGGGCCTGAAGCGCCCCGCTTTCGTCATGGATTTTTTGTTTTTAGGAGTGATTAACAATGAAGAGAAACATGCACGTCTACAAACTGGTTGTCACCGCGCTGCTGCTGGCCGTCGGGCTGTATCTTCCCTTCCTGCTTGGTCAGGTAGAGGTATTGGGACAGGCCATCAGCCCGCTGCACATTCCCGCGCTGCTGTGCGGCCTGACCTGCGGCCCGTTCTGGGGCCTTGCGCTGGGCGCGGTGCTGCCTGTCATGAGAAGCCTGATCTTCGGCATGCCGCCCATGCCCGCCGCCATCCCAATGGCCTTTGAAATGGCAGTCTACGGCGCGGCGGCCGGGCTTCTCTATCCCCTGTTCGTCCGGATTCTGAAAAAAGCGAATCATCTGCCCGCGATGATCGTCTCCCTGCTCATCGCCATGATCCTCGGACGCATCGTCGGCGGTGCGGCCAAGGCCTGCATGATGGGCTTTCAGGGAAACGCCTACTCCTTCCAGACCTTCGTCGCCGCCTACTTCACCGGTACGGCGGTCGGCGCGGTGATTCACCTGATCATCGTGCCCGCCGTCGCGCTGGCGCTGGAGAAGGCGGGGCTCACGGCCCTTCCGGTTCACCGGTAATCCTTCGCCCCGCGTCCGGTTGACACGGGCCTTCAAACGATGTACGATGTAGAAAAACGGAACAGGAGGATCATCATGTATCAGATTCCGTGGAAGACAAAGGGCATCGTTCTGACGGCCCCGCAGCCGTACAAAAAGGAAGTTTCGGACGTCGCCGAGTTCATCGAAAAGATTCTCGTGCCGTCCGGCGTCAATCTGATCGTCCTTCAGACCCGCTATCGCTACCGCTTTCAGCGTCATCCGGAATGCATGGGCTATGATCCGCTCTCCCTCGAGGACGTTCAGCTGCTTCTGACCGTCTGCCGCCGAAACGGCATCCGGCTTGTGCCCAAAATGAACCTGTTCAGCCATCAGTCCGGCATTCACAACACGCCCAGCGACGGCATTCTGCACGGCCTCGCCTCCGGTTCGCTCGACTTCCCCGACGGTCTGCTCCGCGCATATCCCATGTTCTCGGAGCCCTACGGAGATATGGAGTTCGTCTATTCCAAACATCTCTGTCCGACGCACCCGCTTCTTCCGTCGATTCTGTTTGATCAGGCGGACGAGCTGACCGACGCCTTCGAGGCGGACGGCATACACATCGGCTGCGACGAGGCGTTCCTGATCGGCATGTGCGAGCGCTGCCGCCGGACGCCGCCGCATATCCTTTTCGCAGACTACATCAACATGCTGTCCGGCCACTTCGCATCGCGCGGCATCGAAACGATGCTCTGGGCCGACCGCCTGCTCAGCAGAGAAAGCACCGGCTATCCGGGCCGATACGAGGCCTCTGCCAACGGAACGGAAAAGGCCATCGACCTGATTTCAAAGGACGTGCTCTGCTGCGACTGGCATTACGAAAAATACGACGCGTACAGATCCGTCGATGTCTTTGCCGACCACGGCCTGCGCATGATGGTCAGCCCGTGGAAAAACCTCGAAAACGCCAAAGCCTTCCTCGATTACGCCGCCGCCCACGACAGAGGGCATATCGAGGGCTATCTTCAGACCACATGGTGCTCCTCCGGAGAGCTGGCAAGACACTACCTTTACGGCGCGCCGCTCGAATGGCACAACATGCCCGAAATCGTCCGGACGCTCAACGAGCTCTTCCTCTCGCCCGATGTCATCGGAAAATCCATCGTCCCGTAATTCCAATCCCATAATGCACAGAGCCGCCGCGCAGTTTCGCGCAGCGGCTCTGACTTCATATTCTCTTACTTGGTTCCGAAGATACGGTCGCCCGCGTCTCCCAGACCGGGAACGATGTAGCCGTGGTCGTTCAGCTTCTCATCGACGGTGCCGATGTATATATCGACGTCCGGATGCTGCTTCTGAACCTCGGCGATGCCCTCGGGTGCGCCGATCAGGCACATCAGGCGGATGTTGGTGCATCCGCGGTCCTTCAGGAACTGGATGCCCGCAACGGCGGAACCGCCGGTGGCCAGCATGGGATCGACGACGATCAGCATGCGCTCCTCGGCGTCGGCCGGCAGCTTGCAGTAATACTCAACGGGCTTCAGGGTCTCCGGGTCGCGGTACAGGCCGATGTGACCGACCTTCGCCGCCGGAACCAGACTCAGGAAGCCGTCCACCATGCCCAGACCCGCGCGCAGAATCGGCACGATGCCCAGCTTGCGGCCGGCCAGCACCTTGAAGGTGCCTTTGCAGATGGGGGTTTCGATTTCAACGTCGGTCAGAGGCAGATCGCGGGTTACTTCGTACCCCATCAGCATGGCGATTTCGCGCAGCAGCTCGCGGAAATCCTTGGAGCCGGTGTCCTTGTCGCGCATCAGGGAGATCTTGTGCTGAATCAGCGGATGATCCATGACATGTACGGTGCTCATTTTCAAATCCCTCCAGATCTATTAACCGATTTCAACCTCGACTTCGATGGTCGCGCCCTTCTCGTAGGGCAGCAGGTCGCCTTCTACCTTCACGCCGTTGGCGGTGATGGACTTGACATAGCCCTCGCCGGCGGTCTGATGATACTTGATCACATAGTGGCAGCCGCGGAAATCCTTCTCCGCCGCGCACTCGGTCCAGCTCGGCGGCAGGCAGGGACGGATGTGCAGGCCGTCCAGCTCCGCCTGCATGCCGTAGACATACAGCAGAACGGACTTGACGAACCACGGCGTGGAGCCGGTGCGCCAGGACTGGCCGGGCGTGCCGTAACGGTAGCCGGTTTCCTCGCCGAAGTAGGAGTTATACAGCATATAGGGCTCGCCGTAGGTCACCGCATGGGTGTGGTCCCACGGGAGGAACTGATGGATGATGCGCTCGACCTTCTCGGGGCGGTGCAGCATGCCCTCGGCGGCCAGCTTCCATGCCAGCGCGTGCAGGTAAACGCCGCCGTTTTCGTGAACGGTCGCGGGCTTGGTGGTCATGGTGCCGATTTCCATGTTGACATGGTGATACGGCGGCTTGGATACGACGGTGCCCAGCGGGCCGTCCAGATAGGCGTCGACCTCAGCGATGGCGGACTTCAGGCGCTCCTCGTCGGCAACGCCGGAGAACACGGCCCATACCTGCGGGTTGAGGTACATCTTGCCCTCTTCGTTCTCGTGGGAGCCGATCTTGCGGCCTTCGTCGTCGATGGCGTAGAGGTAATACTTGCCGTCCCAGCCGTACTCGTTGATCAGGCCCTTCATTTCCTCGCCCATCTTCTCATATTCGGCGACATGCTCCTCGTTGCCCATCAGCTTGGCCAGCTCGACGAACATCTTGTTGGCGCGGTACCAGGCGATGGACAGCCAGACGCTCTCGCCCTTGCCCTTGAGGCCGGCGTTGTTCATGCAGTCGTTCCAGTCGCCGCCCCAGATCTTGACCATGCCGCGCGCGCCCTTGAAGTTGTAGAGGAACTCTACGGACCTGCGGATGTGCTCGTATACGGTGGCGACGGAGCCGTCGTTGAACTCGACTTCTTCGTTCAGCAGGTTCAGATCGCCCAGCTCCATGACCAGCGCATAGCCGGTGAAGGAGATCCATACGGCGCAGTCGGCGAACTTGTTGTCCTTGATGGCGCCGCCGATGAAGGTGCGCGGAGCGTAGCCGTTGGAATACTGGTAGGTCAGGATGCGCTTATAGCGCTCCCATGCGAGCGCGGGATTGTAGGAGCCCATGCACTCGGTGTCGCTCAGCAGATCGCGGTATCCGTTGTGGCGGACGCGGGCCCAGCGGCTGCCCATGGCGGTGGCATACTTATAGAAGCCGTTGAAAGCGTCGTTGAGCTGCTCGTCGGGAGAGGTGATGGACGCGCCCTGAATCTGGCTCAGGCGCTCGGCCTTGATCGTCTCCAGCTCCTTTGCGGGAACGCCTGCGGCCAGATGCGCGCGCATCTTCGCGACGTCTTGAGCCGTGTCGGCCACGCCGATTTCGAAGCACACGGTCTTGCTCTCGCCGGGCTGCAGGGCGAGCTTGGCTTCCAGCGCATAGCACAGCTTCTCGGCGCAGCAGTCGCTGCCGGTGCAGCCGTTATTCTCGTTCAGCGCCTCGGGATCATACTGAGAGCCGTATACGCCGATAAAGGCGTTGCGGCGGGTATCGAAGCTGACGACCTCGCCGTCGGTGATCAGGTAGCCGTACTTGTCCACGGTGTTGTCCTGGCTCTTGTATTCGGAGAAAATGCGGCACATCGCGGCCTGCGCTTCCTGATTGAAGCAGCCGACGTCCAGATTGTAGCCCTGGGGCTTGTATACGCCGTCGGAGTCGGTGGAGGCATAGCCGATGGCCGACAGATTGGCGGCGGTATCGCGGGTGTTCTTCGCGGTCAGCATCCAGATTTCACGGTCGCCTTCCACGGGAACGAACACGGTGTATTCCATTTCGATGCCTTCGGTCTTGCTCTCGGTGGTGGTGTAGCCCAAGCCGTGGCGGCAGCGGAAATAATCCAGCTTCTGCGTGAAGGGAACGCCGTTTGCGGAGAACCACTTGCCGCTGTCCTTGTCGGTCAGATACATCGCTCGGTTGCTGACCAGCATGATGCGGTTGGCCAGACGGTCCTGCATCAGGCCGTCGCCGAAGCCGACCTGCGAGGTGAACGCATTGTAGGTATCATTGTAGAAGTAATTGTACCAATGACGCGGAGTCTTCCGCTCGGTGATCACGAATTCGAGTCCGTTCTTATCAAAAGCGCCGTACGTTTTCATGTTCTCCATTCGTCCTCTCTCACTTCAGTTTCGCGCGCCTGACCGGCACACGTCTGTATGGTATCATTATATCACAATCAATCCCCGTTCGCAATCAGTCCTATGCGATCTTTACAGGGCAGCTTGTACAGCCTGCGTAACTGATTCATGGCATATCCCCTTTTGATTGACTTTCCCCCCTGCTCAATGCTAAAATATCCTGAGAAACCATCCATCCCGGAGGTGTATTTTAATGCGAACCATCGCCGCAGATATAAATTCTGTCAAAGGCCCCCTCAACCGCTATTTCTCCGCCTGCATCGGCGCAGGCCGCGCGGGCGAGGTCATGCGCCATGTGCCCATGCAGCAGCTGCATGACATTCAGAAAAACTGTCCTTTCCGCTACATCCGATTCCATGGCCTCTTTCACGAGGAGATGAACATCGTATCCCGAAATGCGGACGGCTCCCTCGCCTTCAACTTTCTCTATACCGATCTGCTCTTTGATTCCCTGCTCGAGGCCGGTATCCGCCCGATCGTGGAATTGGGGCTGATGCCCGATCTGCTTGCCAAAGAGCAGGAATACGTATTCTGGTGGAAAATGAACAAATCCATGCCGAAGGATATTTCCGAGTGGGCTCAGCTCATTGAAGCCCTCGTTCGTCACCTCACCGGCCGCTACGGCGAGGAGGAAATCCGCCGGTGGTATTTCGAGGTATGGAACGAGCCCAATCACCCGGCCTTCTTTACCGAATACAAAAACATCAGCGCCTATTTTGAACTGTATGACAGCGCGGCGCTGGCTGTCAAGCGCGTCAGCTCCGCCTACCGCGTGGGCGGCCCGGCAACCGCCGGCCTGGCATGGATTTCCGAGATCATCGGGCACTGCCGTGCAAATGACATTCCGCTTGATTTCATCACCAGCCATGATTACGGCGTAAAGGGCGCATTCGATGCGGATGGCAAGGCGGTTACTCAGCTGGTCGATATCGATCACATCCCGCGCCGCATCGCGGAATGCAGTAAAATCTGCAAAGAAGCCGGCCTCCCCCTGATCATCACCGAGTGGTCAGCCTCCTATTCCCCGCGCGATCCGGTACATGATTCCTATTTCAGCGCGCCCTACCTTCTGCATGTGCTGAAAAAGTGCGACGGTATGGCGGATATGTTCTCCTACTGGACCTATACCGACGTATTTGAAGAAACCGGCGCGCCGCCCTCGCCCTTCCACGGCGGCTTCGGGCTGTTCAACGTTCAGTCCGTACCCAAATCCACCTGCCACACCTACCGCTTTCTGAGCCGTTTGGGCGATACTGAGCTGGAATGCAGCGATGGCGCGGCGTATGTCTGCCGGTCGGAAAACGAGGTTCAGCTGCTGTTCTGGAACATCGTTCAGCCTGAAATCCCCTATGGCAACCGCGATTATTTCACCCGTCCGCTGCCGGCCAAGGCGCTGGAAAATGCCGAAATCATCCTGTACGGCCTCATTCCGGGCAAGGAATATGCCGTATGCATTGAAACCATCGGCTACCGCTCGGGCGACCCGTACAACGCCTATCTCGACGGCCATTTTTCGGATTTGCCCACGCGCAGGGAAACCAAAGCGCTCATCGAAGCCTCCCGCCCGAAAAAGACAGTATGCGCCGCCTTTACAGACCCGACAGGCGTGCTGCGCCTCTCTGTCCCGCAGGCCGAAAATCAGGTAGATCTGGTAACAGTATCTCCCGCCGGCAAGACCGACGCCATCATCATCCTCGGCCACCGGCTCGAGCCCGGCTGCAGGCCTTCCGAAGACCTCGTCCGCCGCATCGACTGCGCCGTCGACCACTGGAGGGAGACGAACGCGCCCCTCATCATGCCCTGCGGCGGCATCACCCCTCCGCACGACAAGACCGAAGCCGAGGTCATGCGCGATATGCTCATTGAGCGCGGCGTGCCGGAGGAGATCATTCACCTTGAGGACCGCTCGCGCATCACCATTGAGAACATCTCAAACGCCATGAAGCTGCTCGGCCCCGGAAAGACCGTCGCGCTGGTCACCAGCGATTACCATGTCGAGCGCGCCCTCGGCGACTGCCGCCGCGCGGGACTCGCCGCGTACGGCGTGGGCGCTGTCACCCCGCCGGGCGAATACCGCGATAAAATGTATGCCAACGAGAAGCGCATCTCCGCGGAAATGGAGGCGCAGCGCAAAAACGGCATGACCGATCAGGACATCACCGACAGCATCGTAAACCGCATGCGTCAGCGCGGCGCAGTGACCGTCGAAGAAATCAAAAAGCCGTAAAGGAAGGCCGGTTCTCCGCATCATCCGCGGAAAACCGGCCTTTTTCTCTCAATTTATCCAGATCCGGTGATCAAGGAAGTTCCGATCCGCTGCCCTGATTGTCCATATCCGTTTCCGGCTCGGAGTCCGCAGTACCAAAGCCCCCGCCCACCGCCTGTACAGGGGGCTCCTCAGTCGGTCCGGCTTCGGGCAGCTGGAAGATCTGTCCGGCCTGCGGCAGGTAATCTTCGGGAAGCAGCGGAACGGTTCCGAGCGGAGCATACCGTGCCGTATATCCTTCATAATCGATGAACAGCGTCGCCGCGAACCGGCGGATTTCGCCGCTCACCTCATAGCAGTACAGATACACCCGGTCGGTCAGCACCGGATTTCCATCCTCATCCCGCCGGAGATAAATCGGCTCATCATACACATCGTTGAGCGTTACCGGCTCGCTGAGCATATACTCTCCGCTCCTGCGGTTGCCCTCGCCCACATAGAGCGTCGCCTGATAGGGAATATTGATGGTCACGGTGCCGAGCAGCAACTCGGTTCCGTCGTCCTCAATGGAATACCGCTTGGAGGGAATCGTAAACTCATACACCGACCGAGTCTTGCCGCCGTAAATCTGGAATTCCTCTTTAAAGGAGAAGCTGTCGTCATTCAGGCTGAACTGCTCGCCGTCGTATACAAGGAAATTATCCTCGTCGTTCATGTGCATGTCAAAGGCTTCCTCGCCGTAATGCATATCCCCAAAGAGAACCACAGTATCCGCCTGTACAACCGCGCACAGCATCATCAGCACAGCGCAGACCAGCGCCGTAACCATCTTCTTCGTCATTATCATTCGCTCCTCGCACTGCTGTTCTTCAGTCTCATTATATCACAAATTCAGTTCACGTACAATCGCAGCGGACCGCTTATCCAAAAAAGTCCGGCGAAAACGCACTTGTTCCGCCGGACTCATCGGATTCTGTTATTCCGCAGGCTTGGCTGCCATAATGATTCTGCCCTCGATTTCCGGAGCGACGGGCGCCTCGAAGGAATCGATATAGGCGATCAGGATCTCCTCCATCGCGCTGAACTCGCCGGTGACGGCAGCATCGCCCACCGGATACTCGTCGCCGCCGATGGCGATGTAGTCGTTGGTCGCCAGCACATAGGTCTTCGCCGGATCAAGCTCCTCGCCGCCCACCTTCACGTCGAACACGCGGCTGCCCGCGGGCTGCTCGGGATCAAACCTGAACGACAGGCCGGAAACCTGCGGGAAGCGGCCGTCCGCATCGGGATAACGGCTGACGCCGTTTTCAAGCATCGCGGTCAGGGTCTCGCCGGTGACGTTCATGGTGACGACGTAGTTGCCGAACGGGAACACGGTCACCAGCTGCTTCTTGGTGATGTCGCCCGCGGGAATGGTATCGCGGATGCCGCCGCCGTTGGTCAGCGCAGCGTCCGCGCCGGTCGCGCTGCGGAAGGCGTCCGCCGCCAGATTGCCCAGATTGGACTCGCCCATCCGGACGATTTCGCGCGCGCCCTGAAGCTCAACGCTGGTCTGGCCGACCACGACGTTCAGCAGCTCGTCCTGCTCAGAGGTGATTCCGGCAATCAGCTGATCGACTTCTTCGTTCACATCGGCCTCGCCGAAGTCCTCGCCGGTCAGAAGGGTCGCCGCGGCAGCGCCCTCGGAATCAATGTCGATGCAGCCGATCGCCTCAATGTATTCGCCGGTGCTGACGATCAGCGTGTTGTTCACCCACAGGCCGTCCTCAAGAACGGTATGGCTGTGGCCGTCCACGATAATGTCGATGCCCTCGACCTGCTCGGCGATTTCGCGGCTGGTGACGTCGGAGGACTCATCCAGGCCGATGTGCGCCAGCGCAATGATGATCGTGCAGTCCTCCGCCTCGAGCGCCGCAACCTGCTTCCTCGCCGCCTCAACGGGATCGGCGAAGGTCAGGCCTTCGACGTTCAGCGGGTTGGTCTTGTATACGGTTTCGGGCGTGGCCAGGCCGAACACGCCGAACTTCACATGGCCCTTCTCGATGATGGCCGCGCCGTCCAGCAGCGTGGTCTCATCGGCGTTCACCACATTGGCCGCCAGAACCGGGAACTCGGCCATGCCGGCAAGCTCCGCGAGGCGGTCCGCTCCGTAGTTGAAGTCATGGTTGCCGGGAACCATCGCGTCATAGCCCACTTCGTTCATGATCTTCACGATCGATTCGCCTCTGGAGACCGTCGCAAAGGGCAGGCCGTGCAGCGTGTCGCCAGCATCCAGCAGAAGAACCACCGCGCCGGCTTCCTCCAGCCGCTCTTTGGCCACCGCGACGCGCGTGAAGCCCAGGTTTGCATCCACCCGGCCGTGCGAGTCGTTGGTGTGCAGAATGACGATATGGCCGGTCAGGTCCACCGCCGCGTTCTCGGCAAACGCCGCGCCGGCAAGCAGGGTGATCAGCATCATTGCCGCCGCCAGTATGGAGATCAGTTTTTTCATTTTCATGGTATGCACCGTCCTTTCAGAATCATCACCGGAAAATGCTGATATCATTATATCAGAAATGCCGGTATTTTCAAGATATCCGCCCGCATCGCGCCCTTATTCGTAAATGACCGCGTATTCGCCGGGCACATATTCCCCGGTTTCCAGATACTTCCGCACGTCGAACGGATAGGTATATGCACTTTGACCGCGCACCGGGTGAAAACGTTCCCTCAGCAGCGCGCGCTCGGCCGGGCTTTCCTCAAACCGGAGGTTTTCCGGAAGGTCGCGCCGCCGTCCGCAGGAAATCAGGTCGTGACGGATGAGATGGCCCAGCATTTCCCCGTCCGCAAAGGCGCTTCCGGCCTCCATGAGCGCCTGCGCCCGCGCCTTCTCGCCCTTCTCGGTATCAAGCACGCCGCCTGTGCGGAATTCCCTCGCCAGATGCGCAAACAGCTCAAAGGGCCGCTTCTTCTCAAGCAGCAGCCGCAGCGCCGAGGGATACCTGCCCGAATTGTGATACCATTCGAGCACCTCCTCGACGTCCTTCAGGAAATTCAGCTCCTCAAAGCTCATCTCCCTCGTGGAAATCACCTCGTACGGCGCGTCGGGCTCATAAATAATGCCCAGCTTTTCCGCATCCCGCCTCAGGCCGCTGCCCTTGAGCAGCTTCAGAAAGCCCAGCTGCAGCATCTGCGCGCCCAGCTCAAACGTTTCGTCGAAGGACCTTTCAAACGAAGCCATGTCCTCGCCCGGAAGCCCTGCGATCAGGTCGGTGTGCAGGTGGATGTTTCCGGCCCTTCCCACCGCCATGACCGCCTGCCGGACCGGTTCGAACGGCACGCTGCGGCCCACGTTCTTCAATACCTCGTCGCTCGCCGACTGAACGCCCGCCTCGAACTGGAAGAGCCCTTCCGGCGCGGAGGCCAGCAGCTCAATCGATTCCTCGTCCAGCAGATTTGCCGCAATCTCGAAATGATACGTCGGAGACACATGGGTTCTTTCCGCATGGCCGATCAGCCCTCGCCAGATGGTCTTGGCCCGCGCACGGTCGAAATTGAACGTGCGGTCCACCAGCTTGATCAGCTTCACGCCCTGCTCGGCCAGATTTGTAAGCCTGCGGATCGATTCCTCCGCGCCGAGCGCCCGCACCTTCTCATCCCGCGAGGAAAGGCAGTACTGGCAGTTATACGGGCAGCCCCGGCTGGTTTCGATGTAGAGAATGCGGTTTTCAAGCCCTTTTGCGCCGTCCCGGTAGGCGTCCGGCCACAGTTCCGCCTGCATGGGCGCGGGCGGCGGCGCAATGATCGCCGTTCCCTCCGCGTTTCTCACCGATACGCCCGGGATTCCCTCCGGGCTTCTGCCGTCCCTGATCGATTCCAGAAACGCAGGCAGCACGCTCTCTCCCTCGCCCGACAGCACCGCGTCCACATACGGATGCTCCTTCAGCGTCTCCTCCGGCGTGTGCGCGACCTCGGGGCCGCCGAGGAAGATGACGGCCTCCGGCAGCGCCAGCCTCAGCGCGCGGCACAGCCGGATCACATACCCGATGTTCCAGATATAACACGAAAAGCCGATCACATCCGGCTTCTTCCGGGCGATGTCGCCCAGCACCCGGCGGTACGGCAGGTTGATATGCAGCTCGCACAGCTCGATATCTGTGTCTTTCATCCCCCGGCAGGCTTCCTTCAGCTGTCGGATGGCCAGATTGGTGTGCATATAATGCGCATTGAGCGCAGTCAGAAGTACTTTCATTTCCCTTATTCCTCTTCCGTCATTCGCTCCAGCATGTCCCGCGCCGCCGTACGGTACGCACGGAACGCCGTGGGCAGGGCGGCTTCGTCGAGCCCCCGAAGATCAACAAGACGGCGTCCTTCCGTCTCTCCGACCGTGCGGACGTCGTACCGGTAGCCCTTCATCTTCCATACGCGGTGGGTAAAGATGTGCTGCGCGTCGGTCAGCTTCACGCCTTTGCCCGCGTCGACGCCCATTTCCTTCAGCGCCTCGCGGACATCCTTCTCACCCCGCGCGCCCTCAAATGAGGGAAACGCCCACATGCCGGCCAGAAGTCCTTCGTCCGGCCTTCTGACAAGCAGCACGCGCTTTCCCGAAAACACCAGCGCGACACCCACCGGCAGGTTCTTCTTTTCCGGCTTGGGCGGCAGCTTCGGAAGCTCCGCCTGCACGCCCTCCTGCTCCGCCCGGCAGTACGCGCGCACCGGACAGCTCCCGCATTTCGGATGCACCGGCACGCAGACCATATTGCCCAGCCCCATCATCGCCTGATTGAAATCCCCGGGCCTGCTTTCGGGCATGAGCGCGGTTCCGGCCTTTTTGAGGTCCTTCCTGACCGCCGTCTCCCCCACGCACCGCCTTTCGCACAGCACCCGGCTGAGCACGCGGACAACGTTTCCGTCCATGGCCAGCTCGCGCCTCTGAAAGGCCATGGACGCAATCGCGCCCGCGGTATAATCGCCGACGCCGGGCAGCTTCAGAAGCCCCTCGGCGGTATCGGGCATTCTGCCGCCCAGTTCGCCTGCAACGATCTGCGCCGCCTTATGGAGATTGCGCGCCCGGGAGTAGTATCCAAGACCCTCCCATTTTTTGAATACCCTTTCGATATCCGCCTCCGCCAGCGCGAAGACGTCCGGGAATTCACTGAGAAACGCATGGTAGTATCCGGCCACCGTTTCCGTCCGCGTCTGCTGCAGCATGATTTCGGAGATCCAGATGCGGTACGGATCGTTTTCACCGCACCACGGAAGATCCCTCGCATGCGCGTCATGCCACGCAAGAAGCTCCTTGTCGAACATATTCTCTCCCTCGCGGCCATGAAGGCCGCATCTACATTCTTCCGTTTCCGGGCTGCTTCGCCGGCGAGTGCACCGCGTCCCGCGGGCATATTCCCCGGTCCCTTAAGCAGAAGCCCGCGTCCGGCACGGCGATTTCCCGCCCCGGCAGCAGCCATGCCTCGCTGAAAATGCGGTTTGCGCGCATCAGCATGCACGCCGGAACGCCCAGCCGCGCCGACAGCTGAGTCAGATTTTCTCCCTCATAAACCAAATCCCACCGCACAGGCCGTCCCCTCCTCGGTTTCAGCCTATGCGGCGGAATTCTCATTCATGTCATTCGGCGATGACCGGGACCACGCCGCCGACCAGATTGACGATCTCGTTCCAGCTGTCGCACATGCGGGAATACTCGTCTATGCTCATGCCGGCGGGCGGATTGTCCATATAGACGCCGCTGGGCACCGCGCGGTACTCATACGGGCCGTCGCTCTCGGCCTGCCACATGTAGATCGGGATGAACGCCGGGCTGACCATTTCGATTTCGCCCGCCGCGTTTTCCTGAACCGTGAATTCAAAGATCACGCCGTTGTCGGTGTATGCCTTGTTCTCGTGTCTGTGGTCGGATACGAAGTTGCCGATCGAATAAACCACCAGCGCGGTCTTCTGCGTGCCGTCGGCCAGCGTGGCGGTGACGTATTCCGCGGGCTGCACGACATGCGGATGTCCGCCGATGACCAGATCTGCGCCCGCAGCCACCAGCCGCTTGGCAACGCTTCTCGTGCTCGACTCGGGCTGACGCTGGTATTCCTCGCCCCAGTGCATGATCGCGACGACGAATTCCGCGCCCGCTCTCTTCAGGTCCGCGATGTCGCCCTCGTAATCCGCGCCGTCCATCAGGCGCATGCCGTATTCGGTGGCCGCCTTGTCGCTCTTGTCGGCCATGCCGTTGGTGAACTGGGTGTAGTTCAGCATGCCGATCTTAATGCCGTTGATGTCGTATACCTCGGGCGTGTCGTGCTCCTCCTGCGTGCGGTATGCGCCCACATGCGCAAGGCCCGCCGCGTCTGCGTAATCAAGACCCATCTTGAGGCCGTCGAAGTAGTTATCCAGCGCGTGGTTGTTGCACATGGTCAGCATATCCACGCCGACCGCCTTCAGGTCGTTCAGAATGGAATGCGGCGTGCAGAACTGCGGATAGCCCATGTAGCCGTACTTATGCTTGCGCAGGGAGGCCTCGATGTTGATCATCGTCCAGTCCGCGTCCGCCATGACGTCCGCCGCCAGCTCAAACAGCGGGCTGAAGAAATACACGTCGTTTTTCTTGTCCTGCACCGCGTTGTCCAGCATGTCCTGAGAAATGATCACATCGCCGATGGCCCGGATGGTCGCCGAGCGGCCGTTCGTCACGGATACCGGTTCCTCCGTCTGCGCGGGCGCCTCGGTCGGTACTTCAGTGGGCTCGCTCGTCGGGGCGTCGGTCAGCTGCTGCGTTTCCTGAGCGACCGGCTGCTGCGTATTGTTCACCGAAAGCGAAATGCCCGGCTGCGGCTGGGCCGCGCGGATCTTGCTGGTAATCGCAAGGCAGATGGTGATCAGGAGCGCCATGCACAGGATGGCCAGAATGCCCTTGGTCACGGGAGACATGCCGCCTCCGCCGCCGGATTCGCCCGCATATCCGTATCCGCCGGACGAGCGGACGTTCCTGCCGGAGGTCTGCTGCCTACGGGCGGTCTGCGAAGCTCTGGCCGCTGCGTCGCCGGAATACGGAGAGGAGCTCCTCTGCGTGCCGCTGTAGCCGCTGCGGCCGGACACGGAAGAAGAAGGCGCGCGCCGGGTCTGAGACGTGCCCGTGCTCTGGGAAGGACGCCGCTGCGCGCTGCCGGATGCGTTTGTTCTGGTTCCGGAAGACGGCTGCGTCCGGCCCGTTCCGCTCTGATAGGGGCGCTGGCCGGAAGACGTGCGGGTCTGAGAGGACCCGTTCCGGGCCGGGCCCTGCGAGGAAGCTCTGGTCTGAGCGCCGGAGGACGAACCGGTTCCCGGCCTTGTTCCGTACTGGTAATTGTATCCGGCGGGGCGCGTCTGATAGCCCAGGGACGGGCTCATGCCCTCGCCGCTCTGAGCGGGTCCCGCCGGGCGGGCCCCCGTGCTCCCGGTCTGTACGGGACGGGTCCGCGGCCGGTCGCTGCCCAGAGACGGGCTGATCGGCTCGCCCTGCGCGCGGCCCTGCGTTCCGCTCTGCTGATATCCGCTGCCGCCCGAACGCGGCGCGCTGTTGTAGGTATCGTATTTATCCGGCACTTGATATCCTCCTCCGGGCGAAAACGCCCGCGCTGTAAGGTAATGTTCAGTCACATTATAGTATAACACAAAACGCGCCGCCGTGCACATACCGCACCGTCAAAAAACCGGGCAACAGGCCGGAAATAATTGTTAATTATCCTATATACGGGATCAAATTCCGCTGCATGTCCATCTAAAGAAATGAAAGACATATGAATTGTCCTCCCCATGCGGACAATGTTAACTATTTCATCGGAGTTTTTTCCGTCCATGACATTGACGAAAGCGGCGTTTTGTTGTATCCTATTCTAAAGTAGGAAAATTGTCGAATCATGCCGTACACAGCGTGCTTAAAAGGAGATAGATATATATGGCCAACGGAAAGGGAAAGACATTCAAGTTCGGCAAGATGATGGTGAATGTATCCGGTCGCGGCATCGCAACCAAGGATACGGAAACCGGCGAAATCCGCCGCTATCCGTTCCCGTGGAAGCAGCCGAAGCCGGTCAATCCGGAACCCGATTACAATCCGGCCGAAGAATATGAAGACGAATACGATCCCAATCAGGAGTACGACGAGCCCGGATACGAAGGCGAAGAGGGCGAGTATTACGATCCCGAGGAAGGCGACTACGAGGAGAAGCCCGAGAGCATTCTCGACAGCGAATGGCTCATGTGGGCCGCGCTGATTCTCCTGCCCCCGCTGGGCATCTGGCTGCTGTGGAAGAACAACAGGCTCGATACCTTCTTCCGCTCCGCCATTTCTGCGGTGGCAGTCATCTGGTTCGTGGTTCTGCTGATTCTGATCTTCTCCGCCATGAACCGGAACAACGACCCGACCCTCGAGCCCCCGGTAACGCCCTCGCACAGCGCCGCGCCGACCGAGACGCCCGAACCCACGCCGACTCCGTCGAAGACGGCCATCCCGGCTTTCACGAACACGCCCGAGCCCAGCGCGACGCCTCAGCCCACCGCGCAGAACACCGGCGCTGTAACGCCCGGCGCGACCACGCTGCCCGAATGGGTCTGGTCCAAGCAGGGCGGAACCTATTACCACAGCGTTCAGGACTGCACCGACATGGAAGGCGCGAACCGCGTTCTGCTCTCCGTTGCGCAGAACCGCCGCCAGACCGCCTGCCCCAAGTGCATGGCGCCCGAGACCAGCGTTAAGCCCACGCAGACTCCCCTGCCCGCCGGCAGCTACTATTCCACCCCCACCGGCACCTGGTATCACTCCGATCCCAACTGCCAGAAGATGACCGCCGCTCAGGTGGTCTCCCAGGCGGAAGCCATCGCCCGCAACCAGACGGCCTGTCCGGTCTGCATCGGCTCGGTATACATGACCGAGGGCGGCACCTGGTACCACAGCATTTCCAACTGCCAGAAGATGACCAACGCCAAGCTGGTCACCGTTGACTACGCCGTCTCCGTCGGCAAGACCGCCTGCCCCGAGTGTATGGACGGCGCTTCCACCGGAAACACCGGCACCACGCAGACCGGAAACAACAACGCCGACGGCGTATACTGGTATAATCCGGACGGCGGCACCTACTACCACAAGACCTCCGACTGCACCGGCATGAAGAACGCCATTCAGGGCTCCGCCAGCGCAGCCGAGAACAACGGCAAGCTCCCCTGCCCGACCTGTCTGGGCGGCGAGAGCGCCAACGCCAAGTTCTATGCCACCGCCAACGGCACCTGGTATCACACCAAGTCCGACTGTACCGGCATGAGAAACGCGACCCGCATGACCGAAGCCACCGCCATTGCCCGCGGCAAGACGGCCTGCCCCACCTGCGCGGGCGGCGTTGCGACCGGCGGCAACCGCGTTGAGGTCAACACCGGCAATACCACCGGAAACAACACTACCACCGTAACGCAGACCACCACCAAGTTCTACTCCACCACCGACGGCGAGAACTTCCATTCCAACCAGACCTGCCGCGGCATGAAGAACGCCACCGAGGTCTCCGCCGCCGAAATCGCCAAGCGCGGCCAGACCCCGTGTCCCAAGTGCATCGGCACCTCCGGCACCTACTACTCCACCGTCGACGGCACCTACTATCACAGCAAGGCCAACTGCTCCGGCATGAAGAACGCCACCATCGTCACTCTGGCGATGATCAAAAGCCGCAAGCAGACCGCCTGCCCCGAGTGCCTGAACGGCAAGGTAGACGGCACCACCTACTACTGGGCCAATGCAAACGGCTCCTATTACCACTCTAAGTCCAACTGCTCCGGCATGAAGAACGCCGTCAAGGTCACTGAGGACGATGCGGAAGACCGCGGCCAGACTCCCTGCCCGACCTGCGTAGGCAGCGTATACGGCACCGAGGACGGCACCTACTTCCATAAGGACAAGACCTGCTCCGGCATGAAGGACGCCGTTCACATGACCATTCAGGCCGCTGAGAAGAGCGGAAAGACCGCCTGCCCGAAGTGCATCACCGGCGTAACGCCCACTCCGAAGCCCACCGCGACTCCGAAGCCCGGCGAGGATGACGCCGACGGAAGCCTGTACTACTACGCGACCGACGACGGCAAGTATTACCACCGCGAATCCGACTGCACCGGCATGAGAGGCGCGAAGAAGGTCTCCGAGAAGACCGCGACCGCCCGCGGCCAGAAGCCCTGTCCCGAGTGCATCGGCAGCGTATACGCCACCGAGACCGGCGATCATTACCACAGCGATCCTGAGTGCTCCGGCATGAGAGGCGCGAAGCTGGTAACGATCGACACCGCCGAGCTGCGCGGCCAGTCGCCCTGTCCTGAGTGTCTGGACGGCGACGGCGACGCCCCGGTAACCGGCAATACCGGAAATGCCGGCAACACCACCGGCGGCAATGCAGACGACATCATGGTCTACTGCACCCTGACCGGCCGCAAGTACCACAGCCTGCAGTACTGCTCCGGCATGGCCTACGCCGGCGAAGTTCCGCTGAGCTGGGCGCTGGATCCCGCTTATGAACCCTGCACCAAGTGCAACGCGCCCAAGCCCGGCACCGTCGACGAGGACGAAACCATGGTATACTGCACACTCGGCGGACAGCTCTACCACGCCGACGAACACTGCTCCGGCATGCGCAAGGCCGTTGACGTGCCCATGAGCTGGGCGCTGGATCCCGGCTTTACTCCCTGCCGCGAGTGCGATCCACCCACGCTCTGATCTCACCGACATCATCAGAAGCCGCCCGGTTCCGCCGGACGGCTTCTTTTTTGCTGCTTCACAGGAGGTTATGGGAGGACGACTCTTTGCTATTCCACCGCTTTCCGGGATCAGTCTCCCCCCCTCTCACGCCTTCTGAGCGCCAGTATGAGGAGCTTTCATCCTTCTCCTCACCAAGTTCCCGCCGCGTGCGCCAACCGCTCTCCGGCGCGCACAGAAGGCGTATCCTCGCCTCTCAAGAATGCCTGTCCCCATAGACAAAAGCGGCTCCGCAGCAGATTCGTTCCGCTGCGGAGCCGTTTCATCATATCCCGGATAATCCTGTTTTCCGTCACTTTACCGCCTTTTCGTACTCACCGATGGCCGCCTGACCCTCGGCGCAGACGATCAGCGCAGCATGATTGCCGATCTGAACGACCTTGCACTTCTCGATCTTGTCGAACTCGTCGGGCAGATAATCACGCGTTTCGTTCAGCTTGGTCTGATAACGGGCGTCCAGCTTTTCCTTCACGCGCTCTGCCGCCTTGGCGTCTACCGCCTCGATCAGCACGATCTCGTCCGCCTGAATGCTTTCCAGCTTGATCCTCGCCTGATACTGCTTCACATCCGCTGCGGCGATGCCGTACAGGTCCAGCAGATCGTCCGCCGTCAGGTCGAGCATGCCCTCGTTCAGGCCGTATTTCGCGCCCAGATTGTCCATAACCGCCTTCAAGTCAACCTCTTTCGCAGGCTGCTGGCTGCAGGCAGTCATCATCAGCAGGCACAGCACCATCACAACACATAATACGCGCTTCATCATTCATCTTCTCCCATCTCAGTCGTATGCGTCAGCAGATAATCCACCCAGATCTGGCAGGCTTCATCGGTAAAATGCATGCCCATCGTGTCCGGGTCGCTGCAGAACTCGTCCTTCAGCGCACCGTTTTCATCGCGCATGACGCTGGCTACGTCCACAAAATGCCAGCCCTGCTGGACGCACATCTCGTACAGCTTAAGGTCATATTCGAACAGCATCCGGTTGGTCGGCCTGCTCTTCGAAGCGGCGATTCTCGGCGTCGCGGACTGTACGAAGATCTCCGCATCCGGCGACTTCTTGAGAATCTTTTCGATCAGCGTCTTCATATTCTCAACCGATTCGTCGATTCCGTAGAGCGCGACGTCATTCATGCCCAGCATGATATATACCTTCTCCGCGCCCATGGCCTTCACGCCGTCCTCCAGCAGCATCTTCGTGCCCTGATAGGAAGGATGAACCGATTCCTTGCTGACCTTCCACAGCGCGTTTCCGCTGCCCAGACTGCCCGCAACCAGAAACTTCGCGCTTCCGAGGAATTCCTTATCGGTCTGACGCATTTTCCGGGCATAATGGCTCAGCTTGAGCGAAATCGAGTCTCCGATGAACACCGTGTCGTCGAAATAGTCGTGTCCGACCGCATCGCCTGCCTGAATGCCGAACTCAACATCCGCAACCGGCGCAGGATAGTCCGCAGGATTCGTGCTGACAACAACCACGGCCTTCTCCCCGGCCGGATTGGGCGCAGCCCCCTGGTTTCCGTCCGTGGCAGTAACCTGAAGCGAAGTGCAGATCATGATGGCCGCCGTCAGGCAGAGCAGCATTCGTTTAAGCATGTGATCTTCCCCTTTCAATGAATCCGTCTGTTAGACGGCAGCGCCGGGCGAACTGTTCCGCCGCCGGGCATGTATGCGCGCATAGTGTATCGCCACCGGACGCATCCGGCATATTTCTTACATCATCTCCCATTATACCACAAAGAAACGCAAAAAAAGAGTCTTTCTTTCGAAAGACTCTTTTATATATCCGGTTATATTACACCAGCTCGAGAATGACCATCTCGGCCGCGTCGCCGCGACGGGGGCCCTTCTTGATGATGCGGGTGTAGCCGCCGCCGACGCCCTTCTCAGCCTTGCGGGCCTTGTACTTGGGGCCGATTTCGCGGAACAGCTTCTCCACGACGGGATTCTTGACGTCGCGGGCACGCTGAGCGTACTCCTTCTTGGTCTCATCCTCGTTACGGGGAGCCGGCAGGTTGTACAGATAAGCCATGCACTGACGGCGGGCATGCAGCCTGGAGGGGCTGTCATTGGTCACGGTCAGGGTGACGATCTGCTCCTTATCGTTCTTGGTTTCCTTGGTGACTTCGATCGTGTTATCGCACTCGCGGACCGCCAGATTGATGTAATGCTCGGCTACGGCAGCAACTTCCTTAGCGCGAGCCAGGGTGGTCTCGATCTTGCCGTACCAGATGAGGTTAGTCACCTGGTTGCGCAGAAGAGCCTTTCTCTGGTCGGTCGGCTTGCCCAACTTGCGGTTGGCCATGTTCGCGTTCCTCCTATCAATAATCGCACTGCGTTATACGCACCTATTCGTCGCTCGCACGGAGCGCCAGGCCCAGCGCAATGAGTTTCTGCTCCACTTCTTCCAACGACTTTTTGCCCAGATTGCGTACCTTCATCATATCTTCCTGATTGCGCTGCACCAGCTCGGCTACCGTGTTGATGCCGGCGCGCTTCAGGCAGTTGTAGGCACGAACCGAGAGGTCCAGCTCCTCGATCGTCATCTCGAGAACCTTTTCCCTCTTGTCGTCTTCAGGCTCATTGAAATCAACGCCAGGCACGACATTTTCGGTCAGGTTGACAAAGAGCGTCAAGTGATCGGTCAGGATCTGCGCGGCCAGGCCG
>JAFQQU010000321.1 GCA_017410445.1 Clostridia bacterium | reverse complement strand
TTCAATCACACTGCTTCCCACGCCGGATGTTGTTGTGGTCGGCGAAAAAATTCAGCTTATTCCGGCGGTCACACCCGTTGACAGCAAGGTCTGCGAGTATTTTACATGGAAAACATCCTCCTCCAGCCGCGCAAACGTCAGCCCGGACGGCTTGCTAACCGCCAAGAAAACAGGCTGGGTTACTATTACCTGCGAATCCAAACAGAATTCCCGCGTTAAGGCGACCCGCAAATTTCTCATTGTATCCGAATCCTCTCCACACAGCATTCTTCTTTATTCCGACGGGCATTCTGCTTCCGCTCTGAACGGGCAGACATTGACGGTAAATCCCGGTGATTTCCTTGATTTGAGTGCCTCTGTGCTGCCTGCCGGAAAGAATGCCGATATTACCTGGAAATCCGGAAGCACCTCCCGGGCAACAGTCGCTTCCGACGGTCTGGTTTCGGTCAAAAAGGCAGGAACGGTCACAATTACAGCCACTTCGAAAGCCAACAAGGAAATCAAAGCGTCTATAACCCTTAAAATCGTCAATCTTCCTGCGCCGGACGCAATTCAGTTGAATGCATCGGCCTCTACCATCGAGATTACCGATAAGCTCCAGCTCTCTGTTACCACCTATCCAGTCAATGAAAAGCGGAGTAAGGAATTCAAGTGGAGCACGAGCAGCAGCTCGATTGCCAGCATCAGCAGTACCGGAATACTGACGCCGAAAAAGACCGGCACGGTTACGGTAACGGTTAAGTCCGGCCGTGATTCCGATGTCAAATCCAGCATTACAATCAAAATCATTGATTCCAAGATGCCGGACAGCGTACAGCTGGCCGAAAGCGGCACGATTACCATCGAAAGCGGACAGAAGATACAGCTGAACGCCACCGTGAAGCCCTCTACAGCGACTCAGACGCTGAAATGGTCCAGCAATTCCTCCAGAGTTCGGGTCGATCAGAACGGCGTTGTGACAGGCATAAAGAGCGGCACGGCTACCATAACGGTAACTTCAACGTACAGCAAATACCGGGAAGACTCCGTAAAGATCAAAGTCGTTTCCAAATCGGCGCCGTCGGCCCTCTCCCTGAGCGCTGTTCCCCAGGCGATTCTGGTTGGCGAATCGACCCGCATCGTCCCTGCCGCCGCTCCGGTAAATGCCAGCGTCCTCGGTACTTATACAAGCTCGAATCCCGCAATTGCCACGGTCGATCCGGATGGCGTGGTAACGGCGCATGCAACCGGCACCGCAGTCATCACACTGCAGTCGCAGAAAAACAGCGCCGTCAAGGCGTCCCTTCCGATTATCGTTTACGACGCCAATACACCCGGCAGCATCTCCCTCAGCGACAGCATGATCTATCTGGTCAAGGGAGATAACGAACGAGCTATCTCGGCATCGGTCTTCCCTGCCACTGCACCGCAAACCGTTACATGGTCCAGCAGTAATTCGGATGTTGTAAGAGTTTCGTCTGACGGCGTGCTGACTGCACGGGATATCGGAACGGCAATCGTTACCGCAAGGACGACGAACGGCCTGTCAGCGCAGTGCAAGGTTTCTGTAACCAGCGTGTATGTTGCAACGACAATTCCCGCACGCACGACGCCCGTCTCCGGCATCGCGGAGAATCTGAAAAAAATCAACGATATCAAGGACAGCGCAAAGAGCGAGATTCTGCGTCTGGCAATGAATGACAGGATTGATGAAACCGAATCCCTGATTCGTCAGGGCATCATCGACCGGGCGTTTGAAATGCAGCTCTTCCCGTGGATGACCGAGTCAATCCAGCCTTATTGGACCAGCGAATATGCTTACAAGCAGTATCTGCCCGGACAGGTGTATTACGGACTCCCCTATATTCAGAAGAATCTGAATGATTCTTATGACAACCGCGAATATAATGTCGCTAAAGCCGTAAGGGAAAACCGTTATACAGACAGCGGAAACGGATACTACCTGCTGAACCGGAAGAATCTCCTCGGAAAAATGTATGTCGGCAACGATTGCTCTTCCTTTATGGGCATCAGTCAGTATGGTATCAATCATCCGGCGGCGTTTATCCGCACAAAGTATATCTTCACTTCGTCCTATTATGAGACGATCAAGTTTGCTGATATGCGTCCAGGAGATTTGTTTGTCATGGGCAGCAACCATACGGTTATGTTCCTGTATTGGGTGGATGCAGCCAAGACACAAATGATGATCATTGAACAGGGCGGCGACGGAAACACCGTCATCTGTTCGATTCATGATCTGTCATACTATTCTTCCCAGGGCTATATTGCCCGCAGAAGGGTCGATTTCAACTGATAATATACGCAACAACGCCGGCTGATCGCTGATGATCGGCCGGCGTTGTTTAAGTGTTGATTCAGATAAGACCCTGGATGAGAATGTAGAGCGCAGGAATAAAAAGGGCCGGGAGCATATTGCCCACACGGATTCTGTCCTTCATGACGCCAAGCATATTGACACCCAGGCCAATAATCATTACGCTGCCTGCAGCGGACATTTCAAGAATGGCCGTTTCCGGCAGAAAATTGCCGAGAAAAGTAGCCAGCAGAGCGATTCCGCCCTGATACAGTGTGAGGGGAATTACCGAAAGAATGACCCCGGGCCCCATTGAAGAGGCGAAAATGATCGCTGACACGCCGTCGAGCGCAGATTTTGCCAGAAGAGTGTCGGGTTTATTCTGAAGACCTGCTTCGAGCGAACCGACAACAGCCATTGATCCGATGCAGAACAAAAGCGTAGCGTTTATGAAGCCCTGAGAAAAACTGTTATCTCCCTTGGCAAAGCGATTCTGAGCCCAATTGCCCAGATGGTCCAGATGATTCTCGATGCCGATTGCTTCGCCGCATGCTGTACCGATTACGAGCGACAGGATAACGAGCATCATGTTCTGCGTAGTAATGGCGCCGGAAATACCGATGACCAGCACGCATAGCGCCAGGCTCATGTTGATCGAATTGCGGTATTTGTCAGGTATGCCGCCCCTGAGCCAGGTTCCGACCAGACCGCCGAGAACAACTGCTATAGAATTTACCCATACTCCAAGCATAATTTTTCCTCATTTCCGTACTACTGATGATCTTCCAATGGAATCAAGCCAAGCCGCGCGCAGTGGAAAAGACTCTGCTGTATAATTCCGGCGTTTTTTCCGAACAGTCTGCTGGCAGAATCTCTGATTTCTTTTTTGCTGTATGCTTCCGGAATGAACCAATTGCGCATTAAGCGCTCTACCCATACATCCACAGGGAAAGCTTCTCTGTGCCCCATAGAGAACAGCTGAATACAATCGGCCACCTTGTCTCCGACTCCGTGCAATGTCAAAAGATACGCATGCGCCTCATCATAAGGCATTTCACGAAGACGTTCAAGCGGAAATCCATCAAGAATCATCTGTGACGTTCGGATCAGATACGGCGCACGATAACCGCAGCCCATTGCCCGCAGAGCATCTTCGCCGGCTGCCACAATTTCTTCAGGAGATGGAAATCTTCCGTCAACGCCGCAGATGTCGATCATCCGGCCGACCAACTGCCTTATTCTTGAAACATTGTTGTTTGCGGAAAGAATAAAAGATACTGTCGTCTCCCACGGCGGCTGATTCAGAACCCTCAGACCGGGAAGAAGCTGCATGGCGTGCCGCGCAAGAGGCTCAATGCATGCCGATGCGATGGCTTCATAGTCCGTATCAAGATCGAAGTAATTCCGCCAGAATGAAATTTCACTCTTATCGACATTATGAAGCAGAAAACCGTCCTTTTCCATTGTGAGCTGCACGTGTCTTCCGTTGAAGCAGGCCGAGAAAGTACCGTCTGCATAGTTCCACTGAAACACCTGTGCGCTGTCAATGAGTGTAAGCTGCGGATCGAAATGTGTATCATGAATATGCATGGTGTATCCGGAATGGCTGATGTACAAAGTAGTTTCCTCCGCGGTCGAATAGAGAAAACCCGCCCGGATTACTCCGGACGGGCTTATATGCCACTGGATTAGTCCGCAGCGACCTCAGCCTTTTCCTGCTTCGGATAAATGCTGACCTGCTTGTTGGACTTGCCCTTACGCTCGAACTTGACGATACCGTCAATCTTGGCGTACAGCGTGTCGTCGTCGCCGATGCCGACGTTGTTGCCGGGATGGATTACGGTGCCGCGCTGACGAACCAGGATGTTGCCCGCGAGCACGAACTGACCATCAGCACGCTTGGTGCCCAGACGCTGCGCAGCGGAGTCACGGCCGTTACGCGAGCTACCCATACCTTTTTTATGGGCAAACAGCTGAAGATTCATAATCATTCGCTCTTCCTCCTGTTCTTGTTGATAACCCGTACAAAGCCGGGGTACTGTTCGGAAATACTGCGAAGTCCGTTTTCGGCAGAGCGTATCAAAAGACACGCATCATGCTTGGCGGCCTCCTCTAATTGGTGCGGAAGCTGAACATGAAGGTAACCGTTTTCGTCGTTGCGCTTCACTCTCGCGTGTACGCCGACTACTTCTTCGATACCGGCCAGTGTTGTCAGGAGAATTCCTGATACTGCCGCACATACGATGTCACGACCGTATGCGTCATATCCTGCATGCCCGCTGGCTTCAAAGCCTACGAGATCGCCCTCTTGCTTGAAAAAGGCTACTTCAATCATACCTTAACCGTTGATCGCAGTAATCTCGATCTTGGTATACGGCTGACGATGGCCCTGCTTCTTGCGCTCGTTCTTCTTGGCCTTGTACTTGTAGACAACGATCTTGGCAGCCTTCACCTGAGAAACTACCTTACCCTCTACAGAAGCACCCTCCACAACGGGAGCGCCGATAACGGCTTCAGCATCGTCCTTGCCCAGCATCAGAACGTCGAACTTAACGGTTTCGCCACCCTGAACATCGAGCTTCTCAACATAGATCACGTCGCCCTGCTGAACGCGATACTGCTTGCCACCGGTCTTAATGACAGCGTACATTTGTGTTGCACCTCCTTATAAAGTCTCGCCGAATTTGGGTACGCTAAGCGTTTTCATCAGAACCCAGTCCGTGCGGATCACCATCAAAGTATACTACTTCCCGGGTGCTGTGTCAATTGGTGTTTCGACAATTAACACATTCTGCGAGATATCTTCGTAATACTCGTTGCATCGAAACAGGGGAGAGCAAATGCTCTCCCCTACTGCGTTCTTCCTGAGATAAATCATTTGAACTGAATCGTAGAGAGCAGTTCATTGACAGCCTCGATGCTGGCATCATACCAGAATACGGAAATGCGGCCGGCGGATTTCTGCAGCTTGATGCGGGCATCCTCGCCGACGAGAATCTCTACCATGGAAGAGGTCTCGTTTGAAATCGTCATTCCGTCGGGCAGAATGAAGGAAATACCGGACTTGGTTTCGCAGTACTGTGCAGGAACTTCCTCAGGAACCTCAGCCGCTTCAGTCAATTCTGCAATCTGCGCCTTATACCCTTCGGCAGCAGCAAGCGCTTCATCCTTCAAAGCGGCCTCGGCCTTGAGATCAATCGTCAGCTGAGCGACTGTTTCCTCGGCGGCAGTCTTGTCGGCCTCAGCAGCTTCGAGCTTGGTAGTGACGTCTGCCAGCTGCTGGGTCAGCAGCGCATTGCTCTCGGTTTCTGTGGTCAGTTCGGTCTGAGCGCCTGCGAGCGCCTCTTCGGCAGCGGTCAGTTTAGCGTTCGTTTCCTCAAGCTGTGCGGCGGCAGCCTTGCCAGCTTCCTGCTCGGCGAGGAGTGCACTGGCAGCTTCTTTGCCGCTTGCTTCGAGCGCAGCAATCTGTGCTTCGGCAGCTTCCTTACCTGCAGTCAAATCAGCAATCTGTGCTTCGGCAGCTTCCTTACCTGCAGTCAAATCGGCATTCTGTGCTTCGGCAGCTTCCTTACCTGCAGTCAAATCGGCAATTTGTGCTTCGGCAGCTTCAAGTGCAGCCTTCGCTTCAGCAGCGGAAGCATCTGCAGCTGCGACCTTTGATTCGGCAGCCTCTGCTGCGGCAGCAGCTTCGGCGAGCTTTATTTCCGCCTCGTTCAGCTTCGTCTGGACATCACTGCATTTGCCGACGAAAACAAATGTGATGATCACCAGTACTACCAACACTACGACACCGAGAATCGTCAACGCTTTCTGCTTCGACATCCGATTCACTCCCGTTCTTTTTGATTTCGCTGCTAGCGATTAAACTAATTGAATTATAACATTAAGTTACGTTTAATTCAACTGTTTTAATCATGTTTTTGTTAATAATGTAAGACAAAAAGGTCATGAAAATTATCAGATCAAATCTCATTGTTTTTGCGTGACAAATATCCGGTTCCATTGTAGAATATAAACAGACAGATTACAAATAAAGGAGGCTTACCGTATGGCCAATATTCCTACTCCCCATATCACGGCAAAGGAAGGCGATTTCGCCCGTACCGTTCTCATGCCCGGCGATCCGCTGCGTTCAAAGTTTATTGCCGAAACATTTCTGACCGACGCCCGCCTCGTAAATAATGTAAGAGGCGTTCAGGGCTACACCGGACTCTATAAAGGTAAAGAAGTTTCAGTCATGGCGTCCGGCATGGGCATGCCTTCGATCGGAATTTATTCTTACGAGCTCTTCAATTTCTACGGCGTAGAAAATATCATCCGCGTCGGTTCTGCAGGTATGATTTCTCAGAAGCTGAAGGTTCGCGATATTGTCGCAGGAATCAGCGCTTACACGAATTCAAACTTCGGAAAACAGTTCGGTTTCGACGGAAACCTGGCCCCCTGCGCTTCTTATGAGCTGCTGTCAAAAGCCATGGAGGCCGGAAAAAAGCTCGGACAGGTTCCGATAGCGGGCCCGGTGTACTCCTCGGACACTTTTTATGATGAATCTCTGCCGCTGGGCAAGCTTGAAAAGCTCGGCGTGCTTGCCGTTGAGATGGAAGCTGCAGCGCTTTATCTGAATGCTGCACGCGCTGGTAAGCAGGCGCTGGCACTGCTGACCATCTCCGATAATCCCTTCACCGGAGAAGGACTTGACGCGGAAGCCCGACAGCTGACCTTCACAAAAATGATGGAGATTGCTCTTGAAATCGCCTGACTGATATAAAATGGAGGAAATTACATTGAAATACGTAAATTTGATCTGGGATTTTGACGGCATGCTGTTCAATACCTATCCGAGAATGGCAGCTGCCTTTCAGAAGGCACTGAAAAATCTGGGCGTAGAAGCGGAATATCAGGACGTCATGTCGACGATCAAGCTCTCAGTCCGCAAGGGCGTTGCATACTATTCCGAGAAGTATAATCTGGACCGGAACGAGCTGAATCGACAGTATCACGAAATTGAGCATTCCATGCCCGCCGAGACGATGGTGCCCTACGAAGGAATCTGCGAACTGCTGAAAGCAGTTGTAGCTGCCGGCGGAAGCCATTATCTATACACGCACCGGGATCATACAGCCATTGAGGCGCTGGAAAGATACGGAATCCGCGATCTATTCCTGGGCGCTATCACTGCTCTCGATCCCTTCCCTTCGAAGCCTGCTCCGGATGCGCTTCTGAATCTGATGGATAAGCACGGTCTGAATCCCGAACAGACACTGATGCTCGGTGACCGCGATATCGATGTGGAGGCTGCTAAGAATGCCGGAATCTGCGGCTGCCTGTTTGATCCGGAGCATTTCTACGACGCCTACGAAAACGAAATGCGTACAGACCGGGTCGCTGGATTGTACGGCCTGCTGGGCGTCCGGAAGGGATGAACAGAGCGTATACAGCCGCCTTGTCCCATGTTTTCATCGGTCGGTAAACGGAATGAAAAAAACTGGTCGATCCGCCGAAGTATATGTAAACAGTTGAGTTTTTCGGTTGACGGACCGGCTCTTCTCATGTATACTGTGTGACGATAAATGCCTTATCAAGAGTGGTTGAGGGAACGGGCCCGATGATACCCGGCAACCGGTCGTGACTGACAGTGGTGCCAAATCCCGCAGCAGCGCAGACTGCTGGAAGATGAGGCGCATGAATTCGTCAACATGCGGTCTCGTCTGCGCGAGACCGTTTTTCTTATGCATATCTGAAAGGAGCATGCCTGTATGAGAACTCTGTTCACTTCCGAATCCGTTACCGAAGGACATCCCGATAAAATCTGCGACCAGATTTCCGACTCTGTTCTGGACGCAATTCTTGAGCAGGATCCTTATGCTCACGTCGCCTGCGAGTGCTGCACCACGACCGGCCTGATCATGGTTATGGGGGAGATTTCCACCAGCTGCTATGTTTCTATCGATAAGATTGCCCGTCAGAAGGTTATCGACATCGGCTACGACCGTGCGAAGTACGGCTTCGACGGCCATTCCTGCTCTGTTCTTGTATCTATCGACGAGCAGTCCGGCGATATCGCCATGGGCGTCAACAACGCACTCGAAGGCCGCAGCGAAGATGCGCATGATATCGGCGCCGGCGATCAGGGCATGATGTTCGGTTATGCCTGCGACGAGACTCCTGAATACATGCCTATGGCCATTGCCATGGCGCATCGCGTAACCCGCAAGCTGTCCGAGGTTCGCAAGAACGGCACTGTTCCCTATCTGCGTCCCGACGGAAAGGCCCAGGTTACTGTAGAATATGTCGACGGCGTTCCGGTCCGTGTAGACACCGTTGTCCTCTCCACCCAGCACGCTCCCGAAATCGAGCATGCTCAGATTGAGAAGGATATGATCGAGAAGGTCATTCGTGAGGCGATTCCTGCCGCCCTGCTGGACGACAATACCCGCTTCCTGATCAACCCCACCGGCCGCTTCGTTATCGGCGGACCGCAGGGAGACTCCGGCCTGACCGGTCGTAAGATTATCGTTGATACCTATGGCGGCTACGGCCACCACGGCGGCGGCGCCTTC
>JAFQQU010000026.1 GCA_017410445.1 Clostridia bacterium | reverse complement strand
TGGAACCAGCCAACAATTTCTTCTACCGTGTCACACTCGCAGGCATACCGGCAGAGGATCAAAATCCTTTCTTTTTCATAATGCGTGAGTATTTCCAGCAAGGACATGAGCCTTGGATCATCGCCCGGATCAGCATACAAATTCTCCGTCCGCAGCGGATAATCACAGATGATTCTCCGCCCTCCTGCCGCATGCTGGCACGCCTGCAGCATCCTGTATACGCCGCTCTGGGAGTATGCTGCCTTCAGCATAAAGCGCTCCGCTACTCTGGCGTATTCCTGCGCTGCCTGCTGAGGCAGCCGGAACCGCCACACATACTCCCTGCGTCCGCCCACAGGCTGTACATCCTCTCTGAGAAGCTGAGCGCAGTAGGGCTCAATCCGCCTTGCCAGATAGTCAAGGTTCTTGCTTCGGCGGTTCCTGTCTACATGATTGATGCAGAAGCCCCAGTAGGATTGATAACCCAGAATCCGCCAATCAAGCGCATACCACTGCGTAAACATATCGGCTGCACTTCTGGTCAGCGGCACATCGCTGATGAGGAGCTTGTACCCGCACGCTCCGCTCAAAGCCAGCACGCGCTGCGTCCGCAGCGCCCGGGGATTCTTGATCAGCAGCCCGTTATCAATCACCAGCATTACGCGCTCCGCCTGGGCTTGCTGCATCAGTTTCAGAAACAGCGGCAGTCTGTGTGACAGATTTTCAACGCCGACCAGCACAATCCTTTCCTGCTTTTCCGGAAGATAGCGAAAGATTCCAGCCTGAATCATCTGCTGCTTTCTCCGGGTACACAGCCAGATCACACTGTCAATGCGGTCCGTGTCCAATCTGAAGCGAATCAGTTCAGATACCGTCCGCAGCTTGCCTTCCTGCCGCTCAATATAGAGCGCTCCTACTTTGAGACGCTTCAGCTTTTCTACCGCTTCGATTTGAGCCGGATGAAGCGCGTCAAACATTCTGGTCGATCAGATCCTCCGGGATCTCTACTTCCTGCTTCATCAATTCCCTGAAACGATCCATGGCAGATGGCTGTGGAGGCTCCGCCTTGTTTCGTCTCGGGCGATACACAGTTGCCTGATCAAGCGCCTGATTCCACAGCCGTATCAGCCGTTCGGCAGCGGCCGTCATGCGGAAATCATACAAACGCACAATATCCTGCATTCTGTCCGCCGCAGCCACATGCACAAGCATTTCTCTACCCGTCCACCGGCCGCCCATCTGAAGAAGATACCGGTGAAGCTGTACGTCATAGGGGTAAACCAATTGCAGCCACTCCGGAACCGCTGCAGCACGAATCCAGTATCTGTGCTCCGGTTCATAGTCTTCGTTCAGAACGCGGTCGTACAGTTTCTTTTCAGCAAGCCCTGCTGAACAGCCGTTTTCCAGCAGGGAGAGGCACATCTGCACAGCGCGATCCTCAATCGGTGCCGCGCATTCATCCACCTTGCGGACATATCCTCCGGGGATTCTTTTGCACCGGATCCTTCGCATCACGCGATCCAGCCTTTCATCTGCTGCGCCATAGGCATACAGCAATCCCTGTAGCGGGTTGTCCGGATCCCGCTTGATTTCGATCTTCAGGCACTCGCCGGCAGCTTCCTTCTCCGGGCGGATCAGCAGAAACGGCTGCGTATCGGAAAGCTTGGGCTGTTCAGCCATACCGTGCGAGCACATATACTGCCAGATGAACCATGGCTGTGTCAGGTAATCCGAATGGTCGATCCACCATGCTTCGTCGTATTCAGACCGAAAGATATGGCTCATGTACGCCCGAGCGAACAAAGCCGGATCTGTTGGGAGACAAGGATGAAGCTGCCGACACGAATCGAGAATCAAGAAATACTGGATGTAAAAGCGTCTGCGCAGTTCAGATAAGGTTGCTTCTTTCCGCATTCTCCTGCTCATCATATATTGATTCACAAACTGCGCAAGTCTGTTTTTGCTCATTGGGAGTGCGCCTCCATTTGTTTGCAGCTGGTACTTTGGCTGCCCCGCTGATTTACTCCGTCACTTCCCGTTTTTCAATATGTGTGCATTGCCATTATACAAAATCAAACTGCCAAAAGCAATGTGGAATAAGGTTTTCTTCCCCATTGAAGGGATCTCCTATCCTTGCCTGAAATCCATACGTGTATTATAATATAGCCGTCTTCATACGCAAGAATTCACAGGAGGATGGACACATGCCCTGCAAGATTACTGTAACTGGTGGAGAAATGAGGCAGCCGGAGATCGACGCCTATATCCAGCGAGCGAAGGAGAAGTTTGGACGGGAACCACTGGGGATCGACATAAAAGTGGATGGAGAATACGTAGAACTATCTTACGATTTCGGTCATGCTCCTTTCCATCGCATTCGCCGCATCACAGGATATCTGGTAGGCTCTTTGGAGCGCTTTAACGACGGCAAGCGCGCAGAAGAACATGATCGAGTGAAGCATTCCATATGAAAAACATTGTAGGAATATTTGAAGATACGGCTGGTCAGCGAATGACCAGCCGTATTTGTTTATATGTGATTTAGAAGGTGGGCAACGGAACCGGATACAATTTCACATCAAACGAATCTTGCGTGTCCATGTATTCCTCATGTTTTGTATAGGTTACCTTCTTGTCATACAAAACATCCCCCAGGATAGTCAAAGAACTCCCTGATGCCCGGCCTTCCACAGGAAGAACACTGTGTCCAAGGTATTCACCATCCGCAGAGAACCACAGGTAATGGTGCGGTTCGTTCTCGTCGTAATCTTCAGCGCCAATT
>JAFQQU010000320.1 GCA_017410445.1 Clostridia bacterium | reverse complement strand
GGCGTTTTCCGATTAGATTTCAATCGATAACTTGGTTCAAAATGTAACGTTTCAACCCCTCCGGCGCTCACGCGCCACCTCCCCTTACACAGGGGCGGCTTTGAGTCGCTCCACCGAATCCTTAAGTTCCCATGTATGGGGGCTCCGCCCCTGCCGGAAAGGCCTCCCCGGGTTACGGATTACTTTTGTTATTACTTCGCCGCCTCGATCACCAGGTTCATCTTGGTGGAGACGCCGGCGTACAGCTTCACGGAAATCGTGGTCTGGCCGACGGTGGTGACCTTCTCGTCCAGCTCGATCTTGCGCTTGTCCAGCTCGACGCCGTGTTGCGCCTTGAGCGCGTCGGCGATTTCCTGCGTGGTGATGGAGCCGTACAGGCGGCCGTTTTCGCCCGCGCGGACCTTGACGGTGACCGTCTTGCCCTTCAGGTCGCGGGCAGAGGTCTCGGCTTCGTTCTTCTTCACGTCCTCGCGGTGCTTCGCGGCGGACTTGCTGCGCTCGACGGAGTTCACCGCTTCGCTGGTGGCCTCGACAGCCAGCTTGCGGGGCAGCAGATAGTTGCGGCCGTAGCCGTCGCTTACCTCAATGATCTGATCCTTCTTGCCGGTACCCTTGATATCCTTGAGCAGAATTACCTTCATTCGTCGTCATCCTCTCTGTCATTTTCCATTTCTTCCATTTTCTTTCGCATCCATACGGATACGACGCCTTTTCTTCCGAACAGGGCCGACGCAATGCCCGCATACTGCAGGAAGGTCGGCGCAAATACCAGCGACGCGCCGATCAGGCCGATTCTCGCGCCCTTGCCCGCGCCCACTTCCCGGAACCTGCGGGTAATGGCCGCCATGCCCTGAATGATGCACAGGTAAGTGGCCAGCAGGCTGAATACCACCATCACCGCCATCGCCGACTGATTGCCCATCAGCTGAAGCGCAAGGCCCGACGCCAGGCAGATCGTCACGCCGCCCACCAGATGCGACGGCATGAACCAGCCGTACAGCGGAACATGGGGAATCACCGGCTCCGCGCCACGCTTCACCGAGATCAGGCTGGGGAAATACGTCGTCATAATGCCCGTCAGCACGCCGCTGCCGATAAGGGTTGCCGGCAGCGTCTGCTTGAGCTGATAGTTGGACAGTTCAAACACCTGATCGAGCGCCTTGCGGACGTCCGCCGGGGTCACAAAGCCGCTCGTCAGCCCCTCGACGGATTCCTTCGTCAGCATGCCGACGTCGTAGAACGACTGAAGCAGCATCTTCTGCACCTCGATCGACTGCTGATCGATCACCGAGCGGAACATGCCGGTCATTATATCCGCCAGATCCGCCTTCATCACCAGATACACATAAGCCACGCAGATCAGCAGCGCGGCCGTCTGAACGCCGACGGAAATCAGCATCCGCTTAAAAAACGGCAGCCGCTTTTCCATGAGCCACACCGACACAATGCCCGGCAGCACCAGCGCAGTCAGCGCGCCAATGCCCGCCAGCACCGGGGAGATCGCCATTTCGCCCATCGTCTCCGCGCTGGCGATCGCAAAGCCCGCCAGCGAACCCACCGTGCCGACCGAGAGAATCGCTGCGGGAATCACGCCGCCCCATGCGTACAATGCCGCAAGGGCAATCGGGGTAATGCAGAGCATGACCGATAAGGGATAGATCATCGGCTGCAGTGCAGAAAGGACAATTGCGATCAGCGAGCCCGCAATCACGCCCGCCGCCGTATGCTTTTTCATGAGAAACACCTCTTTCCATGAACACTGCATAACAGTATACCATGAATGGGAAAAAATATCATTATCCGCTTATGACAAAACCGCGTCATCGGATGATTCCGGGGTTGCGCATGAGCGGCCCCCTCAGAAACACCGAGCTCACCAGATGATCCACCGTCTCGCCCTCGACCTGAAAGCTCACCTGATCCACCAGCGGCAGCTCAGTCAGCGTGTTGACCATGGCGTAGATCATGTTCCGCTCCTGCTGCGCCGTCAGGCTCTGGCAGCAGCGGTAGAAATTCGAGGAAAGATTGACGATTGCGCCTTCGCCCGTGATCCGGATGCCGAGGATATCGTCGATGCTCACGCCGTCCGGCATGACGCGCGCCGCGCCTTCCTCCCACTCCGCCGGGCCGTCGAACAGCTCGCCCAGCAGGGCCCGCGGGGAAACAGCGCTTCTCTGATCGAGCGGACGATACAGCTTATGAAGCCCGCCGTCCGCCGCGTTCATGTAGGTGGCCGCAAGGCGGCAGACCGCGTCCGGATAGACGGATCTGTTCATCTCGCCGCCGGTAAAGGTCAGCTCCTGATCTCCGCGCTCGGTCTTGGCCAGCTGACCGTCGCCGATGAGCACGATCAGCCCGTCAATCTCGGGCACGAAGCCGGTGAGGGTATAGGTGAGGGAAGCGTAGAGCTGCCATGCGGACAGCTTCTCGCGCTCCAGCGTCGCCACCAGATTTGCGTCGAAGGTCAGCTTTACCATGCGCCGGCCCGATCCGGTCTCGACGATTTCCGGCTTCTCCTTCAGCACATCCGTTTCCTGCGGAAAGGGGGAGCGCAGGCTGCCGGTAACGCCCTCGCAGTTCATCAGCGCCTCGATGACCGGCGTGATATAGTCCCCGTCGGTCACGCGAACATCCTTCACCACCGGCGCGATATACTGCCCGTCCTGCGCGGCGTAATAGATCACCGCGGAGCGCACAATCGAGGGCGGGGTCTCGCCGCCCTTATCCAGCAGCTCCCGCTCGGCCGTGCGCTTCATCCACGCGGCCGCCATGCTGCCCGCCTCGCCCTGAGAACAGCCGGAGGGCAGGGAGAGGATTCCCTCGTCCCGCCCGGCAACCAGTACGTTCACATATTCAATGCCTTCCAGCCCGACAATCGTGGCCGCGATGGCCTCCCGCATCCACAGATACTGCTGCTCGGATTCGACGTTGCGCGCGTCGATCGACAGATCGACCACGGCGAGATTGCCGTTTTGCTCGACGCCCAGCAGCCGCGTTCCCTCCGGAAAGGGCGAGAAGGCGTCCGGCGCATGCTCCGCGTTCAGGAGGGTCAGAAGCGTTTCGCGCACCAGAGACTGGCTGCCCGACACCGTGACCGCGCGGGAAAAGGGAATCAGCCGCTGCTTGTCCGCAGATACGAAGTGAAGGGGCAGGTAGTAGGAGGCAGAGGGCAGGCTGTCGCCGATGGCCGGGGCGTTTTCCCTTTCATCGGGCGTCGGCAGGAGCACGACCTGATCATCCCGCTGAAGATTGATCGAAAGCGGCATGCAGCCGGTCATCATCAGCGCGCACAAAAGAATGAGCATGAGCGCCAGCGCTCGTTTCATGCCGTTTTCCCTCCCTCTTTCAGCGTCATCCCGTCTCAGCCCTGCAGCGGCAGCTCGACGGTGAAGGTCGATCCCTTCTCCTCCTCGCTGCTCACCGTGATGTCGCCGCCGTGCAGGAGAACCACCTGCTTGACGATCGACAGGCCCAGGCCTGTGCCGCCCGTCTCGCGCGAACGGGCCTTGTCCACGCGGTAGAATCGGTCGAAAATGTGCATCTGGTCTTCCTTGGGAATGCCGATGCCGGTATCGATCACCCGGGCGATGGCCTTCTTGTCCTTGCGCACCAGCTCGATTTTCACCTCGCCGCCGCGCCCGGTGTATTTGATGGCGTTGTCCATCAGGTTATAGAACACTTGCGTCAGCTTCATCGGATCGCAATTGACGGTCACGCCCTGCGCAATCGCGGCGGACATCTCGATGCCCCGCTCGCGCGCCAGCGGCTGAAGGCGGCGCATGGTCTCATTGAGCATATCGGTCAGCGACGCGCTCTTCATGTTGACCTTCATCTCGCCGCTGTCCATGCTGACCAGCGTCAGAAGATCGTTGATGACCAGATTCAGCCGGTCGATCTCCTTGTTGATGTCGCCTAAGAACTCGCGGCACATGCCCTCGTCCATCGGCTCCTGATAGACCAGCGTCTCGATGAGGATTTTCATCGTGCTCAGCGGCGTCTTGAGCTCATGGGACGCGTTCGATACGAACTGGCTTCTCGATTTATCCAGGCTTTCCAGCCGGTCGCACATCATGTTGAACGTCGAGGCCAGCTGCGCAAATTCGCTCTTTCCTTTGACCTTCACGCGCCCGGAGAAATCGCCCCTCGTCATCTGGGACATGCCGGTGATGAGGTTGGAAACGGGTTTTGTGAAGAAGCGGGAGACGAACAGGCTCAGAATCGCGACCGCAAGCGCCACCAGCACCAGCCACAGGATCATCTGCGTCTGAATATACATCAGGCTCTGATACATATCCTGCGCCAGCGTGATGAACACCAATACGCCCGCCATGCTCTCGTCCGCCATGATGGGCGCCGCGTACAGGCCGATCATATCGACCGTCAGCCCCGGCAGCAGGAAGCTGCCCGCGCCGCTCTCGGGGGATTCGTAAAATCCGTATGCCTCGCCGCCGCCGGACAGCACCATCGCAACTTCGCTTCGCATCAGCTGCGTTCCGTTGTATTCCGAGTAGGTGTCCGCCTGAACGACGCCGTACAGATCCAGCACCATGATGCGCCCGCCGGTCGATTCGCTCGCCGAGCGCACGTCCGAATAGAGCCTCTCCGCATCCCGGTCCGCGAAGGGCTCCGACAGGGCGACCGCAAGCTCGCCCGCCATGCGCTGTTCGTCGCTCACTTTCTGACTAAACAGATATTCGCCCACCAGCCGGATCAGCGAGGCGGTTACAACATAAAACGCCACGCATATGATCAGCAGGTAGGCGAGCACGATTTTCCAGCGTATGGAATAAAATGCAGCTTTAATCCTTGTCAGTGAAATAGTAGCCCACTCCCCACTTGGTGAGAATAAACTCCGGCTGGGCAGGATTATGCTCGATTTTTTCTCTCAGGCGGCGGATATGTACGTCTACCGTGCGCAGGTCGCCCAGGTAGTCGTATTTCCAGATGGTCTCCAGCAGCACCTCGCGGCTGAATACCTTGCCGCGGTTGGACATGAACAGCTGCAGAAGATCGAACTCCTTCGCCGTGAGGTTAACGTCCTTATTGTCGATGGAAACCGAGCGGTTGTCCAGATTCATGACCATATCGCGCACCATCATCACCTGCGGCGCGGCTTCCTGAATCTGCTGAGTGGCGCGGCGCAGAATGGACTTGATGCGCGCCTTGACCTCGAGAATGTTGAACGGCTTGGTCATGTAATCGTCCGCGCCGTATTCGAAGCCCAGAATCTTATCCATATCCTCGCCCTTGGCCGTCAGCATGATGATCGGCACATAGCTCTTTTCGCGGATTCTCTGGCAGACCTCGATGCCGTCCAGCTTGGGCAGCATCACGTCCAGCAGCACCAGATCGTACTTGCCTGCGAAAAATTTATTCAGCGCTTCTTCGCCGTCGGCAGCAGAATCCGTCTCATATCCTTCCTGCTCGAGGCTGTATTTCAGGCCTTTGACGATGAGCGGCTCGTCGTCTACCAGCAGAATTCTTCGTGCCACGGCTCAAAACCCCTTTCGCCCAAATGGGCAAACTTTTCTTCCCTATATTATAAACGAAAGGTCACAGAAATTCAAGTAAATTGCAAGTTTGTTTCAACTTTATTTCAGCGTAAAGGGAGGGGATTGATCCGCACATCCCCGCGCCGCCCCAAAAGATTCTCCATGGCGTTCCCCCTCATTTTATGATATGATATACCCAAACCACCGCACCAAGGAGGCGCAGATCATGAAAGTCCGCATCATTCAGCCGCTCTATTCCTCCGATTATTCCCGCACCGAGGAGCTCTATCAGCAGGAAGTCGCCATGCTTCATCAGTGCGACGAGTCGCTCGACCTCATCGTCTGCCCCGAGGCGTGCGACGTGCCCGCGCTGGCCAGAACCAAGGAAGACTTCGAAGCGAGCGTCAGAAAATACAACGGGCCGCTGCTCGCCCTCGCCGGAGAAACCGCAAAGCGCTGCAGCGCCATCCTCTTCATCAATGCCATCCATCAGACCCCCACCGGCTGGCGCAACACCACCTTCGCCTTCAACCGCGACGGCAGCCTCGCCGGCACCTACGACAAGCAGCACTTAACCCCCGGCGAGGTCAGCAAGCGCAAGCTGGACAGCGCCTATACCTACGAATATTCCGATCCCACCGTCATCACCATCGAGGGCGTGCGCTACGCCTTCCTCACCTGCTACGATTTCTATTTCTACGAGGCCTTCGCGCACATCGCCCGCAAGAAGGTCGATATCATCATCGGCTGCTCCCATCAGAGAAGCGATATGCACTCCGCGCTCGAGCTCATGAGCCGCTTCCTCGCCTACAATACCAACGCATACGTCGTACGCGCCTCGGTCAGCATGGGCGAGGACGAAGCGCTGGGCGGCTGCAGCATGGTGGTCTCGCCAAAGGGCGAGGTGCTCGCCAATCTCTTCAGCCGCGTGGGCTGGGCGGACGTCGAAATCGATCCCGCCGTAAAATACTATAAGCCCGCCGGATACGGAAATCCGCCCGCCGCGCATTACGAATACATCGAAGAGGGCCGCCGCCCGTGGAAATACCGCCCAGCCGGCAGCGCCATCGTGCTGCCCGACGCCATCATGCCCTATCCGCGCGTGTGCGCACACCGCGGCTTCAATACCATCGCCCCGGAAAACAGCATGCCCGCTTTCGGCGCGGCGGTGGCCATGGGCGCGGAGGAAATCGAGTTCGACCTGTGGTACACAAAGGACGGCGAAATCGTCTCCGTGCACGACGCGACCCTCGAGCGCATCTCAACCGGCACGGGCAAGGTCTACGAGCACACCTATGAGGAGCTGCTTCAGTACGATTTCGGCGTGAAGACCGGCGAGAAATTCCGCGGCATGCGCATTCTGAAATTCGAGGAGATCCTTCGGAAATTCGCCTGCCACGTCGTCATGAACATTCACATCAAAACCGTCAATAACGACGTGCCCTACGACGAGACGCTGCTTCAGAAGATCATCGATCTCATCGAAAAATACGACTGCGCCGGCCACGTCTACTTCATGTCCGGCAACGATCATGTCCTCGCGCAGCTTCAGCGCATGGCCCCGCATATCTGCCGGTGCGTGGGCGCGGGCAAGGACCCGTGGGGCATGGTGGAGCGCGCGGAGAAGTTCGGCTGCCGCAAAATCCAGCTGTTCATGGACAAATACAATCAGTCCATGATCGACCGGGCAAAGGAAAAGGGCATCATCCTCAACTACTGCGGAACGGACGACCCCGCCGCGGCCAAATCTTTCCTCGATATGGGCGTGGACGTCATCCTCACAAACGATTATCAGTGCGTCGCGGACGCGGTGCGCGAATGGAACAAGCAGAAATGAGATAACGAACCGGGCGGAACGTGAAAAAACACGCTCCGCCCGGCCCTGTTTTCGAACAATATATGCCAACCTTTCGTCTAATCTTCCGTTATCTGTAAGGATATCACGCCCGGAACGGGCCGTCTAGCGGGGCGCAGATGCCCTCCCAAAGGATTTTTAATCGCCGCTTGCTGTACAAAAGCGGGTTCGGGTGGTATAGTATATAAGTAGATCTATGGAATTGAGCGCGGGTACGCCCCGCATGAAAGGAAACAGTGAGACATGCTGACGCGCAAACTGCGAATGATCATATCCTGCCTGCTGACGGCCCTGATGCTGGCGCTGTCCACCTGCGCCTATGCCGCGCCGACGCCCACGCCCGTGCCCACGCTGCCGCCGATGGACGCGTCCATTCCCGTCTATGACGAGAATAACCCCGGCAGCCTGACGCCCGATCAGCTGTACGCCCAGTCGGCCATCCTGATCAATCAGGACACCGGCGACGTGCTGCTCGAGAAAAACGCGGACGTGCGCATGAACCCGGCCAGCACGACGAAGATCATGACCATTCTGCTGGCGCTGGAATACTACAACATCAACTCGGTCGTCGTCATTCCGCCGGAGGCGGCGGATATCCCGAAGGATTCCTCGGTCGTTCCGGTCACGCCGGGCGAGGAAATGACCTTCACGGACCTGCTCTACGGCTTCATGCTCAAATCCGGCAACGACGCGGGCAACGCCATCGCCGTGCTGGTCGCCGGCTCCATCGATTCCTTCGTGGACATGATGAACGACCGCGCCGCCGAGCTGGGCTGCACCAACACTCATTTCGTCAACCCCCACGGCTATACCGCCGAGGGACACTATACCTCCGCGCGCGACATGGCCCGCATCACGCAGGAAGCCATGAAGCACACGCTCTTCCGCAAGATCGTCGGCGCGAGCGACTACACCATGCAGGCCAGCAGCATGAGAGACGAAGTGCTGATCTGGAACAGCAACAACATGGTCGTATGGGGCTCACCGTACCGGTATAAATACGCCACCGGCGTCAAGACCGGCACCACCTCCGCCGCCGGACAGTGTCTGGTCGGCTCGGCCACGAAAAACGACATCAACCTGATCTCGGTCGCCTTCAAGAGCACGGTCGTCTTCCCGCACGCCAAGTGGCAGGACACCGAGCGCATGATGGAATACGGCTTTGCGCAGTATCAGACCTACGACTTCCAGCAGCTGTACGAGATGACCGGCGTCGTCGTTCCGATTTCCGGAGCGGCTGAGGACGATCCCTCCGGCGGCATGGTCAAGCTCAACGCCCTGATGAACCGCTCGGGCAATTACGAAGTCACCATCTTCAAGGACGACCTGAACGCCCTGCTCAGCGACTTCAAGAGCCGCCTGAGCGTTCAGTACACCAGCGATCTGGTCGCGCCCATCGAGGTGGGCACGCTGCTGGGCAACCTCACCTTCACCGCCGAGGACGGCACCGTGCTGACCGCGCTGCTGACGGCGGATCGCTCCGTCGCCGCGGCGAAGAAAGCGCCCGTCCGCTTCTCGCCCGTTCAGTGGGTGAAGGACACCATCCCGCCGTGGCTGCTGATCATCATCGCGTTCTTCATTCTGTTCTTCCTGATTCTGACGATCAGCAAGTCCATCATCGCCGCGCAGGAGCGCCGCCGCCGCCGAATCGCCCGTGAGCGCGCCCGCGCCAGAAGAGCCGCGCAGCAGCGCCGTCTCGCGCAGGCCCGCCGCCACAACAGATATGTTCAGGAGCGGTCCGGCCAGCCCCCGAAGCGCCCCGTTCGATAAGTAAATATCACCCATCCCGATTCCGCCGGATTCATCCCCCGGCGGAATTTTTTGTTCTCCCCGCATCCTCCGCCCATGAAGAAGGAAGTCGCCGAACCCGGATCGAATTATTTTGTTGAGAAGAACACTGAACTCATCACCCGGGAAGGAACGTGATCCCCGTGCAGTTTTACGAAATCACAGACGGCGACCGCGCGCTGATCTCCGCCGCGCTCGACACGCTTGAGAAGAACTTCGACGACGGCGTCTACCACCACACCGTCGGCGCAGCCGTCCTCTGCGGAAGCGGCAAAATATACACCGCGGTCAACTGCGCGGGCGTACACGGCTCGTGCGCGGAGTATATCGCCGTGGGCACGGCCATCTCCGCCGGTGAACGCGAGTTTCTGACCATCGCCGCAGCGCATGAGAAGATGCCGAACGGCGTTGTCTCGCCTTGCGGAAACTGCCGGCAGATGCTCGTCGAATACTGCCCGGAGATCAAGGTGCTTTTAAACGACGACACTGGAACCCTCGTAAAAGTATCCGCCCGGGACCTGCTTCCCTTTGCGTGGAAGCCGGTCGTCGTGGAGGAAGGGGAATAGAAGCGGCTCGTTTTTTCAAGAAAGGACGGTATGAACATGGGCGAAGTATGGAGCAAAGAAAAGGCATGGGCATGGTATGACGCGCATAACTGGATCCGCGGCTGCAACTTCATGAGCAGCGACTGCGCCAACCGGATCGACCAGTGGCAGGAGCTGGGCTTTGAGGAGCGGCTGAAGACCGCCGACGAAGAGCTTGCCCTCGCCGCAAAGACCGGGTTCAACTCGATCCGAATCATCCTCGAATTCATCGTGTGGGACCAGCAGCACGACGGCTTCATGGAGCGGCTGGAACGCTATATCGCCGCCGCATGGAAGCACGGCATCTCCTGCATGATCGTATTCGGAAACGACTGCATGCCCCCGAAAAACGAATTCTGGAAGCCGCTGACTCTCGGCGAGCAGCATTACGACTGGGGCTATCACGGCGGACGCAAGCATTCACAGCACAGCAGGTTCAGCGATATGGGCTATCATCTGCTGGACGAGCCGGAAATCGCCGAGCGGCATTATGAATGGGTGCGCGAAATCATGGAAAAATACCGGGCCGACGAGCGCATCATCATGTGGGACATGTATAACGAGCCCGGCAACTCCAACCGGCAGCCGGCGACCATGAAGCACCTCAAGAAATTCTTCGAAATCGCCCGCGAGGTCGATCCCATCCAGCCCATTACCAGCGCGCTCTGGCGGGGCGGCGCGGTCATCGGAGACGATGTGGACGAGCTGCATCAGTTCATGATCGAGAATTCCGACGTCATCTCCTACCACAGCTACAGCCCGTATCAGTATAATATCCGCGCCATCCGGCATCTGAAGAAGCTGGGCAGGCCCATCATCAATTCCGAATGGCTGGGCAGATGCCTGCATAACACGGTGCAGGAGATGTTCCCGCTGTTCTATCTGGAGAAGATCGGCTGCTATAACTGGGGCTTCGTGGCCGGAAAGTATCAGACCTACGAGCCGTGGAACGGCACGTGGCAGGCATACGAGGCCAATCCGAATATGGACGTGGACTTCACCAAGTGGTTCCACGACCTGTACCGCCCCAACCATCGGCCCTACGATCCCAAGGAAATCGAGCTGATCAAAAAGTTCTGCGATCTGGCAGACAGTGAATTTGAGGAGGAGGCAAAACAGCATGAATAAGGTGATTCTGATCTCCATCGACGGCATGAGGCCGGACGGCGTGCTCGGCTGCGGCAACCCTTATGTACAGGAAATGATGAAAAAGGGCAGTTATGCGCTGGATGCGCGCACGGTCGTTCCCTCGGTGACGCTGCCCTGCCATATGTCGATGTTCCATTCGGTCACGCCCGAGCGGCACGGCACCACCGACAACCGCTACATGCCGCAGGTGCGTCCGGTGCCGGGACTGGCCGAGCAGATCAAGAATGCAGGCGGGGAGAGCGCGATGTTTTACGGCTGGGAGCCGCTGAGGGACGTCACGCGGCCCGGTTCGCTCCGATGGGCGCGTTTCTTCAACGCTTACGCCGACGAGCACACCGACGGCATTCTGACCGACAGCGCCATGGAATGCATTGAGAAGTATCGCCCGGATTTCGTGTTCCTCTACATGGTCGAGACCGACGAGAAGGGCGGACACGACAGCGGCTGGATGACCGAAACCTATCTCGACTATGTCAGCCATGCGATCGACAACGTGAAGCGCGTTTACGAGGCGTTCGGCCACGAATACACCGTCATCGTCACTGCGGACCACGGCGGACACGACCGCACGCACGGCACCGAGCTGCCCGAGGACATGACCATCCCGATGTTCTTCCTGGGCAAGCCCTTCGAGCCCGGCAAGGCCCTCGAAAATGTATCCATCCTCGACCTCGCGCCCACCATCGCGAAAATCATGGGCGTACCCGTCCCCCGCGAATGGGAAGGGCGGTCGGCAGTGCCGACTGACATGGCCTGACCGGGCAGCTATAACCGGCACAGCCGGCAAAGACCGGCCGGCCGCGCCGGCGTTGGTGCGGAGCGGAGGCTTTCAGCGGTCACCGTATAAGAAATGTACAGCATATAAACCGACCCGGACGGCAAAGATCGGCCGTCCGGGTCTTCGTATGTATGGAGCGCCTCCGATTGACGCCGGAGGGGAAAACGGGGCAGATAAAGAGCGCGCCGAGGATTGCCGCGCAGGAGGATACCCCGCGTGAGCGTGCGGGATTCTTAAGGGATGAATCCCTTAAGCCGCCGGAGGCACGTAACCTGTCTCATTGCTCGCCGCCGAAAGAAATCATCGTCTGCTCCCTTTCCCGCCGCCCGACAAAATCCGTACGGGCCGGAACATAGTAAAACAGACAAAGCCCCATGGGAGCGGGCGCGTGAAATGCGCCTCACGGGCGGCGGCAGTAACTGCGCGTCCGCAGAATTCATGATCGTGATCAGGAATTCTGAGGCTCCGGAGAAGGGGCATGGCAGAAATTCTCCGATCTCCGGATCGGAAATTTCCGGTCATGGCCCGCCGACGGAACGCGCACTCCGCACGGCGACGCGCCCCGCACAGTCTTCGGATGTATGCAGAGGCATTTCTTAGGGGGCGACTCCCGTATATGGGAACTTAAGGATTCGGTGGAGCGACTCAAAGCCGCCCCTGTGTAAGGGGAGGTGGCGCGTGAGCGCCGGAGGGGTTGAAACGTTACATTTTGAACCAAGTTATCGATTGAAATCTAATCGGAAAACGCCATCTT
>JAFQQU010000319.1 GCA_017410445.1 Clostridia bacterium | reverse complement strand
GACGAAGTTGGGGGCCTCAACGGAGAAGGAAGCGCCCTTGAAGAAGCGGATGGTCGCCATGGTGTTCTCCTTCATGAAGGGGATGGCGTCCTCAACCTGGTCGGCGGGCAGGGGCAGCTGCTCATAGGTCTCCTGATCCATGAAGTAGTACAGCTCGCCGTCGTTGTACAGGTATTCCATTTCCTTGGTCTCGATGATGGCCTTGGGCATCTTGTCGGTGGGGTTGAAGCTGCGCTCAACCACGGCGCCGGTCATGATGTTCTTAATCTTGGTGCGGACGAAAGCCGCGCCCTTGCCGGGCTTTACGTGCTGGAAGTCAACAACAGTCCAGACGCCGCCGTCCCACTCAATGGTAAGTCCCTTTTTGAAATCGCCAGCAGTAATCATGGTAAAATCCTCCTCGATTTTTGTAAACTTTAGATCTCGATCAGGTGCTTCGGTGCAGTAATGAAGTTATCGAAACCATCCGAAGTGATTGCGCCCATATCCTCAATCCGGCATCCGCCGAGACCGGGAATATAGATGCCCGGTTCAATCGTCACAACGTGACCGGGAACCAGTTCTCTCTCATCGCGCGCATTCAGACCGGGTTGCTCATGGATGTTGAGCCCCACTCCGTGACCCAGGCTGTGGCCGAAAGCTCCGGGATAACCGGCGTCGATATAGTCGCGCGCCGCTTTATCCACATCGCAGCACCGAACGCCCGGCCCGATCATATCGAGCGCACGCTTCTGTGCTTCAAGCACGGTGTGATAGAGCTTATCAAGCTCATCCGACACCTTGCCGATGGCAATCGTCCGGGTCATGTCGGACTTATAGCCCTCAAACTGAGCGCCGAAGTCCATCGTGAGCAGTTCGCCCTTCTTAACGGGCCGGTCGCTGGGAATGGCGTGCGGCAGAGAACCGTTCTCGCCCGCACAGGCGATGGTGCTGAACGCGATCCCCTCGGACCCCATTCTGAGCATCGTATAGTCCAGTTCCAGCTGAATTTCCCGCTCCGTCATACCGGGCCTGATGAAGCCCAGCATGTGATCGAACGCCCGGCACGCAATAGCTGCGGCCTTGCGGATCCGATCGAGCTCGTCTTCGTTCTTGACGATGCGCAGCGATTCGGGAATGCCCTGAAGGTCCTTAAGTTCGACCCCTTCGAGCGTTTCCTGAAGCGCAATGCCTGCCTTCATGGTCAGGTGATCCTCTTCAATCGCCAGCACAGCCGCCTGCTCCTCGCGGAGCAGATCTCGAATCAGTTCGTAGGGTTTCATCCCGCTGCCATACTGAACGACCTTCGCTTCCGGCGCCTGACGGCCGGCCTGCTCGACATAGCGGAAATCGGTCAGAATGACCGCTCCCTTCGCCGAGATCAGCAGGCTGCCTTCGCCGGTGTATCCTGTCAGATACCGCATGTTCTGCGGCTTCTGAACAAGCGCGTGAGTGAAGCCGTATTCGCTCATCCGCGCGAGCATACGCTCAATACGTTCCGTCATGCACATGCCTCACAATCTACAAGCATATGTTATAGTCTACCACATCTCTGCGGATATTTCCACAAAAAAGTGATCTCAACCAATCTTTTTACGTATTTCCCTAATATTGCCTTTGATTTTTTTACTGTTCTTCCGATAAAAATCAGTCTGAATCATGCATTTCCGGACATATCCATGCGGATAACCGGCGCAATCGGGCAGCTGAGCGCGATCGCATCCGGAATCGTCACCTCGTATCCGCCCTCTTTCCGGACAAAATCAAGCCCGATATCCGGTCCGAGCAGCGTCATCCCGGCAACGTCCTCCGGCCACGGAATCACGATTTTTCCTCCGACGCTCACGCCTTCCGGCTGACGGATCAGCGCATAAACAGAGCCTTCTTTCCTCGTGAATGCGATCTTTCCCGCCTCATGCGGCGCAGTCGCTCTGGTTCCATAAATCGCCTCGCCATTTGCCTTCATCCATGCGCCCAGTCCGTCCAGCACGCGGACCGCGGCGGCAGGCAGCATTCCGTTGGGCTGAGGGCCGATATCCACAGCCAGATTTCCGCCGCGGGAGACAACGTCAATCAGCATATGCACGAGCTCGCGCACGCTCATGAACCGGTCGTCGTAACGGTATCCCCATCCCCTTCCGAGCTTCACGCAGCTCTCCCACGGCACGCTGATCGGATGATCGGGAACGCTCTGCTCAGGCGTAATGTAATTTTCATTCTCGCCGCCGACCGTTCTGTCCGCCGTCAGAAGCCACGGCTGAATCTTCCTCGCGCGCGCCGCAAATTCGCTCAGGCGGATATCCTGCCCGTTCTGCGGCCTGACCTGTCCGCCGTCCAGCCAGAGGACGTCAATTCGGCCATAGTTCTCGATCAGCTCCATCATCTGATTCTGCGTGAACTGAACGAACTTCTCCCATATATCCGGCCGCTCCGCGGGGTTGTAGGTCGGATTTCTGTCCGCGCCAACAGTCTTTTCCATACCCTCCGCCCAGTACCACGGGCAATGCCAGTCGGGCTTGGAGAAATACGCCGCAATCGCCACGTCCCTTTTGCGGAATGCATCGAACAAATGCTTTGCTATGTCCGCATACTTATGCGTATGGAACGGGCAGTCAGGCGAAGTTACCTTATAATCAGTATATTGAGTATCAAACATGCAGAAGCCGTCGTGATGCTTCGTCGTGAAAATGAGATACTTGAATCCATTGCGCGCGGCAACGTCCGCCCATTCATCGGGATTGATGCAGACCGGATTGAAGCTCTTATTCAGGTTGATATACTGCTGTCTGAACGTGTCCCGGTCGTGCTCCCAGGTGACGTCGTCCCGCGACCATACGGCGTCTTCATCGGAAAGCGGCCATGATTCGCGGATGCCCATCTGCGAATACGGGCCGAAGTGCATCATCAGCGCCAGCTTCTGATCTCGGAACCATTCCAGCCGCTCCCGCAGCAACGGATTTTCCGGATATACATACTGCTCTTCACGGGTACATCCGTGCGCACCCTTCTTGATCATATCCGCCATGCTGGTCATCCTTTCCGCATTTGAGCCGTATTCATTACAGAGAAGCATCCTTGGCTAGTTTTTTTGCAATGCGGTTAAGCCAGATTTCGCCCTCGCGGCAGAGGTCGTCCGGAAGCTGTCGCATTTTCTGCGCGACAGAGGTTTCGATGCTCATGCATCCTGCATATCCGATTTCCTTCAGCGCCTCCGTGAAATTCGTCCAGTTGGTTGCGCCGTAATACGGCAGCCAGTGAAAATCGTGTTTTCCGTCGTTATCGTGCACATGCAGGCAGTGAAGACGTTTTCCGAGAATGCGCACGGCGTCTCCGGCGTCGCAGCCGACCGCTGTGCTGTGGCCGACGTCCAGACAGGCGACCAGATACGGGTTGTTCACCGCGTCGATGCACTCGGCCAGCTCTTCGACCTTTCCGCAGGGAACATACGGGTTCGGCATGTTCTCAAGCGCAATCTTCACATTGTATTTCTCCGCATAGGGAACCAACTTCTTCATGTATTCGATGTTCTCCAGAACATCCTTTTCATGATGTGGGCTCTCGTTCCAGCCGAAGGGCATAACCGGATGAACAATGACATACTCCGAGCCGATGATCGCCGTTCCGCGGATGGATTTTACCATCGCTTCAAACTTCAGCTCCTTCTGCTCGGGCTTGGTGTCGTCATACGGCCATACACCGTGAGTCTGACAGATTTCAAGGCCCGCCGCTTCAATTTCCGCCTTGTCGCGGAGGAGAAGCTGTTCAAACTCTTCGTCGCTCAGTGCGAATATACCGCAGCCCGGCTCCGCCGCAAGTCCGTTGTAATCGACCGCGTCGTAGCCCATCGCCCTGAGTTCCTGCCATCTGCCCGGACGTCTGTTGGATGCAATCGCCGTTTTCATTCGTTTCGCCCCTCTTTCATATTAAGCGTGAACGCTGTAGTCCTTCTTCATGCCGTGTCCGCCGAAAATCTGCCATTCGCCCACGCCCAGCCGCTGCATAAACGCCTGCCGTTCCTGCTTGCACAGAGCAGGATCAGTATCCACTGAGGTCATCAGGATGGGCGCATATTGGTTGTAGGCAGCCTGTTCGGGCGTCATACCCTTAAGATTTACGAATACATCGCCCGTGAATGCGAGCTTATGCGTATAATCCACCAGCACAAGCTCGCCCGGCAAATGTCCTCCTTTGCCTTCATACAGATCAAAATCCAGATCTCCGAAGGAAAAACTCCCAACCGCCTCAAGCGGCTTTGTCTGATATTCATTGCGTCCGCAGATGACGCGGACCTTATCGGGGTTCATGGTTTTCAGCCCGGTCAGCGTCTTGCAGATGCGGATATACGGCTTATGCAGCGGGTTTTCCTCGCGGAAGCCGTCCTCGCCGCGAAACTCCGCGCCAATGCACTCCGCGCTTTCCCGGCTCATATATACCTCGTCGAAGAGCGGCAGCAGACCGCAGTGATCGACGTCGGCATGCGTGATGAGCGCGCGCTTATGAATCGCATCAAACTCCGGAACGAGCGAGCGGAAGAGATCAAGCATTTCTCTTTCATAGCAGGCATAGCCGGTGTCGATGAAGAGATACTCGCCGCCGCTTTGGATAATCGCCGTATTGCTGCCGCAGGGCGGTTCGATGAGGATGATTTTCGTCTGTTCGGTCACGATATGCTCAGAAATCCGGGGCGAGAAAGCATCGCCCCGGTGCCGCGCGAGCAGTTCTGCAAAGCGGCTGATGCTGTCGAACGTGCGGTACGGGGACAATCCCCTTTCGTCCAGCACCTGCATGGCGAGGTTTACATTGATAAGCAGTTCTTCCCGCCCTCCGCCTTTGATATCCATACAGGAAGCCAGCGCCGAGGCATACGACTGATAGAAAATGCTGTTATCGTAATTCTTTTCGGTATGATTATAGTCGATCACGCGGACGCCGCAGAGAAGACCCGCGCGATTCAGGAAATCATCGACCTTCTCCCGGTTTTCAACGAACAACCCCATCTTGAACAGCTGATATTCCGTGCCGTTCTCCTGCGAACTCATATAGGAAATATTGAAATTGAATTCCCGGATGAGCTCCAGTACCCTGAGAACGCTTCCGGGCTCGTCGCGCAGGCGGAATTCAACCAGAACGATGCTTCGTCCGCCGTCGTCGTTCTGAAGATATCCGATCTCACAGAGCTTTCTATCAGCCTGCCGGAGCTGCTCCTCGGTTCCGTTTACTTCGATGAACAGCGTATGCATGTCGACCGCTTTGTTGTAGCTGACGCGCGTGATATTGATGCCCAGATCGCTTATACACCTGCTCGCTTCAAGGAACGCGCCGACATGATCCGGCATGGTGGTAACATAGGTCTTTTTCATAATCTCGTCCTTTCGGTAAGGACTTACGCGATTCCTTCCGCCAGTCCGTATTATCAGATGAAAACGCGCAGCCCGCCGCGGCAGACTGCGCCCCCCTGAGCCGAACCTGTCCGACCGGAATTGGCGCAGCCCGCAAAGATCTGCCGCGCCGGACAGCATTTGTTCGCTGACCGGTACGGTTTCAGCATATCCGATTCGGCAGAAAATCCTTTCTCAGACATGAACTCCGTATTCTTTCTTCATGCCGTGTCCGCCGAAAATCTGCCACTCGCCTGCACCCAGCCGCTGAAGGATAGCCTGCCGCTCGATCTTGCTGAGCGCCGGGTCGGTATCGACCGACAGCATGAGAATGGGCGCATACTGATTGTATGCTGCCTGCTCGGGGGTCTGTCCCTTGATGTTGATGTAGATATCACCGGTAAAGACCAGCTTATGTTCGTAATCAATCAGCACGATCTCGCCCGGCACATGGCCGCCCTGCCCCTCGTAGACCTCGAAATTGAGATCGCCGAAGGAGAAATAGCCGACCGGCTGCAGCGGCGCTTTCGGGCGCTCGTCCGTTCCGCAGAACACGCTGATCTTATCCGGCGAAACAGGCTCGTAATAGGTCAGCGTCTTGCAGATGCGCAGGTAAGGCTTGTGCATGATCAGCTTTTCCCGGTAGCCTTCCTCGCCGCGATGTTCCGCCTCCAGACACATGCGGCTCTTTTCGCTCATCAGCACTTCGTCGAACATGGGCAGAAGGCCGCAATGATCGAAATCGGCATGCGTGATGAGCGCGCGCTTGCGGATCGAATCAAAATTCGGAATGATCCGCCGGAAGATCCGGATCATCTCTTCCTTATAACAGGCATATCCGGTATCGATGAACAGATACTCCTCGCCATGTTTCAGAATCGCCGTATTGCTGCCGCAGGGCGGCTCGATGAGCGTAAGCGTCGTCTGTTCGGAGAGCTTATGCTCGGTTATGCGCGGCTCAAACGCATCGCCGCGGTATCTTGCAAGGAATTCCGCAAACCGGCTGACCGTATCAAACGTCTTATAGGGCGACATGCCCCGCTCATCCAGCAGCTGCATGGCGAGGTTGACGTTGATGATCATCTCTTCCTTGCCCTCTTCGCCGATGTCCATACAGGCAGCAAGGCCGGTCGCGAAGGTCTGGTAGAAGATGCTGTTGTCGAAGCTCTTTTCGGTATGGTTATAGTCGATCACGCGAACGTCATACCGCTGGCCGGCCCGAGTAAGGAATTCATCCATCCGGTCATGATTCTCGACAAACAACCCCACCTTGAACCGCTGATAATCGGATTTCTTTTCCTGAAAGCTCATATAGGAGATATTGAAGCCGAATTCCTGAATGAGCTCCAGCAGTTCGGGCAGCACTCCGGGGCGGTCTCTCAGCCGGAACTCGAGCAGAACGATGCTCTGCCCGCCCTCTTCCTTCTGAAGATAGCCGATCTCGCGCAGGCACTGATCGGCCCGTTCCAGGTCCTCGGGCGTTCCGCTGACCTCGATGAACAGAGTATGGACGTCCACTGCCTTGTTATAGCTCAGGCGGGTAATATTGATGCCCAGATCGGTCAGGCGGCGGCTGGCCTGAAGAAACGCGCCCACGTGATCGGGCAGCGCAGTAACATAGGTTTTATTCATAGAATCCAGCTCCCTTTCGGACATGGATGAACAGAAGTATTTCACCAATATTTTATTGCACTTTGCCCGTCCCGTCAACTGGGACGGAAAGAAAATCAGCGCTCTCAATCAGCAAGTCCGGCGGAACGCAATTGCTTATCTTGCCGGACGGTTCATCTATCTGATGTAGCCTGCCGGTAGAATTGACAGGCCGTTATCCGCATGCTATAATGGAGACAATCTGACTGGAGGGATAGGAATGCTGTTTCATTCAAAAAACATTACGCTTAAAGACGGCACGCAGGCTCTGCTGCGTTCGCCTCGCATCGAGGACGCGCAGTCTCTGCTCGATTACCTGAAGACCACAGCCGGCGAGACGGAGTTCGTCCTCAAATATCCGGAAGAATGCACCATGACCGTCGAGCAGGAGGAGCGGTTCATTCAGTCAATCAACGACTCCCCCACCAACATCATGATCGTCTGCGAAATCGACGGACGGATTGCAGGAAACTGCTCGATGTCCATCGGCGGGCGCATGAAAATCCGCCACCGCGGAAGCGTCGCCATCGCTCTGTATCAGGAGTTCTGGGGACGCGGCATCGGAACGAAGCTTTTTGAAGCGCTGATCGCCATCGGCCGCGAAAAAGGTCTTCTCCAGCTGGAGCTTGAGTTCCTCGAAGGCAACGAACGCGGACGCGCGCTGTATGAAAAGATGGGCTTTGAAGTCGTCGCCGTGAAGCCCGACGCCTACTGCCTGAAGGACGGTTCTCTGCGCAAGGAATACATGATGATGAAAAAGCTCTGATCTTCCCGAAAAAAAGTTCTGGATTTCAGGAATTTGGGTATTGACATTTTGCCCCGGCGCGTATATAATAATATTCGTTCGCTGAACAGCGAAGGGGCATGGTGTAATGGTAACACGTGGGTCTCCAAAACCTTTGTTGAGGGTTCGAGTCCTTCTGCCCCTGCCATGAGAACCAGATTCGAAAGAATCTGGTTCTTTTCACATATCCAAAGGAGGATAGCTATGGTCGGTAGAAATGATCCTTGCCCTTGTGGAAGTGGAAAAAAATACAAGAAGTGTTGCATGAATGCCAATGCAGCGCCAAACATGAGCCAAACCATCGAGAACACATTACAAGATAATCAATGCAGCACATCCACTGTGGATACCATAGTAAACCTCTTTCGATACATGAAGGAACATCAGTGGATTGGAGCCTGTCACGCAACCAGTTCGGTGCTTTTTGTTGCTCTTTCAGAATTGGGTTTCGATCCGGTTCTGTGCTATGGAGAGGTAGCATGTGGTAATGCTTTCATTTTCGATCATTCATGGGTTGAAATCAACAATTCTGTTTTTGATTTAGCGTGTTACATGACGCTTCAAAGCGGATTGCCAGTTTCTAATCCAGTTCTATTCGGAAATGATATTGTTACTCACACATTACCCTCACTCAAGTATGGCATTAGCGGTCGCGGAGTAGATATGGAAGCACGTTTTGTTGCAAGTATGCCATTCTGCGACTACATGGACAATTTCCCCGATGAGAAACAGGGGTTGTGGGGTGTCATTGCTAAGATCATGCCGAATGAGAATGTTGACATCGATGCTCTGCGAAAGAAGTATGCCAATGTCGAAAGAGTATATCGTCATTGATGCATCCTGTTCCTGCCATGAACGCAGATTCGAAAGAGTCTGCGTTTTTTGTTTATCCATCTGACACAAGAGCAGAATACATTTCGTCGAATCCATCGCCGTATAAATGTACATAGATGTTGTATGTCACATTGACGTCCGCGTGACCAAGGAGCTTTGAAAGAACCTTGATGTTCACGCCTTTGTAATAGCAGTTTGTAGCGAAGGTATGTCTGAAAACATGTTCGCCGCGATACTTTACTTTTGCTTCTTCGCACAGTCTGCGCGTCTGATGACGCAATGCTTCATAAGACAGGCGTTCATTGTCCACATTATTGAATACCCATTCGTTGATTCTCTCCTGCTGCTGATGTTCCAGAAGCGCAATCGCCCTCGGCGTGAGAGGAATTGTCCGATTACTGGACGTACTTTTGGCGGATTCCTGTACGTAGGACAGTTTCTTGTTCGCAATGCGCACAACTGTCGCTCTCACTGCCAATCTTTTGCGCGAAATCTGAACATTCTTCCAGCGAAGTGCCAATACCTCCCCTACGCGAAGCCCTGTTTCGATCATCAGGGCAATCGCGGCGTAGCCAAGGCACGAATGGGTGTCCAGCACACGAAATAATGCTTCCTGTTCCTCGGACGAATACGCTTCCACTGCGCGTTCGTCCTTTTTTACGTTCTCCCTGGTCGGCAGACGAATTCCGACAGCAGGATCGGCGGAAATCTGATGCAGCGCAGCCGCTTGCTTCAAAGGAGCCGTGACGATCCGCATTTGCTTCTTGATCATGGACAGTCCGTATCCGTATTCTGCAAGCTCGTTCTCTTTCAGCATGAAATGAATCTAGATTCGAAGGATTCTGGTTCTTTTCATTTGCATTTCGGTTGCAAAAGCTGCCTGTATCCGGTATAATATTTTCAGACCGTTTATGCCTTTCCCGCACATTCATCGCATCAACAGGCACAATAACACAAGGAGGTTTCGCCATGAAAGAAGATGCACGCAAGAACATTCCTTCCGGACAGGAAATTCAGAACAACGAACTGAACGAAGAACAGTTGGATGAGGTAACCGGCGGCCTTGTTACTATTAGGCTGCTTAGCGCGGATGGTATCAGTCAACGCACGGGTTCTATCCGTCAATGCGCCAGCAATCCTTCTCATAAATATGTTGCACGCAACGCGAACGATGTGTGCCCCTTCTGCGGCGCGAAGGACTTTATCGATTATAAGGGCAACTGAAGAACGTTACTTATATCTGTGGGTTAGTTGTTATCGGGCAGTCGTTCCCTCGGGGCGTTAACCCTCAGTGCGGGGCTCCAAAGTCTCTGTTGGGGGTTCGCGTTCTTCTGCCCCTTCCTCACAGCCGATTTCGCAAGAGACCGGCTGTTTTACCATACTGCGAAAGAAAGCTAACCGTCAAGCGAGTTTATAGTAATTGCTCAGTGCCGACGATACAATATATTGTCGATAGAATTGACTACAACGCTCCCAGTAATAAAATACAGCCCATAATCCAGGATTTTGAATGGCAGATCGAAGAATAAACGGAGAATTATATCGGATCCTGCCCCTGCCTTACCCTGCCATGAACGCAGATTCGAAAGAGTCTGCGTTTTTTCTCGTTCAAGAACACATTTCTTCGATAACATTTCCATATAAACGTGCATAGATCTCGGCAGATAAAAAGCAAATAACCAGCCGACAATCCGCGCTTCGGGTTAGCTGCCCGCCGCCTGATTGCCGCTGGTTGCGACAGTTAGAGCAATACCGCATCCGCATGCTCCCTTGTGGAAACAGAATAGCACTTTCCTAAAGATATGTCAATGTCTTCATGTATATAAAAGGCTCTTTTTCTCTGACATAGGAGCAGCGTACATCTCATCGAACCCATCACCGTATAAATGTACATAGATGTTGTATGTCACATTGACGTCAGCGTGACAAAGGAGCTTTGAAAGCACCTTGACGTTCACGCCTTTGTAGTAACAATTCGTAGCGAAGGCATCCAGTCGGCAATCTTTGCATAACCGAAAACAGCGGTATGTGCTCGTGCACGCGCCGCTGTTTTCGGTTACGCAACTGTTCTTATCTATTTCCCGTCAAACATATCCTGCACGCTTTCCAGAATATCTTCAATGATCATTCCGGCCGTGCTGTCTTCCCCTTTCAGGAGCTTTATTGCCGCCTTTTTTGTGTCGGAGTCTGCCGCGCGGTAGAGTTCTACCAGCTTCTTTTCAGTCGCAGTCACCTTGATGCTGGATTTGGAGCCGGAGGAAGACTTCGCAGAAGACGCCTTCTTCGAGGATCCGCCTTCCTTAGCCGCGTTGAGGAGCGAAGCCTGCGTAACGCCGGTAGCTTTTGCAATCAGCTTCAGCTGCGCCTGCGTCAGCGTCGCCTTTCCGCGTTCGGCAAGGCTGATGTCCGCCGCAGAAAGGTCCGGGATTCTACGTGCGAGCTGTTCCTGCGTCATATCTGCATTGATTCGTGCCTCTTTGATCAGAGTCCCCACTTTTTTAGCGGCCATATGTATTGCCTCGCTTTCCTTCGCTCGTATATCGTCGGAGCCGGATTTACGGCTCCGACGCAGACCGCTACTCACAAATCGTCCGATGTTTATCTGTATGTATATTACTATATATCGAAGCGAAATGCAACCGGCAAGCATTGTTTTCATCCGTTTCAGAGCTTCACACAACAATGGCTCCGCATTTTACAGCATCAAAAAAGCAGTGAGCCAAGCACCCGATCAAGGTACTTCGCTCACTGTTTTTCGGGGGGCACGACGCGCTTCAGCTCTGGATATTCGGTTTACAGGCCGCCATAATCAAACATGTCAATCTTGACTGTCTCCTGTTCTTCTGCCTCAAACACATTGGTTTTGCCGTAAACCAGCATCACATCATTAAATAGCTGATAAGTAAGACAGATAGCCGTATCCTCCGCGCCTACCCTCCGATATCTGTCACCGGCGCTCATAAATGTATATCCGAACGATGACGGAGGATTGTCGGTTGAAGGCACAGCGTTTTCGCCGTATACAGTTATCAACTTCCGCTCCAGATCATCCAATGTCGCTTGTATTTGTTCACTCGTTACATTCTGCGGAATAGGCCGCACAACAACAGCGTACAGTTCCGTTTTTCCGTCTCGCACATCAAAATAAAAGGTCAACTGATGGATCGAATATCCGGCCATCTGAAATGAGGCGCTGTCAGTGGCATACAGGATTCTGACGTTGTTCATCTCGTGAGGGTGCTCGGCCCAGTAGATGTAGTATTTGCCGGATGCATCCAGAAATGCAGTTCCGAAGTAGTCTTGGTTCATTTCGGTCTTAAATCCATTCTCTTCTGCCCATCCTGCAACTTCTTCTACACTACTGCCCCACGAAATTCCCTGAAATGTAATCTCAGCCGCTGCCTCGGTCGTTCCCTCGGTTGTTCCCTCGGTTGTTCCCTCGGTTGTTCCCTCAGGCATTCCTTCGTCCGCTGCCTCGGTTATTCCCTCGTTCGTTCCTTCAGCCTCAAGCACTTTGGTTTTTCCGTAAATCAGCATCACACCGCCTTCGCTCGGATAATAAGCAATGTTGACGGAGGTTTCCTCTGCGCCGACCATCAGATATCTGCTGCCTGCTCCTATTACTATAGCATCTCTACAAAAAGCGTTTTCGCTGTATACAGTTATCAACTCCTGCTTCAGACCATCCACAATCTCCTTTTCTTCTTCTGAAAAAATAACTCCCTCTTCCCACGACTGAGGCTGAATTGGCAGTGCAACAACAGTACGCAGCTCTGTTTTTCCGTCATGCACATCAAAATAGAAGGTCAGACGATCAACCGTATACCCGGCGATCTGAAACGAATCGTTGTCAGAGGCACTCAGCACTTTGACGCTTTTGTCGGCAGGCATGCTCGATTCGCAAAGTTTGCCGGATGCATTCAGATAGGCATATTTATTGGGTAAAGAACTCTCAACATTCTGAAATCCGTTCTCTTTTGCCCAGCTTGTTACTTCTTCCATGCTGCTGCCCCAAGGGATCCCCTGAAAGGTGATTTCAACCGTTTCATTGGTTATCCCCTCCGCCCAAGCGCATCCAACACCCGCCAGCATCATCACAGCCAGTAAAAAGGCCAATACCCTTTTCATGTTGCCCTCCTTTTCAAACGACCCGCTCAGCCTCCCCGAATGTACGTTCCGCAATCTTCGGTGCTGCGGTATTCCTTGTCTTTCTTATTCGTCTTCCCTCTTTCCGCTTATTCAAGCTCCGCCTCGGCAATGCGGACGACCAGATCCTTGCCGTACGAATAGCCGTTGCAGTCCAGCATGAGCTCCGTGCCGCTCTGTTTATATCCGATCTCCTTGCCGTCATCCGTCCATGTTACGCGCTTGATCTTGCCTTCAACGCCGCGGAAATTTCGGATGCCCTCGGTATTCTCGCCGAAGGTAACGTCGGCATTTCCGACAATGGAAAGATCATGGATGAAGAAATACAGCTTTTTGCCCGCACGGAGCGCGAAGTTCTTGCCCTCGCCGGCAACGCCGCAGGGTCTTCCTTCATAAATTGCATTGCCCGTTTCACGGATCCAGCCGCCGATTCCGCGGAGCAGCGCTTCCTGCATGAAGGGAACCTCGCCGTCGCCCGTCGGACCGATATTCAGCAGATAGTTCGCGCCGACCTTTCGGCAGGAGCAAAGCGTTTCGATCAGACTCGCAAGCGACTTATAGTTGAAATCCGCCTCGCCGAATCCCCAATGATGATTCATGGTATGGCACATTTCCGCAGCCAGATACTTGCTCATGCCCTCTCTGTTCATCGGACTGGGCCTTCCCTGTTCAAAAGTAACGCTGTCGATTTCAGGATTGCCCACCGCGCCGCGCGCCGAACCGCCGGTGTTGTTTACAATGATCGCATTGGGCTGATGCTTGCGGATGACCGCATAGAGCTTGTCCTCTTCCCAATCCCTTTCCTTATACCACCAGTTGCCGTCAAACCACAGACCGCCGATTTCGCCATACTTCGTGCAGAGAATCTCCACAGAATCGCGCAGATACTGAAGATACCGCGGGAAGTCATGGCGGCAGTCAGGGTTAAACCAGTCCACCGTCGTGTGATAGAGGAACGGCTTGACGTCAAACTCGCGGCATGCGTCGACAAATTCACGCACAAGGTCGCGCTTGCAGGGCGAATGCATAACATCATATGTGTTCAGCCCGCAGGTATCGTAGAGAGAAAAGCCTTCATGATGACGGGTCGTCATCGTGATATATTTAGCACCGGCAGCCTTTGCCATGCTGACAATTTTCCTCGTGTCAAATTTCTCTGCGGTGAATGTATCGGCCAGCTTCATGTATTCTTCTTTCGGGATTTTGTTGATATGCTGAACCCATTCGCCCTTGCCCAGCTGAGAATAGAGTCCATAGTGAATGAACATACCGAATCCCATGTTTTCAAAATCAAGAATCCTTTGTTCTGCCTTCGGAATAGCCATTTTAATACCTCCATAGATCGAGCCCTTATTCGGCGAAGTTTCCTATATTGTAGTAAACCTGACGCCAGTTGTCAACATCATTTCAGAGAGTTCATTCCTGCGAATCATCGCCGCAAACGCTGTTCCCCCCTTGTGTCTGTCCCTGTCGGATGATAAAATAGAAATACAAACAAACCTTTCGAGGAGGCATCGTCCGACATGAAAAAGATTACCCGGCGACTCATAAGTTTTCTTGTCCTGCTCCTCATTCTCATTCTCAGCATCAGCGGCGCAGCCGCCGCAGAGGGCGAATTGCCCTTTACCGTAAACGTAAACGTCAGCTTCGATCCGTCAACCAGTCTCGGGCAGACCGTAACCGTTTCTCAGATATCTCCCGCCACTGCGATTTTTCAGCGCTGTCTGCCCTCTGTCGTAAAGATTGATACAGCCACCGGCGGCGGAACCGGCTTTTTCATCAGCGAGGACGTTATCATAACCAATCGCCATGTGGTCGGAGACTCAAAATGGCTGAACATCACCAACAGCGCCGGCGAGACGTTTTCTGCAAGCAAAATCATCGCTTCCTCCGATTCTCCCGACCTTGCCATGATCGAAGTGCCCGGTGCAAACGGAAGCCCCGTTCAGTTTGCAGAGCGTCCCCTGCTCGACGGCGAGGCAGTCTATGCCATCGGCAATCCCATGGGCATCTTCCCCTGTATTCTCGACGGCATCGTCGTCAAGAGCGAGTACAGCGAAGGCAATACCCGCTTCTTCCTCTCGAATTTCCATTCCATCGGCGGCAACAGCGGCGGACCCGTGTTTAATTCCGAAGGAAAGCTGATCGGCGTGGTTGTCGGCGGCATGGTGGATGGCGCGAACACCATCGACATGGTCATCAAAGCCGGGCACATCCACGAAATGGACCGAAACCAGAACACGCCTCTGGTCACTCAGGCCGAAGCCATCGAAATGATGAACCGCCCTGACGAAGAAAAGTATGAAAAGGTTTCTCTCGATCAGGCCCGCGTCGGCGCCCTCGTCTCCTTCGGACGATACGAGCAGGACAACGATCACGAAAACGGCAGCGAGGATATCCTCTGGCTGGTCATGGAGGAAGATGAGGATCACCTGGTGCTGATGAGCCTGTATTGTCTGGATGCAATGCCCTACAGCATCGACGGCAGCGATGCCGGATGGGAAACCTCCAGCGTACGCGTCTTCCTGAACAATGAATTCTATCAGAATGCATTCAGCGCAGACGAGCAGCAGAAGATCCTCGATACTCTCGTGGTAACGCCCGAAAACCCGGTATATCATAACTTCTGCAGCGCAGATACCGTAGATAAAGTCTATCTCATGGATCACTATGAAGTCATGAAATACTTCGGCATCAGCGAACCGGTGGAAACCGTCTACCCGCAGACCGCCGTTCAGGCAACGGCCTATGCCATGACGAAGGACGTCTGGCTTGAAGACCCCAACAGCATCCGATGCTGGATGTGGCTCCGCTCCAACGGCAGCAGCTCGTCCAACGCCGGCGAAGTCGGTTCATACGGCTACCTGAGCTTTAACGGCGGATGGGTCGGTCAGACTCGCGCGCTCAGGCCGATGATTCAGATTCAGAGATAGTTCCGATACATTTTCCATTTTGAGCCGGTTTCGTAAGAATCCGGTTCTTTTATGTATTCGTATCGTCCATGATCTTTTCTTTCCGCATCTCATTGTACAGATGTCCGAATCCTGCTATAATTGACTCAAAGATCTCAGGCAAGACCGCACTCAATCAAAAGAAAGGACGCTGTAAAGATGGATAGAATCATCACGAAAAACCGGAAGGGCTACTATCACATTGTCACTTCAAAGCTTCCTCATGAGGCGGAGCTCTACGCCGCCTCCACGCTCTATCAGTATCTGTACAAATCCACCGGCGCAATTGTGCCCTTCTTCTCGTCCGTTGAACGGTGTCCGAAGCGCAGCCCGGAAATCTGCATCGGCCCCGCCGCAAGAGACATTCACGCAGACGTCAGCCATCTCAGCGACGACGGCTTCCTCATCAAAACCTTCGGCGAGGACATTGTCATCGCAGGCAAGACGCCGCGCGGCACCGTATACGGTGTGTACTATTTTCTTGAGAAGTTTATCGGCTTCAAGTGTTTCACCAAGGATATCGAAACCTTCGAAAAGGTGGATATGTTAATCGTCGGCGATCTGGATATTGTGGAAAACCCCGTATTCGAATACCGCGAGGTCTATTTCCGCAGCGCCTTTGATCCCGATTTCTGCGTCAAGAACCGCCTCAACTCCAATATGGCCCACATACCGAAAGAAAAGGGCGGTAAACTGAAATTTTTTAACTGTCATCATTCCTTCAATGAGCTGGTTCCGCCCGAAGTGTATTTCGAATCGCATCCAGAATACTTCTCTCTGGTCAACGGCGAACGCCTCAGGACAAATACTCAGCTCTGCCTCACCAACGAGGGCGTGTTTCAGACCGCGAGAGCCACTCTGCGCAGATGGATTCGTGAAAACCCTGATTGCCGCGTGTTCTCCGTCGCGCAGAACGACTGGCGCAATTACTGCACCTGTCCCGACTGCAAAAAGCTGGACGATCAGTACGGCACGCCTGCGGCAACCATGATTTCCTTCGTCAACCGTCTGGCCGACGACATCCGCGAGGATTATCCGGACGTCCTGATTCATACCTTCGCCTATCAGTATACCCGCAAAGCGCCGCTTGGGCTGCACGCGCGGGACAATGTAATCGTCCGCCTGTGCAACATCGAATGCAGCTGGGATACTCCAATGGAGATTCAGGCAGCGCGGAATCCTCAGTCCGAAGCGGCAGGATTTATCGAAAACCTCGGCCAATGGGGGCAGCTGTGCAAGCATCTGTATATCTGGGACTATGCCTGCAACTTCAAAAGCTACCTCATGCCCTTCCCCAACTACAAATCCATGCCGCAGAACCTGAGGACTTATCACAAGAACAATGTCGTCGGCGTGCTTCAGCAAGGTAATTTCTCCTACGGCGAGGCGTCAGGCCTTACGGATCTCGAGAACTATCTCGCAGCCCGTCTGCTCTGGAATCCCTATCAGGACGAGGATGAGATTATCAATGAATTCATCAGAGGCGTTTACGGCGAAGAGTGCTTCCCCTATCTGCGCACCTACGTGGATCTCCTCCTCAAAGCCATGGAGACAAATCCCCTTCCCCTCTATACCTGCCCCGACGCCGCATTCATCACCGACGAACTGGTGGAAGAAGCGGACAGGCTTTTCCATCAGGCGATGAACGCCGCCGAAACCGAACAGCACCTGCGCTATGTTCAGAAGGAATACCTCTCCATCCTCTTCATCAAGGCCGCGCGGCTCGAACCGGGCCATCCGGAGCGGAACGCGCTGATTGATCAGCTGTACGAAGGCGTCCGCTTCTTCGGCATTTCTGAAATCAGGGAGCGGCGTCATCTGGAGACTTCCTTCGAAAACCTCAGAAATTCCCGGTATGCACTCTCAAAGGACAACGAATACAATCTTTATTATGTCATGCGCTGATCTTTCATTCTGCTCGATCGCGCACAGGAGAATACCATGAGCATTGCCATCAGAAAAGAACGCATCACCTCCGCGGAATACATTGATTTTCTGAAACGCACCGACCTCGGCTCCCAATACCCGAAGGAGCGGTTCGAAGAGCGCATCAGCCGGTTGGTCAGGAGCGTTTCAATCAGCCTCACCGCCCGCGAGGAAAACGGTCTTCTCGTCGGCGTCTGCTTCGGCATCACCGATTTTGCCTACTGGCTGTTCATTACGGATCTCGGGATCGACCGCAGCTACACCCGTCAGGGCATCGGAAAGCGGCTGATGGACGCCGCGCTGAATGAAGCGGGCGGCCCCGAAAACATCATTATGTATACCTGCGCCAATGAAAACGCCGTCCCCTTCTATCGAAACATCGGCATGACAGAAGCCGACGACGTATTCGTATACAATCATGCGGACTGGACGCCCTTCACCGTCGAATAATGGAATCATTGCTTATTTACACATCTTCCCATTCCGTGCTATAGTATCGGAACCGATTCCACCAACCATTTCAAAGGAGAAATTCATGGATTTTTACGCAATTCTGGCCAAAGAATTCAACATCCGTCCTCAGCAGGTCGAAGCCGTCATTGAACTGCTGGACGCCGGCAACACCATCCCCTTCATCGCGCGCTACCGCAAGGAAGCGACCGGCGCGCTGGATGATCAGCTGCTGCGCGAACTGAGCGAACGGCTTGACTATCTGCGCGGGCTCGACAAGCGCCGCTCCGAAATCGAAAAAGCGCTCACCGAGCAGAATGTACTGACCGACGAGTTGCTCACACGCCTGAACGCCGCCGTAACGCTGGCAGAACTTGAAGATCTGTATCGTCCCTTCCGTCCGAAGCGCCGTACCCGCGCTACCATCGCCAAGGAAAAAGGCCTCGAACCGCTGGCCAACTGGCTGATGATGCAGTATCCGCGCGGGGACGTCGCCGCACAGGCCGAAAAATACATCGATCCCGAGAAGGATCTTCCCGATGCGGACAAGGTGCTCGCCGGTGCGCGCGACATCATCGCAGAAACCGTCAGCGACGACGCAGCCGCCCGCAAGGACCTGCGCGCGCTCCTGATGCGCGAAGGAATCATTTCCACCAAAGCCGCCAAGGAAGAAGACAGCGTCTACAGCATGTATTACGAATACAGCGAACCGGTCGGGCGGATGGCTTCCCACCGCATTCTTGCAATCAACCGCGGCGAACGTGAGGAATTCCTGAAGGTAGCTCTGAATGCACCCGAAGAAAAGGCTGTCGCTTCCCTGAAGCGCGCGTTTGTAAAAACGCCCTGTGCGTCCGCGGATCAGATCATCATGGCCTGCGAGGATGCATGGAGCCGCCTGATCTTCCCCTCGCTTGAGCGCGAAGTCCGGAATGAGCTGACCGACCGCGCCAACACGGCCGCCATCCGCGTCTTCTCCCAGAACCTTCATCAGCTGCTTATGCAACCGCCCATCAAAGGCAAGGTCACGCTCGGCGTAGACCCCGGATTCCGCACCGGCTGCAAGCTGGCCGTCATCGACGAAAACGGCAAGGTCCTTGAAACCGGCGTCGGACATTTCACTCTTCCCGGTCAGGAAGGCCCCAAGGCTCAGGCAGCCAAGCTCATCAAGCGCATGGTCCGGGAGCACGGCGTCACCGCCATCGCCATCGGAAACGGCACGGCCAGCCGCGAAAGCGAACAGTTCATCGTCTCGCTGCTGCCGGATCTGCCCGGTACCGCTTACATGATCGTCAGCGAAGCCGGCGCTTCGGTATACTCTGCCAGCAAGCTGGCCGCGCAGGAATTCCCGGATTTCGACGTTTCCCTACGCAGCGCCGTATCCATTGCCCGCCGCATGCAGGACCCGCTTGCCGAGCTGGTCAAGATCGATCCGAAGGCAATCGGCGTGGGTCAGTATCAGCACGACCTCAAGCAGAACGAGCTGACCGGCGCGCTGGACGGCGTCGTCGAGCAGTGCGTCAATCTGGTCGGCGTCGAGGTGTCGACCGCCTCTGCCGAGCTGCTGTCCCACGTCGCCGGAATCGGTCCCGCTCTGGCCCGGAACATTGTCGCCTACCGCGAAGAAAACGGCATCGCCTCCCGCGCCGCCCTCAAAAAGGTGCCCAAGCTGGGCCCGCACGCGTTCGAGCAGTGCGCAGGCTTCCTCCGCGTATCCGGCAGCAAGAATCCGCTGGATACGACGGCCGTTCATCCGGAAAGCTACGATGCGGCCAAGCAGCTGCTTTCTCTGCTCGGATACGAACTCAAGGACGTTAAAAACGGCGGCGTTCCCGGCATCGGAGAAAAAGCTGCGGAATACGGACTTGACAAGCTGGCTGCCGCTCTGTCCATCGGCCTTCCGACGCTCAAGGACATCCTCTCCGAACTTCAGAAGCCCGGCCGCGACCCGCGCGACGAGCTTCCCAAGCCCGTTCTGCGCACCGACGTACTCGACATGAAGGACCTGAAGCCCGGCATGGAGCTGAGCGGCACCGTCCGAAACGTCATCGATTTCGGCGCGTTCATCGATATCGGCGTACATCAGGACGGCCTTGTTCACATCTCCCGGATGGCCGACCGCTTTATCAAGCACCCCTCCGAAGTCCTGAAAGTCGGCGATGTGGTCAAAGTCTGGGTCGTCGATGTGGACGAAAAGAAAAAGCGCATCGCGCTCACCATGGTGAAGGACAGAACATAATTTGAGCGCCCGGTATGTTCAAGCAGGCATACATATGATATAATGAAGGCATCAAATAACGGACAGGTGATGAAATCATGGAATATACGATTCTCGGCAAGACCGGTTTAAAGATTTCCCGCATGGGCTTCGGCGGAATCCCGATTCAGAAGGTAGACGCTTCCGTAACCCGCACGCTGATGGAGAAGCTCGTCGAAAGCGGCGTCAACTACATCGATACCGCCCGCGGCTATACGGTCAGCGAGCAGTTCCTCGGCGAGGCGCTCGAGGGCCTGCGCGATCATTTCGTTCTCGCCACCAAGTCCATGGCCCGCACCAAGGTCGCAATGGCCAAGGACATCGACACCAGCCTTGCCACCCTCAGAACCGGCTACATCGACCTTTACCAGCTGCACAATCCGTCCATGGCGGATCTTGATACCGTTATCGGTCCCGGCGGCGCGCTGGAAGCCCTCTTCGAGGCGAAGGCCGCGGGCAAAATCGGCCACATCGGTCTGACCGCGCATTCCGAAGCCGTTTTCGAAAAGGCGCTGACCTTCGACTGGGTCGAGACCATCATGTTCCCCTATAATATCGTCGAAACGCAGGCCGAAAAGCTGATCGACGCCTGCCGCGAGAAAAACATCGGCTTTATCTGCATGAAGCCGCTCGCCGGCGGCGCGCTGGAGGACGCCTCTCTGGCCATGCGCTTCATCTCCCAGAATCCGGCGGTATCCGTTGCCATTCCCGGCATGTACGACGTACGCGAAATTGATCAGAACGCCGCGGCGCTCTCCGATTCCTCTCCTCTGACCGACGATGAACTTCAGAAGATCGACGCCGTCCGCAAGGAGCTCGGCACTCAGTTCTGCCGCCGCTGCAACTACTGCCAGCCCTGTACCGTTGGCATCAACATCAGCGGCATTTTCCTGTTTGAAGGCTATCTCAGGCGCTACGGTCTCGGCGAATGGGCCAAGGGCCGCTACGCCACGCTCAGCAAGAAAGCGAAGGACTGCATCGGCTGCGGCGTCTGCGAAACCAGATGCCCCTATCAGCTGCCCATCCGCGAGATGCTGAAGCGCTGCAAGGAAGAATTCGACGTATAACCCTCATAACAGCCGCACAATATCAAAAGCCAGGACGCACGATACAGCGCCCTGGCTTTTCTTCTGTTCAGTTTACTTCTGTCTATCTGCTGCATGTTCCCGGCGGGCTTTATGTTCTCAGGCCTTCGCAGTCTCGCCGTACCTCTTGCTGAGCACCATGGCAACAAGCAGCGCCAGTACGCCGGCAACCAGCTTGCCGATGATGACCGGGAAGATATAGTTTGCATCAAACGCCATCGTGAACGCAAGGTGTCCCGCAAACGTAAACGCGCCCGATACCGCAAACGCCGAGTTCATGAGCACGCCCTTTTTGTCCATATCCTTCATCATGCCGAAGGTGGTCATGCTGGTGGCCAGCGAGGACAGCAGACCCATAACGGACGTTTCATTGACCTTCATGCGCTTTCCGAGCAGCGCCATCGGCTTTTTCAGGAGCTTGCCCAGCACATACATCAGCGGGAACGCGCCGGTCATGACCGCACAGGCATTCAGGCAGATCAGACCGCCCGCCTCGAAGGTTTCAAGGCCCTTGATCAGCTCAATGCCGGTCAGATACTTCAGGATGCCCAGCGCAAGGCCGACGGTAATCAGGATTTTGATAAACGTACCGAATACGCCGAAGATCTTGACGCACAGGTCCGGGCAGAACACAAGCCCCAGCGCAATCACGACAGAGAACACAACCAGCGGAAGCAGATTTACCAGCAGCGCGCCCATCGGGAGCTTCAGCACGAGCCCCGACACAAAGCAGCCAAGCGGAATCGTCACAATACCGCACAGAAGCCCCAGCAGCAGCTCCTTGTGCTGCTCCTTCTCTACCATGCCCAGAGCAACGGGAATCGTAAAGGATACCGTGCAGCCCATCATCGCAGAAACCACCAGCGCATTGAACATGCCGATATCGGCATTCAGCGCAATCTCTTTGGACAGCGGCGCACCGCCCATGTCGTTTGCAAACAGCGAAGCCGGAATGATCGAAGGATCAATGTGCAGCACATCGGACACGAAGCCGAACGCAGGCTGAAGGATGTCGGCGATGAAGGGCGAAATGACAATCATACCGGTCATCGACAGGCAGATATTGCCCAGCATCATGATGCCGCGCTCAAATTCCTTCGCCATGCCCAGCTTGCCGCCGAAGACGCGGTCCAGCGCTGCGATCATCGAAAAACAGACCATTACCACAGTAATCGGATTCATTCCGTTATCCCTCCAGCGGCACGGCCTTGAAGCCGTTCTTCGTCAGTATGTATCGCTCGGTAAAGCCGCACTCTTTAAGCATCCTCTCGGATTCCTCAAAGGCGATGTCCAGGTCGTTTCGGTCATGGCAGTCAGAGGAAATCAGCGGCTTGAAGCCCAGACGCTTCAGCTCCTTCATGATGAACATGGAGGGATAAGGCGTCGTTCTGTAACCGCGGGAAATCGCGCCGGTGTTGACCTCAAAATACGGAATCTTTCCGGCCAGCGCTTCCGCTGCGCGCACGGCATATTCCTTATACTCATCCGATTCAGTATCGAAATAATCGTGCTTTTCCGAATGCTTCGTGATCAGATCGAAATGGCCAAGGATATCAAAATCGCCGTACTCGGGCAGGCGTGCAAGCGTCTTGTAATACTCCTTGGCATACTTCATACCGTCGCCGCCGAACCACTCGTCGATAACGCCCTTGACAATCTCCGCCGACCGGTCAAACCCGACAATCCGGTCGCCGAACTTCAGGTAATGAGAAGAGCCGATCAGATAATCGTATCCCTTCAGGTCGACCTCGGAATACAGCTCAAACTCCAGTCCAAGGAAGATATCAAGCTTGCCTTCATACTTACCCTTCAGCGTGGTGATTTCGCGCTTATATTCCTCTGTGCCCGCGACAGACATGGAATGGTCTTCCGCAAAATACATGTAGGAATGGCCGGAAAAGCCGATCGAATCGAAGCCCTTATCGATAGCGGTCTGAATCATCTCTTCCGGGGTGTCCTTGCCGTCGCAGTAATTGGTGTGCGTGTGCAGATTCTGAAGATTCTTCATAAGTATCCCCCTCTTTCTCGTCAGTTGGCGGCGGACGCAGCCTTCAGTCGTTCTGCGGTCAGCGGATTCCATGTTCCGCGCAGATAGCTGAGCATGAACAATACAAAAATCAGCAGATTGTGCGCAATCATGCATGCCCAGGCGGACGCCAGCCCGAAGGACAGAAGCTGCGTGCAGATGAACGTACCGACAATCCGGACGCCCCACATGCCGGCCACATTGTAGATGAACGGCTCTCTCGTTTTGCCGACGCCCTGCATCATGCCCTCGATGATGATCGAGAACCCGTAGAACGGCTCAGAAACCGCAACCATTCTCAGGACCGTCGCGCCGAGATTGATTACCTCTTCACTTTCGGAGAAAATGCGCATCAGCGCAGGCGCCGAAGCGAACAGCGCGCCGCCGGAGAGAATCATCAGGAAAATCTCAATCGGGATGAACATCGCCGCAAGGTCGCGCATCCTCTTTTCATCCTTCGCACCGTATGCATTGCCCGCCAGCGTCGCCGCCGCCGTCTGCATGCCGTATCCGGGGATGTAGAATGCCGATTCGACGGTGTTTGCAATGGTATGCGCAGCGGTGGAGATTTCGCCGAGCGAATTGATCATCGCCGCAAAGGCGACATAGCCCAGCGAGGTACCGAAGCGCTGCAGCATATTCGGAAGCGCCACTTTAAGACAGGGGCGGAGAATCTCCATATCAGGCCGGATGGACTGCCCCTTCGGCGAGAGAAGCGGATGCCGCCAGAGGACGACGGTAATGTAAATGCCGCCGACCATAAACGAAATCGCACTGGCCACCGCCGCGCCGATGACGCCCATGCCTGCGCCGAGCATCGGAATATTCAGGCCAAACGGGCTGATCGTGCGGGTCGGATAAATCAGCAGATAGTTGAGCACCACATTGATCAGGTTTACCGCTACGCCGACTTTCATCGGCGTCTTCGTGTCTCCTGCCGCACGCAGCGCCGTACCGAAGATGATGGTCGCGGCTCTCGGCAGCATCGGCAGATACAGAATAAAGAAATACTGGGCAGCCAGCGGCTGAATCTCCTTCGCCACCTGCATCCATACCGGCACCATGCCGCTCAGAGAGAGAGTAATGATTGTAAACAGCACGCCGACCACCAGTACAGCCAGCACTGCCTGCGAAACAGATCTTCTGGCCGCTTCCCTGTCGTTTGCGCCGCATGCCCGGGCAATAAACGATAGGAAACCGACGCCAAGCGCAGACACCGAGCTGCCGATCAGCCAGTTAACGGTGCTGGTCGCGCCGACGGCGGCGGTCGCCTGAGTGCCGAGCGAGCCGACCATGGCGGTATCGATATACTGTACCGCCGTCTGCATGACCTGTTCAAGGATGGTCGGCCACGCCAGCGTCATGATGATTGTTATCATCTTCCAGTCGAGCTTTAGACGTTTGTTCTTCTGCATTTCAACAACCCTCTTCTGCTGTTCGTTACTTGCTCTTCGCCGCTTTCTCAAGCAGCTTTTTGTACGGCATCAGCATACCCTCGTTCATAGCATTACCCATTTTCGCCTTGATCTTCGGCGAGGAAATCATCGCGCCGACCAGATACATCTTGAGCATCGTCGGCCACTGCTTCTGCGGGAAATCATACTGTCCGTGCGCCTTGTAGAACTTGTGATCGGCCTTCATCGTGCCCTGCATGATCCAGATCAGGTCCCGGAACACCTTCATGCCGCCGATGCCGAGGAAATTCTGCGGCGGAACATACCGATTTTTGAGCGCATAGTCGAGAGATGCCGCCAGCCGGTCGATGGCTGCGTCGGTATCCTGCTCGTCCGTCGCAACGCCGGCCAGGAAATTATGGCCCACCTGCGCGCGTCCCTCGATGATTGTCTGCAGGTTCATTTCCCGCGAATAATCGCCGCTGACAAGGTATCCGACCGGCATTCCCATTGTCACGGTCCGGTGGCCGTTGCAGAACTGACGGTCGTCATACATTTTGAACGCCGCGCCCATTGAGTGATCCTTGATCGTGAATGCATAGACGATCGACTGGGCCGTTTGAATGACCGTTCGCAGATACTCGTCAAATCCATCCTTGTAGATACATTTCCCGGATACGGCGCAGTTGAAGCAGCCGAGACATCCGCCCTTGAAGGGATATTCCCGGATGTTGACGACGCGTGTTTTCCGGGGGAATACCGCACGGAACCGCTCAATCATATCTTTAAGCTGCTGGTTCTCCGGTTCGCAGTCGGTCAGAATAACGACGTCGCCCGATTTATCCTCGCTCACAAGCGGAATCTGAACGGGCTTGCGCTCGCCGGCCGGCAGCTTTACCGGGAACGGTTCATATATGTCATGCTGAACGCTCCATACGGCAAACTCGAAAAACGCTTTTGCTTCCTTCTGGCCCTGTTCCTTCAGAAGGTCGTCCATGTCGGCGGAAAGGCCTTTAATGAACTTCATCCCCAGATCCTGACAGTTGTCCTGAATGTATCTGTGCGCAGTTACATCGTAAAAATGCTTGGAAGTCGTCAGCTGTGTGACATACTTTCCGGACAAGTCCACGCCCGACTCCTTGGTCAGCTCAATGAACCGGTGGAGCTGGCTGGGCGCGATAAACGTATACACGGGATAGGCAAAAATCATCAGCTCGGCGCGCATCATCGCCTGAACTGCGGAGGAAAAATCCTTTTCAAGCGCCTTGATCTGAGCGCCCGCGTTCAAAACTTCAAATGTATGCTCAGGATACAGCGTTTCAATGTATCTGATCGTCTGCAGCGTAATGCTGTACTGCCCTTTGGGGCTTCCGTTGACAACAAGAATATTCATTCTTACACTCCTCATCAGCCGTTATAGCCGGAAGGCATATCATTTTGACCAACGGGCAAACACCCGTATTTTCCTTATTATATTATAGCACCGATGCACGCGTCGATCAAATTAAATCATTGACATCCTTTCGCCCGATCTTCTGCTCTTTTACGACAATTTGCACTTGTCCGTTTCTCCGTCTTCTGCTACAATAATCAAAGATCAAATCATTCATCCAGGGAGGTATATCAAATGCGAAAAATGCCGAGCCGTCAGGTTCATCTGGATTTCCACACTTCCCCGCTGATTCCCGGCGTCGGAAGCCAGTTTGACAAAAAGCAGTTTCAGGCTGCGCTTAAAGAGGGCAATCTGAACTCCATCACCGTATTTGCCAAGTGTCACCATGGTTATTGCTATTATCCGACGAAGGTCGGCAGCATTCATCCGACCATGGATCCTTCCTTCGACCTCACCGGCGCAATGGTCGACGCCGCGCACGAAATCGGCGTTGCCGCGCCCATCTATATTACCGGCGGCTGGTGTGCGCTCGACGCCGAGCAGCATCCCGAATGGCGGATGCTCGACAAGGACGGCAATCCCCTGGATATGCACGTGGACGCCAACGCCGCGCCCGACGATCCCCGTCCGGACTGCTCCTGGTGGGATCTCTGCCTGACCGGCGACTATGCACAGCACATTTACGACATCACTCAGGAAGTCGTTGACCGTTATCCGGTTGTCGACGGCCTGTTCTACGACATCATCTTCATGGGCCGCGCCTGCTACTGCCCGAACTGCATCAAGGGCATGAAGGAGCTGGGCATGAATCCCGACAACGAAGAAGAAGCTCAGGAATACTACCGCATGAAGCATCTGGAGTTCATGAAGAAGTGCTCCGATATTCTACACGCCAAGCATCCCGAGGCGACCATCTTCTTCAACGGCGGCGCGGACATCTACCGTCCCGAATACCATGCTTCCCATACTCATATCGAGATGGAAGACCTGCCCACCGCGTGGGGCGGCTACAACAAGATGCCCCCGCGCGCCAGCTTCATGAGCCGCTACGATATGGAATACCTCGGCATGACCGGCAAATTCCATACCACCTGGGGCGAGTTCGGCGGCTACAAGAACCCCGATGCGCTGAAATACGAAGTGCTGCTCATGGCCATGTACGGCGCGAAGTGCAGCATCGGCGATCAGATGCCGCCGCACGGCGCTATGGACATGGAGACCTATAAGCTCATCGGCCATGCCTACCGCGCGCTTGAAAAGATCGAGCCGTGGGTCTATCCCGCCTCCTCCACCGCTGATCTGGGCGTCTATCTGGGCGGCAGAAAGGCTGCAGACGAAGGCCTTCACGCAATGCTCCTTGAAAGCCATATCGACTTTGAAATCGCCATGCCCTGCGACGACCTGAGCCGATTCAGCGCGCTCGTCCTGCCGGACTGCGTGGAGCTGTCCGACGAAGAGGCTGCCCGCATTCAGCAGTTCGCAGACAAAGGCGGCGCGGTGCTCATGACCGGCATGAGCGGCATCAGGAACGGCCGCTTCCAGATCGATACGGGCGCAAAGTACATCGGCGAAGCCCGCTACCGTCAGGATTATCTGTGCGCCGGCGAGTGCATCAAGCTGCCCTTCGGCAACGCCCCCTTCCTCTGCTATCAGGGCGCTCAGACCATCGAGCTGACCGACGGCGAAGCGATTGCCGCGCTCTATCCGCCGTACTTTGACCGCACCTATGCGCACTACTGCTCTCATATGAACACGCCCTATCAGCCGGACGCCGCCGCCACGCCTGCCGCCGTCCGCAAGGGCAGCGTCGTTTACTTCGCGCATCCGCTGTGCTCGATGTATAAAAACGACGGCGCGCAGCTCTTCCGCGAGATGCTCATCCGCGCGCTGAAGCTGATCTACACGCCCCGCTACAGCGTGACCCTGCCCAGCGCCGGACGCACCCGCCTGACCGCGCAGCCTGACAAGAACCGCTATGTATTCCATGCGGCCTACGGCAGCCCCATTCAGCGCGGCCGCACGTCCGTCATCGAGGACCTGCCGCCCATCTATCAGGT
>JAFQQU010000318.1 GCA_017410445.1 Clostridia bacterium | reverse complement strand
GAGCGAAGTCGCGGCGATCAACATGGTATACGGCGCTGCCGGTACCGGCGCCCGTGTCATGACCAGCTCCTCCAGCCCCGGAATCTCCCTGAAGCAGGAAGGCATCAGCTATATTGTCGGCGCGCAGCTGCCCTGCGTTATCGTGAACATTGTTCGCGGCGGCCCCGGTCTGGGTTCTATCCAGCCGGCGCAGTCCGACTACTTCCAGGCCACCCGCGGCGGCGGACACGGCGATTACTACATGCCTGTTCTGGCTCCCGCCTCTGTTCAGGAAGCGGTCGAACTGACTCAGCGCGCGTTTGACATTGCAGATCAGTACCGCACGCCCGTCATGCTGCTGGGCGACGGCATCATCGGTCAGATGATGGAACCGGTTGAAATGCCGGTATATCAGCCCCGCAAGCTGCCCGAGAAGACCTGGGCGGCGACCGGCGAGTGGAAGGAAGGCTGCGGCCGAGACCGCGCCATCATCAATTCGCTGTACATCGAGCCCGACGTATGCGAAAAGCACAACGAAATGCTCTTCGGCCGCTACGCCGAGATCACCAGGAACGAGACCATGGTCGCCACCGAGATGATGGACGACGCTGAAATCGCCATCGTCGCTTACGGCACGACCGCCCGCATTGCGCTGACGGCTGTCCGCCGCGCCCGCGAAGAGGGCATCAAGGTCGGCCTGATCCGTCCGATCACGCTGTGGCCCTTCCCGAGCGACACGATCGCCGAGGCTGCCAAGCACGTAAAGCACTTCATCTCCGTTGAGATGTCCATGGGCCAGATGGTTCAGGACGTCCGTCTGGCGGTGAACGGAGCGGCTCAGGTCAGCTTCTTCGGACGCACCGGCGGCATGGTTCCGGGCGTTCGCGAAATCTACGAACAGATTGTTTCCGCAAAGGAGGGGTTGTAATGGCAGTTGTATTCGAAAGACCGAAAATGCTCCGCGATGTGCCGCTGCACTACTGCCCCGGCTGCACCCACGGCATCATTCATCGTCTGGTCGCCGAGGCGCTGGACGAGCTGAACGGCGAAGGCCGCACCATCGGCGTTGCGCCGGTCGGCTGCGCGGTATTTGCGTATAATTACTTCAACTGCGACATGTATGAGGCGGCTCACGGCCGTGCGCCGGCGGTTGCCACCGGCATCAAGCGCGCCCAGCCCGACAAGATCGTCTTCACCTATCAGGGCGACGGCGACCTGGCCTCCATCGGCGCGGCGGAGATCGTCCACGCGGCCACCCGCGGCGAGAAGATCACCACCATCTTCGTAAACAACGCCATTTACGGCATGACCGGCGGCCAGATGGCCCCGACCACGCTGCTGGGCCAGAAGACCACGACGTCCCCGGCCGGCCGCAGCATCGAGCGCAACGGCTTCCCGGTCCGCGTATCCGAAATGCTGGCGACCCTCGACGGCCCGGCGTACATCGAGCGCGTATCCGTACACGACGTCAAGGCCATCATGAACGCCAAGAAGGCGATCAAGAAGGCGTTTGAATATCAGCTGGCGGGCAAGGGCTTCTCGATGGTCGAGGTTCTGTCCACCTGTCCCACCAACTGGGGCATGAATCCCGAAGAAGCGCTCAAGTGGCTGCAGGAGAACATGATCCCGCAGTATCCGCTGGGCGTAAAGAAGGAGGTTGGCCTGTAATGGATCAGCAGCTGATTATTGCCGGTTTCGGCGGACAGGGCGTTCTGCTCATCGGCCAGCTTCTGGCCTACTCCGGCATGCTGGAGGGCAAGGAAGTATCCTGGATGCCTGCCTACGGCCCCGAAATGCGCGGCGGCTCCGCGAACTGCTCCGTAGTGATCTCCGACCAGCCGGTCGGTTCTCCCAAGGTTGAGGACGCTACCGCGGTCATCGCGATGAACCGTCCTGCGATGGAGAAGTTCGAAACCAGCATCGTGCCCGGCGGCACCCTGCTGATGAACAGCTCCCTGATCGACGTCGAGCCCAAGCGCACCGATATCAAGGTCGTCAAGGTTCCCGTCAACGACATCGCGGCCGAGCTGGGCAACGCCCGCGTCGGCAACATGGTCATGCTGGGCGCGTACAGCGCGGCGGTGGGCGTGTTCTCGGTCGATACCCTGATCGAGGCGCTGCGCCACAAGTTGGGCCCAGCCAAGGAAAAGCTCATTCCGCTCAACCGCAAGGCGATTGAGGCCGGTATGGCTTGCGTGAAGTAAAAAGTGCATACATAAAGAAAGACAGGCGTGAAAACCTGTCTTTCTTTATGTATATTGGGGTCAGATCAGTTCGCCGAGTTCCGCAAGAAGAGTAGTTTTCATTTCGGTCAGTTCTTCTTCGGACGGCCGGCAGCCATCCGCATACATCTTCTCTTTCGGATACCACCACACCGGGCCTTTGTCGCCGTATTCTCCGAGGTCGCCGGGAATGCGGGGGAAGAGGTGCCAGTGAAGGTGAGAATCTCCGTTTCCGAGCAGTTCGTAGTTCATTTTTTCGGCGTGAAAGGCCTGGGCTGCGGCTTCCGCGGCGAGAGACATTTCTTCGAGAAATTTCATCTTCACGTCGTGATCGAGCTGAAAGAGTTCAGTCTTGTGCTCTTTACAGAGGAAGAGGGTATATCCTCTGAAATGCTGATGATCTCCGAGGACGACGTAGCCGGTCTCAAGCTCCCTGACAAAAAGGGATTGGTTCCATTTTTGATCATTTGAAT
>JAFQQU010000317.1 GCA_017410445.1 Clostridia bacterium | reverse complement strand
GTCAGCTTCTGGCCGCGCAGGGTGAACTGAACCTCGACGTCTTTGGCAACAAGGATAGGATCCTGACTCAGGATCTGTTCTGCACGCTCCGCAAGATCGCGATGGTCACTCAGGACCCGATGACCAGCCTGAACCCGCTGAAGAAGATCGGTGTTCAGATCCGTGAAGCGATTGAGCTGCATCAGGGCATGCGCGGCAACGCTGCCAAGCAGGAAGCGATCCGCATGCTGGAGCTGGTAGGCATTCCGGACGCCGAGCGCCGCTACAATCAGTATCCCCATGAGTTCTCTGGCGGCATGCGTCAGCGCGTTGTTATCGCGATTGCCGTTGCCTGCCGTCCGCAGATCCTGATCTGCGACGAACCGACCACTGCGCTGGACGTTACCATTCAGGCGCAGATCCTCGATCTGATCCGCAAGCTCCAGAAGGAGTACGGCATGACGATCATCTACATTACGCACGACCTGGGCGTCGTTGCCAATGTTGCCGATCGCGTTGCGGTTATGTATGCCGGCCAGATCGTTGAGATCGGTATGGTCAATGAAATCTTCTTCGATGCATGGCATCCCTACAGCTGGGCGCTGCTGAGCGCTCTGCCGCAGCTGGGCGTCAAGGGCGAGAAGCTGCCCGCTATCGACGGCACGCCGCCCAATCTGTTCCACAAGGTCGTCGGCGATTCGTTCGCGCCCCGCAACCGCAAGGCGCTGAACATCGACTTCCTTGAGGAGCCGCCGCTGTTCGACGTCACGCCGACCCATCAGGCCAAGACCTGGATGCTGGACCCGCGCGCGCCGCAGATACAGCAGCCCGACACTATCCGCAAGCTGAGCCGTCAGCATCTCGACGGAAGCGCTCAGCCGGTCAATATCTCTCATCCCCATGAAGATCCGAACCGCGAGACCCTGATCGAGGTCAAGAATCTGCAGGTTACTTTCGGCAGCGGCCGCAAGAAGTTTGTCGCCGTTAACGACGTCAACTTCGAGATTTACCGCGGCGAGACTTTCTCGCTGGTCGGCGAGTCCGGCTCGGGCAAGACCACCATCGGCCGTGCGCTGGTTCGCATCAACCCGGTAACGGGCGGCGAAATCCTGTACAAGGGCCGCAAGATCAACGGCAAGATTTCCAAGGATCTGGATCTTGAAGTGATCCGCAGCTGCCAGATGATCTTCCAGGATCCCATGGCTTCGCTGAACGAGCGCGCGAAGGTTGACTATATCGTTTCCGAAGGTATCCAGAACCATCATCTGTACACGGATGATGCGGACAGAGAAGCGAAGGTACAGAAGGCTCTGGAAGAAGTCGGCCTGCTGCCCGAGTTCTCCAGCCGCTTCCCGCACGAGTTCTCCGGCGGTCAGCGTCAGCGCATCGGTATTGCCCGTTCGCTGATCATGGAACCCGAGTTCATCGTTGCCGACGAGCCGATCTCCGCGCTGGACGTTTCCATCCGCGCTCAGGTTCTGAACCTGCTGAACGAGCTGAAGCAGAAGAGAGGCCTGACCTATCTGTTTATTGCTCACGATCTGTCGGTCGTACGCTTCATTTCCGACCGCATCGCGGTTATCCACAAGGGACGCATCGTAGAGTTGGCGGAATCCGAGGAGCTGTTCAGGAATCCGCTGCATCCCTACACCCGCGCTCTGCTGTCTGCTGTGCCGAATCCGAATCCTTACATCGAGCGCAGCAAGAAGCTGATGGTATACGATCCCTCTCAGCATGATTATCGTACCGATAAGCCGATCTGGACCGAGATCACTCCCGGCCACTTCGTCTACGGCAACGAACCCGAGCTGGACGGCTACCGCAAGCAGCTGGGTCTGTAAACAGAATATTCCCGATACAAAAACGGCGGGGGACTTCGGTCCTCCGCTGATTTTATATGGAAAACCGACGTCACGGGGACGCCGGCGGACAGGGAATTCAGAGCTCTTTCTTTGGCCATCAGGCGGCGGACACAGATGAGTCAGAGATTTGGTTTGGCATTGGAGACTATGCCGTGAACCGCATATGTATCGCGGAAAATGCGGACGAGTTTTGGAAAGGGGGAAAGCGGCAGTGTATTGCGTGCATATAGAAAAAACTCCCGAAGCAGTATGCCTCGGGAGAGAAAGCGTGATCAGCGCAGACCGGAGAAGAAGCGGACTTCCTCATCCGTTACGTTATATTTCTCACGAATGGAGAGCAGATAAGCCTTGAGGGCGTCGAGCTCACTGTCCTTGTAATTGCGGAAGGGACGGCGGGAATAGCCGGCGTCCACGCCCTGCCACATGATCATGTTGCGCATGAGAGCAAGGTAGTCGTATTTGACGCATTCGAGGATGATTTCGGTGCCGATCTGCTGGAGACGGCGGGCGGACTTGATGTCGTTGCCCTTGACGGCGGCGAAGATCTTCTTGAACAGCTCGGGCATGACGTTATAGAAAGAGCCGATGATGCCGTCTGCGCCGACTGCCAGGCCGGACATGGCCATTTCGTCGCAGCCGGAGTAGATGATGAAGTCTTCGCCAAGATCCTGCTTCAGGCAGGCCATCTGGTCATGCTCACGGCCGGTGAACTTGAGGCCCTTGACGTTCGGCAGCTGAGCGATGCGCTTAATCAGATCCATGCCCATGGAACCGGCCAGCGGTACGGAATAGATGACCATGGGCAGGGAAGTGGATTCAGAAATGTCCTTGTAGTAGTTGAAGATATCGTCGTTCGAGAATTTCCAGTAGAACGGGGGCACGGAGGAGACGGCGTCTGCGCCGGCAGCTTCGGCGTGCTGAGCCAGCTGAATGGACTTGCGGGTGCCGATATCACCGACGTGGACAATGACGGGGATGCGGCCGGCGACCTGATTGACGACCGTTTCAACGACCAGCTTGCGCTCTTCGTGATCCATGAGGAAGCCTTCGCCGGTGCTGCCGGTCAGATACAGGCCGTCTGCGCCGCGCCCGATGAGGAACTCGACCATATCGCGGGTACGCTGTACGTCTACATTTTCGTGCTCGTCGAACAGAGTGATCATGGCGGGAATGACGCCGGTCATCTGAGTCATGCTGAATTTGGCCATAGTAAATACTCCTTTCATGATGAAAAGGGTTTTGATAAATATATTATACCCGCTGAGATTGAATCAGTAAAGGATTTCTTTTGATTGTTGTCGAAATATGGTGAACATGAGGCGAAATGCGTTCGTCCAAGTATTGGAAAACGCTGATTACAAAAGAGGGGAATAGAAATGGGCAAGAAACCTGCAAAGAGAAGAAAAAAGAGGAGTCAGGGGAAGGCGCTGCTTTGGATGTTTATGGCGGTTTGCCTGCTGCTGGTGCTTGAAATCATCTGGATCAGCCGGACGAACGATCAGGCGGTATCCGGTTCGGCGCCGGCCAATCCGATTGCAACGGCGACGGCGGAGCCTACAGCACGGCCTACCGATGCGCCTACGCAGCAGCCGACCAGACAGCCGACTCCGAAACCGACCGAAGTTCCGACGCCCGTACCGACGGCGGAACCCACGGCTGTTCCGACAGTCAGGCCGGTTCCGACGCTGCTCGGCGTGTATCCGGATGAAATTGAAGGATTCCTTCCGGTCTGCAATGGAAGGGAAACGGATCGGAAGATCGTCGCGCTGACAATTGACGACTGCAATCAGGCGGCGAACCTGCGCAAAATGATTGATCTGATCGACGAATACGGCGGTGAGGCGACCATCTTCCCGATCGGCGAGAATGTCACCTTCCTCGGGCCGACGCTGCGCAGGGCGCTGGATAAGGGCTTTGAAATCGAGAACCATACTCAGTCCCATAAGGGCCTTTATGCGGAGACGGACGAGGAATTGGCTTATCAGATCTGGCAGCAGAATTACGAGGTCAGTCAGGCGCTGGGCGTGAATTATCAGATGCATTTCCTGCGTCCGCGCGGCGGCGATAACAAGTATGATCAGCGCACGCATGCCTATATGCGTCAGATGGGGTATTCGGGCATTGCATACTGGTCTCAGGTGGGCAGCAACAACACGGCTGACGCGCTGATGCGCAACCTGAAGCCGGGCGACATTATCCTGTTCCATACGACCAATCAGGATCTTGAGGTAATTGAGGAGCTGGTGCCGCGGCTGTACCGGGCAGGATATGATATGGTGACGCTCAACGATATGTTCGGTCTCGAGGACAACGAGCAGACCGAACTGACGGAGCAGAGCGGGCCTATGCCGCTCATGCCGTATGAGCGGTTTGATCAGATACTGAAGCGCGGCGATTATCTGCACGACGTGCTGCTGATGCAGGAGCGGCTGAGCGAGCTGGGCTATCTGAACAGTGAATACAACGGATTCTTCGGCGGAAAAACGGAAACCGCGCTGAAGGCCTTCCAGACCGCAAAGGGGCTGGATGCGGACGGACAGTGCGGCCCGATGACGTGGAGCGCGCTGTTTGGAGACTAAGAGAATAGAAGAAGGACGGGAACGCCGGAGATGGCGTTCCCGTCCTTTGGTGTTTTACTGATCGAGGATTCTGCGGCCCCAGGAGAACCGCTGGTTGTAGTAGCCGGTGTTGAGGTTGCTGATGATGACCTTTCCGGCAGAGGAGCTGGCGTGGATAAAGTCGCCGTTTCCGATGTAGATACCGGTGTGGTCGCACAGGTCGCCGTCAGTCAGGTTGGTGTTGAAGAAGACCAGATCGCCCGTTTTCAGCTGGCTCATGGTCAGCTTCTGATACTTGTCGTTGTATCCTTGCTGATAGGCGGTTCTGAGCAGCGAGTAGCCGTACTGCTTGAATACATACTGCGTCAGACCGGAGCAATCAAAGTATGGCGGATCCTCACAGGCATAGACGTATTTGCAGCCGAGATACTTTTTGGCAGTCTCGATGATTTTGTTGGCCACAGGCGAGAGACCGGAGCTATCGTCCGCGCCGGGCACCGAGGGAACCGGCGCCGTGGGCGCATTATCGCTGAAGAGCGCGTTAAGCGTCGTCGGACCTGCGATGCCATCGGAAGTGAGCCCTGCGGCGGTCTGGAAGGCCATGACAGCAGCCTGAGTGGAGGTGCCGAAATCGCCGTCGATGGAGCCGGTGAGATAGCCGAGGGACTTGAGGCGCGTCTGCATTTCTATGACGGCGTCTCCGCTGTCGCCGATGCGCAGGGTGGTCGCGTTGTTGGAGGGCGCGTCTGCGGCGTAGAGGGCGTTGAGCGTATCCTCTCCGGCCATGCCGTCGGCGGTGAGGCCTGCGGCTGTCTGGAAGGCCTTGACAGCGTCGCGTGTGAGGGAGCCGAAGTTGCCGCCGATACTGCCGTTGAAGTATCCGAGCTCCTTGAGGCGGGTCTGAAGCGCCATGACGGCGTCGCCTTTATCGCCGTATTTGAGAAGCGACGCGCCGGTGGGATTGGAGGGGGTGGATGTTCCCGATGCGGCGTTGATGGCGGCCAGCGTAGAGGTTCCTGCGATGCCGTCGACGGTCAGGTCCTTATCGCGCTGGAAGGCCTTGACTGCAGATACGGTCTGATCGCCGTAATAGCCGTCCGCCGTACCGGTGAGATAGCCGAGGGAGATCAGCTTCTGCTGAAGGGCCTTTACATCGTCCCCGCGGCTGCCTTTTTTCAGAAGCGTGCTTGTTATAGGCGCGCTGTTTTCGGGCTGGCTGGGGTCGGAAGGCGCAATCACCACGGCGGAGAGCGCAGCCAGCGTGGAGGGCCCGGCGACGCCGTCGTCGTCCATGCCTTCGTTGCGCTGGAACGCCTTGACTGCATCGCGGGTGTCGCTGCCGAAAATACCGTCCGCCTTTCCGGAGAGATAGCCCAGCGCGATCAGCTTTTCCTGAAGCGCCATGACGTCGTCGCCCTTATCGCCCTTTTTGAGCGTCCGGGTGTGCGTGGGGGCAGGCGTTGCAGTTGCGGTGGGCTTGGGCGTGGGCGTTGCGGCGGCAATGTCGAGGGCGGCAAGCGTGGATGCGCCGACTGTGCCGTCCGCGGTGAGGCCTTCGTCGCGCTGGAACGCCTTGACGGCGCTCACGGTATCGTTTCCGAAGACGCCGTCCGCGTAGCCGGTGAGATAGCCGAGGATGATCAGCTTCTGCTGAAGCGCGACGACTGCAGCGCCGGTGGAACCCTTCTTGAGAACCGTGCTGTCTTCGTCCGGCCGAGCAGTCGCGGTGGGCAGCGGGGCGGGTGCGGCGGTGGGCTGAGGAGCAGGCGTTGCGGCTGATTCCGTACCGGGCGTCAGAGCGACGAATTCGGGGCTGACATAGCCGGTCTGTCCGTTATAGGATACCTGCAGCCAGCCGTCGGTCAGTGCCAGCACATCGAGCGAAGTGTTTTTGCGGACAACTGCGATGATGCGGCTGGAAGTCGACGTATCCGAGCGGATGTTGAGCTTTTCGGCTAGAACGGCAGCCTTCGCGCCGGTACCGGTCAAAGCGGTCAGACATACGTATTCCTCGGACAGATAGCCTTCGCCTTTGGCGGTGTTGACCTTCAGCCAGCCGTCCCCGGAGGAAGAGACGAGCGTGAGCGTCTGTCCCTGACGGACGACGGTCAGGATATCGGATGAGGTCGTTGCCTTTTCGCGGATATTTACCCTGCTTGCGGTGACGGTGTATTCGATGGTCGCCGCGGATGCGTCGGAGAACGGCGTCAGCAGGAACGCCGAGCAGACCAAAGCGGCCAGCCCGCGCAGCAGTTTTTTGCTGTTTGATTCTGACATATATTCACCTCCATGGTAGCCTTTTCAACAGTATATTACAGAAATGTGTCTAAATCAAGCAAAATGGAAATAAATGTGAATATAGTTTGGAATAACTGAAGATTTAACCTAAGAATGGGATATTCTTTGTATAATGATGGGAAAAAGGCGTGGAGCGTGAGGGATCATGTCGATTGAACGGGTCAGAAAATACTTCAGGGACAGAAACATGGAGCACCGGGTAATGGAGTTTGAAGTATCCAGCGCGACGGTTGAGCTGGCGGCAAAGGCGCTGAACTGTGAGCCTTGCCGGATTGCCAAAACACTGTCGTTCCGGGTGGGAGAAGCATGTATTCTGATCGTCGCGGCGGGAGATGCGCGGATTGACAACGCGAAGTATAAAGCGCGGTTTCATACGAAGGCGAAAATGCTGAGCCATGAGGAAGCGGAAAAGGAAATCGGCCATGCGGTAGGCGGCGTTTGCCCGTTTGCGGTGAACGAGGGCGTGGAGGTGTATCTGGATGAGTCGCTGAAACGGTTTGAGACGGTGTTCCCGGCCTGCGGAAGCAGCAGCAGTGCAATCGAACTGACGATTGAGGAGCTGGAGAAGTATTCAGAATGCACCGGCTGGGTGGACGTCTGCAAGGAATGAATATAGAGACAGGAGGCGATACAGCGCGACGCTGCATTGCCTCCTGTTTGCCTTCTGCATGATCAGGGTCCGATATTCTGCTGGGATAAACGGATAGCTTCCTCCGGGCCGGACAGAGATATGTATCCGGCGGGGCTTGCGGGAGAAATCCTACTGAACGTCGGAGCGGATGGGCTTCTGACGGTGGACAGGATAAAGCTCCTCGTAGGCGTCGGCCTCTTCTTCGTCTTCAACGGCGGCGGGAATCAGGCCGGTCATGTCGGTATTGGAAACAGGCCGTTCGAGATTATAGTAATCGCTGATGGGAACCGGATATTTTCGATCCATTCGGGTCACTCCTTCCGGGCAGATTGGGCCTTGCATTTCATACTATGCAGCATCGGCCCACGCAGTTTGCGCGGAGGAGCGGTTTTTTATGCGTCAGTTGACCTTCAGAACGACTTTGCCGATATTCTGACCGTTATACAGCAGGGCGTGCGCTTCTTCCGCCTGAGTGATGGGGAGCACCTTGCAGACGGTGGGGCGGACGAGCCCGGCGGCGGCTTTGGGCCAGACGTCGCGAACGAGGCTCTTCAGAATCTGTACCTTGACCTCAGGCGCGCGGGAGCGCAGCGTGCTTCCGATGATGCGGATGCCGCGAACGTATACATTCCTGAGATCAACCGTCGTCGGGTCGCCGGCGAGAGTGGCGATCATGATCCAGCGGCCGCCGCGGGCCAGATAGGGAAGGCATCTGCCCATGATTTCGCCGCCCAGACAGTCGATAGCGACAATGACGGGCGTTCCGGCGTCCAGCTGCGCTCGCAGCACTTCGGCCAGATCCTCTTTCGAGGTGTTCACGATGAGGTCTGCGCCGAGCGGGCGGATGGCCTCCACCTGATGATCCTTCCGGACAGTGGTGATGACGCGGATGCCGAACGCCTTGGCCATGCGGATCATGACGCTGGCCAGACCGCTTGCGCCGGCGGTGACCAGCAGCGTGTCGCCCGGCTGAATCTGTCCTTCGATGAACATATTGAGATAGGCGGTTGCGAAGGCCTCAGGCATGGCGGCGGCTTCGATCATGGAGCAGTTTTCCGGGATGGGCATGAGCATGTCGTAGCGTACGGAGACGAACTCCGCATAGCCTCCGCCGCCCAGCAGCGCGCATACCTTGTCGCCGATTTTGAAGGAGGAATCCTTCTGCGCATCCGGGCCCATGGAGGCGATTTCGCCGGAGATTTCGAGCCCCATCCATTCGGGGCAGCCGGGAGGCGGCGGATATTTGCCTTCACGCTGCATGAGGTCGGCCCGGTTGAGCGCGGCATATTCGATTCTGACGAGCACTTCGTCAGGCTGGATAACCGGGTCCGGTACATCGGCCCAGATGAGGGACTGATCCTGCTGAATGAGAACGGCTTTCATAAAAACATCAATCCTCCTTGGCGGAAGCGGCGGGTTCGGTATAGCCGCAGCATTTCATGACCAGCTTGAAAAGATTCAGCTCGTATTCGGGCGTGTAGGGGTTTTCCTTGCCGCGGACGATCTCGGCGAAGTCGCGCATCATGGCGTCGTAGCGGTCGTACGGGCCGAAATCGAGCGGAACAGAGGCGTCCTTTCCCCAGGAATGGACGTGATCGGTCAGGGGCGCAAAGCGGGAGGGCGAGTACTGAGCGCCGTCCTTCAGCGCTTCCCAGGGCTCGATGACATAGGTCCCTTTCGTGCCGGTGACGACCAGCTGACGGCGGAGGAAACCATTGACCTCGCAGGCGCAGGTCTTGGCGAAGGAAACGCCGTTTTTGTATCTGAGGACGCAGAAGCCGTAGTCCTCGGCGGTGACGCCGTCGATTCCGGTAGACATGTTCATCGGAATGACTTCTTCGGGCTCGCCCTGAATCCGGTAGATGGCGTCGATCAGGTGGCAGCCGAGGAAATACATCATGCCGCCCTTGTGCTTGTCCAGCCACTGACGCTTTCCGGGCTTGTGGAAGCAGTCCATGTGCGCTTCCACGGAGAAGATTTCTCCCAGCTCGCCGCGGCGGATCAATTCGTGAAGATGCAGCACGGAGGGATTATAGCGATACATATAGCCCATCTGGAAGGGAAGGTTCTTTTCCTGAACGACGGAAATCAGCTCTTCGAACAGAGCGATGTTCTGGCTGCCCGGCTTGTCCATGTAGACGGCGACGCCCTTTTTGGCAAAGGGCAGGGCGACAGCTGTGGCTTTTTCCTCTTCGCATTCAATGACGACCGCTTCCAGATCGTCCATGGCGAGCAGTTCCTCGATGGTATACTGCGGAACCTGTGCGCATTCTGCGGCGTTGGCCGGGGAAAGAATCGGATTGGGAGCGGGGGAAGGGACTTCCGCAAAGCCGATGAAGTCAAAAACATCCTTTTGCTTGAGCAGGGAACGGAAGGCGGGGACGGCATGATCGTGATAAGCGCCGATCTGAGCGACCTTTACGGGCTTCATTCCATATCACTCCAATCAAACTGTACGACGGGGAAGGACTTTTCTTCACAGAGGCGTCGGTAGATTTCGGTGCACTGGAGGGGAGAATGCACCTCCTGGATGAGATCGATGACGTTCATCCGGCCCAGCGAGATAAGATTGAGCTGGGCGATGATGTCGTCGCGCGTGGTCCAGAGTCCGGAAGAGGATTCATCGGTCGGCCGGGCGTTCGTATGCGCGCCGATCAGGGAGATGCCGGGGCCGTGCACTTTTCTGTAGTAGTCGATGGTGAAATCCGAATGGCGCGTGCAGCCCAGAAGAGCGACGCGGCCAAATTTCCGCATGCAGTCGAGCGCGCCGTCCAGACCCTTGCCGATGCCGGTGACCTCGATGGCGACATGCGCGCCGCCGCGGGTGAGCCGTTTGACTTCGGCGGCGAAATCGGGCGCGAGCGGATCGAGCGCGTAATCAGCGCCCAGCTGCAGCGCGCGTTCCCGTTTTTCGGGATTGGGATCGGCGGCGAT